>VEPJ01000182.1 GCA_012026925.1 Gammaproteobacteria bacterium | reverse complement strand
GAATGAGTGTAGCTTATAAATCACGTACCGCAATACCTCGGACGATGCGCCGGCAGGTCAATCGTCTGCAGCAGCAATTTGTGGCGCGTTTCTATCGAAATTCGGATACTGGCGATCAGTAGCCATGACTGCCTCCTGCCCCTTCTGCAGCCTGCCGCGCGATCGCGTCCTCCATGAGCGGGAGACCGCCTTTGCCATCCGCGACGGCTTCCCGGTCTCGCCCGGCCACACGCTCGTCATCCCCAGGCGGCACGTGGCCTCGTTCTTCGAAGTCACGGACGCAGAGCGTGCCGACCTGATGTCGCTGCTCGCGGCGGCCCGTGACGATCTCGACCGCGAGTTCCGTCCCGCGGGCTACAACATCGGCATCAACGATGGCGCCGCCGCCGGGCAGACGGTGCCGCACCTGCACATCCACCTGATCCCGCGCTACGTGGGCGATCGCGACGATCCGCGGGGCGGGGTTCGCTGGGTGCTCCCGGACAAGGCCGCGTACTGGAACGAGGACTGACCGTGGGCAAGGTCAGGGACTCCGGGACACCACCGCCCTACCTGCCGGCCCGCACCTCGCGCCCGTCACCCGAGGACCAGGTCCGGTTCATCGCCAACATCGAGCGCATCCTGTCCGAAGGCTCGTTCGTCGCGACGTACAAGTACGCCCTGCTGGTCGCGCTCGTGGAGCTGGCGATCGAACGGGGCGACGATTCCAATCGCGAGCTGGTCTTGGCCGTACGCGACATCGCCGACAAGTTCGCGGAGTTGTACTGGCGGCAGGCCGCACCGTATGAAGCCGGTGGGGTATCAGGCATTGGACTCGTGCTGCACCAGAACAAGGGCAAGCAGGCGGGCGCCATCACACGACTCGCCCGATTGCGGGATGACCTGAAGGGGAGCCGCTCGACGCTCGCGGAGGCACGGCGCACGGCGGACTGGGAGCGACTGGTCGGCCGGATGCGCACGTTGCTCAAGACCATGCCGCTTGGGAAGCTTCAACGTGTCGGCCACGAAGACGTCTGCTTCCTTTACGAGAAGCCGGACACCAAGGCCAACCACATCACGTTGCTGCCGGGCGTCGCCTGCCACCTGCGTGAACGGGCGCCGCTCATTCGCCGGCTCGCACAGACGGAGTGGCTGCGGTTCGTTCTGTCGCTCGAGCAGAACCAGCCGGTGCTGGGCCGTGCGGTGGGGCTGTCGGAGTTCTTGTTCGGCTCGAGTCGCGCGGCGCTATCGCTGAAGGTGAGCGAACCCCTGAGGGAGCTGCAGCGCGGGCGATGCTTCTACTGCCAGCGCAGCCTATCGTCGGCGGCCGCGGTCGATCATTTCATCCCGTGGTCGCGCTACCCGCGCGACCTGGCGCACAACCTCGTGCTGGCCCACGGCACCTGCAACTCCCGCAAGAGCGACCTGCTGGGCGGCGAGGTCTATCTCGGGCGCTGGGCCGAGTTCGTCTCGGATCACGATGCCGACCTGCTCTCGATCGGCACCGACGCGGGCCTGCTCGTCGATCGCGCGACGTCGGTCTCGGTCGCCGAGTGGAGCTACGGACACGCTGAGCGAGTGCAAGCCGAGGTGTGGCTCGGCGGGACGGAGTACGGGCACCTGTCGGCGGGGTGGCGGGGGTTGATGCCGCCAATATCAGGACGTGGCCTGTGACAAGGACGCGGCGCAGGTCGATCGAGCCAAGGATCAGGCCGCGACCTGCTCGAACGTGACGTGCGGAATGTCCGCCCGCTCTCGGGCGTGCTCAAGAGTCAGGCCGCACAGGTTTCCCTGGGCATCGATATCCAAGAGCGTGTTCTCATCGAGTTCGCGGGTCTCGGCCACTTCGGACGACCGGAATTCGATATAAAGAGTATCAGTATCCTCGAAGTACGTGATCTTCATGGCCTGAACGTCCGGTCAAAGAACGCGTTGTGCACGGTCGACTGGTCCGGCAAGAGGACGACACGCAATGCCCTGCCACCCGCCTCGGCAATCAATGCCCACCTGCGAATGCGGCCGTCGGCTTGAACCGACTCGCGAACGGGCCGCTCGATCGCCTGCCGGATCCAGTCGTCTCGAATCATCGCACGGTCCGGGCGGGTTCGCACGGCGCGGAAGTACTCGGTCATCAGGATAGGTGCCTCGGACATGCAGCCGAGCGTGACGACCGCGGCGGGATGTCACCAGCCGAGAATGTGTCCGGTGCGGGCACATTTGGCGCGAGCTTCATGGTCGCGATTCGCGCGTCACCTGACACCATTCACCTGCACATCCAGCGGCTCCCTCCGCCACGTTCGGCGCTTACACCGCCCGGACCAGGCACTCCCCCGCTCCACGCTTCACCACATCGATCGCCAGCTTCCGCGGCACCCGCGAACGAATCGGCGGTCAATACTTGCCGTGTACTTGCGTTTGCAAGTATTGGCCCTACAATATGGGCATGAAAAACCCCGCCCTCGTCACCGTCCTGCACCTCCTCCGCACCCAGTCCCACCTGCAGCAACGCTTCGCCGCCGAGCTGGGTGGCGTTCACGGCCTGTCCGTGAACGAGTTGCTGCTCCTCATGCACCTCGATCAGGCCCCGGGCGGGCGGCTGCGACGCGTGGACCTCGCGCAACGACTGGACCTCAGCCAGTCCAGCGTGACCCGCATGCTGGCCCCGATGGAGAAGGTCGGCTGGGTCGAGCGCGCCGAGGATCCGCGCGATGCCCGCGTCGGCTACGTCGTGCTGCGCAAGTCCGGACGGCGCCTCGCGCGCGAAGGCACTCGCACCCTCACCGCCCAGGCCGAGGCGCTGTTCGCGGAACGCTGGTCCGCGCAGGAACTGGCCACGTTGAACGCCCTGCTCGGCCGCCTCAGCGCCCACCTGCCAGGTCAGCTCGCGGCCGGATGACGGTCGGCTGCTTGCCGCCCCGCCGCCGCGGGCGTAACGTGAATCCGACTGCTGTGCCCCAGGAACATACGATGACCACGCTGCGCGTTCGACCTCTCGTCACGCCATTTGCATTCGTCGCCTTCACCCTGGCGGCCGCGGGCGCCGTCGCCGACATCGTCACAGGAACGGTGACGCCCGCCGGCGCGGCCGTGGTGATCGTCGACGGGAGCGGCGCGGTCGTCGCGAAGTTGCCGGCCGGCCCGTACCAGCTGCAGCTGCCGGTCGGCAAGTACAAGGCGCGCTGCACGGCGCCGAAGCCGCACGAGCAGGAGTTCCTGAGCCTCTCCGAGCCGGTGACCGTCAACATCAACTGCGGCTGATCCCGCACCGTGACCGACGCACCCACGCCGCCCGCCGCCACCGGCTCCGCGTCCCCTTCACCTCCGCACACGCACGGCGGCTGGCGCGGCAACATCCGGCTCGCCGCGGACGTCGTCAATACGCTTGCGATCCCGCTCGCGACCCTCGGCGCCACCATCGTCGGCGTGCATCTCACCAACTCCCTCAAGGAGCGCGAGATCGCCATCGCCACGCAGAACAACGTGCAGGCGCTCCGCAACCAGCGCGAGCAGTCGGAAACGGCGCTGCGCTCGGCGATGTTCAAGGAGCTCGTCGGTCCGCTGCTGCAGAACGAAACCGACGGCCGGTCGAGCGGCGCGCAGGCCGACCTCCCCCGCGCCCAGCGACTCGCGCTGCTCGCCGAACTCCTGACGCTCAACTTCCACGAGCACTTCGAGCTCGGCCCCCTGCTGCGCTACGTCGACACGCTCCCCGGCCAGACCGAGGACGCCCGCAGCCGCCTGCGTGGCACGGCACGCCGCGTCATCTCGCGCCAGCTGGCGCCGATGCTCGCGGCCGGCGACGGCGCATCGGGCCCACATCCGGGCTTCCTCGAGATCTCGCTGAATTCCGCCATCGGCGAACCGCCGACGACGCTGCAGTCGTGTGCGCTCTCGGGCACCGCCGCGGCACCAACGAGCGGACCCTTCACCCTCGACTGCTCGTCGACCGCGGTCGGCGCGCCGCTCCAGGTCACTTCTCCGGACGGCCGCGACCGACTGCAGGTCGCCTTCCGCGCCGTGAGCTGGGCCGACCAGACCGTGGGCGTCTACGCACTGGTGCTCGATCGCAACGGCGCGCGCGAGCCCAACACGCCGCCGATCGAGTTCACGCTCTCGCCCTATTCGTTTCCGTTCTCCGACAACACGCTGCTCTCGAGCGGCAACCGCTTCGGTGTCTACCTCACGCGGCTCGACGCCATCCCCGACGTGGCACGCATCATGCGACTGTCGTTCGTGTGGTTCCCACGGGACTTCGTCCCGCCGCGCGAGCGCCCGCTCGACATCGACCTGAGCCCGGCGCCGCCCTCTCCGCCACGTTCCTGATCGCGCGACCGGCCTGCGCGCGCCCTGCAGCGTATTGCGCCCGCTGCCGCACTCCACCGCCTCTTCGTCGTCCTGGATCAGGCGGAAGTTCTTGAGGGCGGTGCCGCGCTTCAGGGTGTCGGACGAGCCCTTGACCCTGAGGTCCTTGATCACCACCACGGCATCGCCGTCCCGCAGTTCGTTGCCGTTGCTGTCTCTCACCGTCATGGCACCCGCTCCATCGCCAGGGAAATTACGGAATCATGCGCCGTGCGCCCGGCGTTGCTCACCTTTGCGCATGGTGGTGGTTGCCGGCCGGTTCGGCAACCTGATCGCGTTTTGCGGCGCGGGAGGAA
>VEPJ01000004.1 GCA_012026925.1 Gammaproteobacteria bacterium | reverse complement strand
ACAACGAGCGCGGCATCCTGCAGGACAACCCGTTCGAGGTGCTGGACGTCAAGGGCGTCGGCCGGCTGATGGCGCTGGCCGTCGAGTGGGGCCGCGCGAGCCGTGCCGGGCTCAAGGTCGGCATCTGCGGCGAACACGGCGGTCATCCCGCGTCGATCCGCTTCTGCGACTCGATCGGGCTCGACTACGTGTCGTGCTCCGCACCGCGGGTGCCGATCGCGCGACTGGCCGCCGCGCATGCGGCCATCACGGGAGCGGGGGCGGTAGACAAGGCCGCGTGAGTAATTGGGGACGCTACCCTTTTTTCACGGAAAAAAGGGTAGCGTCCCCTTTTCGGTCTCGCGCGCGTGCTGCTGCCAGCGCTGCTCAGTGCGGACCCATGAGGGCCGCGAGCTCGTCCAGGGTGATGAAGCCGTCGTTGTTCCTGTCGAGCAGGGAGAAGCGCGCCGCCATCGCAGGGAACGCGACCTGCGCCTCGGCGAGGTTCAGCTTGCCGTCGCCGTCCTTGTCGGCTGCCTTCAGGCGCGCGAGAACCTCGGTGCGCATCACGGCCGGATCGTTCAGCCGGTCGAACTCGGCCTGCGTGATCAACCCGTCATGGTTCGCGTCGAGGAAGTCGAAGTGATCGTAGACCATCGGCAGGCCGGCCTTGGCTTCGTCGAGGCTGATCTGCCCGTCGCCGTTCGTGTCCGCGGCCTTGATGTGGTCGGCGATGCGCTGCTGCATTTCCTGCTGCCGGGCCGTGATCCACGCCCTGATCTCGTCGCGACTCAACTGGCCGTTCTTGTCGGCATCGATCGCGTCGAACTGGTCGAGCAATGCCGAGCCGAGGCCCGGATGCGCGCCCGGGCCCGCGCCAATCATCATGCCCACGCCGCCTGGACCGGCGGGCGTCGTGGCAGTGGTGGTGGCCGGCGCAGTGGCCGCATTCTTGCCGCTCTTCTTGCCCATGCCGGCCGCGGCCGTGCCGGCCACCAGCAACGCCGCACAGACGGCGACGGCCAAGGGCATTCCGCTGGAAATCTTCATTTGGTGCTCTCCGATCAGGACGCGCATAAGTGCACGCGATTGGACGCGAGTCTGCATGAATGGTTCCCGGCATGCATCCGGCAAGTCACCTAACCGTAACGCGGTCACGATCGTTCGCAACCGATTGATCCTTCGATCTTTTCAGGACCCTTACCGCAACGGGGGACGCGACGGCGCAGGGTCGGCGCTACATAAGGTCAGCGCGGCAGGGCGATCCTGACCCGCAGGCCGCCCTCCGGCCGGTTCGCGAGGACGACGTCGCCGCCGTGCGCCCGGGCAATCGTGCGCGCGATCGTGAGCCCCAGGCCCGTGCCGCCCGTGTCGCGGCTGCGCGAGTCTTCGAGGCGGACGAAGGGTGCGAACACGCGTTCCTGCTGCTCCTGAGCGATACCGGGCCCGTCGTCGTCCACCTCGACCGTGACCGTCGTCGGCGATGCCAGTAACCGGACGCGGGCACGCTGCCCGTACTTGAGCGCGTTGTCCACGACGTTCGACACGCATCGGGTAAGCGCGAGCGGTCGGCAGACATAGGGCAGGCGCGCCTCGACGCCCGGTCCCATCTCGAGCGTCACTCCGTCGCGATCCTCGCAGATGCTCTCGAGGAGCGAGACGAGATCCACGCTCGCATCGCCCTCGCCGCTCGCACCCTCGCGCGCGAAAGCGAGCGTCGAATCCACCATCGACTCCATGTCGGCGAGGTCGGCCAGCATCTTGCGACGCTGCTCCTCGTCCTCGACGAACTCCGCCCGCAGGCGCAGCCGCGTGATCGGCGTGCGCAGGTCGTGCGACATCGCCGCCATCATCACCGTGCGGTCCTTGACGAAGCGCTGCAGCCGCTCCTGCATCACGTTGAACGCGTGCGCTGCATCCCGCAGCTCCCGCGGCCCCTTTTCGGGCAGAGGCGGCGCGTCCACGTCGCGTCCGAGCTGTTCGGCGGCCCGGGCGAGCGTCGTGAGCGGGGCCGTCAGCCGGCGCACAGCCCAGACGGACGCCGCCACGATCGCGAGCGCCGCGAAGGCGAGCAGCGGCGACGACCAGGGCGGGCTGATGTTGCCCTCCTCCACGAACGGTGCCTCGAAGTTGAGCCAGGTCTCGTCGTCGAGCTGCAGCGCGACGTGCAGCACGGCGGCCCGCTCGCGCCGCGCCATGATCTCGTCGACGCTGCGCGCGACGCCGGGGGTGAGGGATTGCGGTCGGTCGGACGAGCCGGGGATCGAGACTTGCGGAGTGCCCGGCGGGACCTCGACCAGCGCCACTCGCAGGGAGCGCCACGACACGTCCCATAACGCGGTCTGCACGACCTCGAGGAAGAGCCGGGCGTGCCAGTCCTTCGCGGGCACGTCTCCGATCGCCGGCTGGTCGCTCCAGCTCGCGCGCAGCGTCCGGCTGGTCAGGCTCGCGAGCATCTTCGGTCGCTGGTCCGGCGTCGCCGCGCCGACCAGCCGCACGACGTCTGCCATGCGCTCCGCGATCCGCAGGTGTTCGAGCACGGTGGCCGTGCTGGTGCGCGTGCGGTAATTTACGGCCAGGGTCACGAGCTGCGACAGCGCCAAACCGCTGATCAGCACCACGATCACCCAGCCGGCGAACGTGTCCGGCAGCCGCCGTCTCACGTGCGCTCCACCGTCGGAGTGAAGACGTAGCCGCCGCCGCGCACGGTCGCAATGATCCCGGGAGCGCGCGGGTCCGTCTCGATCTTGCGGCGCAGGCGACTCACCTGTACGTCGATGCTCCGGTCGAACGGTGACGGTGCGCGGCCGCGGGCGAGATCGAGCAACTGGTCGCGGCTCAGCACGCGCTGCGGGTGCTCCGCAAATGCCACGAGCAGGTCGAATTCGCCGGTGGACAGCGTGACCAGCGCACCCTCGGGCGAGATCAGCTGCCTCCGGGCGACGTCGAGCGTCCAGCCCGCGAACTTGAGCGCGCCGCGCGGCCCCTCGACCACCCGACCGGGCTCGGACGCACGTCGCAGGACGGCCCGCATCCGCGCCAGGAGCTCGCGCGGGTTGAACGGCTTCGCCACGTAGTCGTCGGCACCCATCTCGAGCCCGACGATGCGGTCCGTCTCCTCGCCCGCGGCGGTCAGCATGATGATCGGCAGCCGGCTCGACGCACGGAGCTCACGGCAGATGGTGAATCCGTCCTTGCCCGGAAGCATCGCGTCGAGCACCACGAGGTCGATGGCCGAGTCCTGCAGCACCTTGAGCATCTCGCGCTCCTCGCGGGCCGTGGAGACCCGCAAGCCGTTGCGCACGAGGAACTTCGACAGCAGGTCGCGGATCTCGCGGTCGTCGTCGACGATGAGGATGTGAGGAGACTGCTCCACGGGAACTCTGCGGTCGACTGTGGCCCTGTCCCGCGAAAATAGCCGCCCGGCGGCCACGCTCGCGGGAATTTCGTAACAGAATGTTACAGCGGGTCGGGGTGAAACGGACCGTTACCCGCGGGCCGTTCCAACGAAACAATCCGCTTACAGACGGATGGTTTCATGACAGCCATCCGGAAACGCCGGATGGATCGAACCCCCAGAGACCAGGAGTAGACAGTCATGAGCATTCGCAAGATCGTCCTCGCCACCACCGCTGCCGCCTTCCTCGCGCCGGCTGCCTTCGCCGCCACGACCGCCGCCCCGGCGACGCCCGCTGCGCAGTGCGAGTCGCTGGCCAAGGAGTACGAGACGGCCGCCGCCGCCAACGCGACGAACCCGAACGCCGCCAAGGCGAAGAAGGCCGCCGACGAAGCTGCCAAGCTGTGCAAGGAAGGCAAGCCGGCCGACGGCGTGAAGAAGTACGAGCACGCCCTCAAGGAGCTCGGCGTCAAGGCGAAGTAATTCGCCCCAGGTCGATAGGACGGGGGCCGGCCCGCGAGGGCCGGCCCTTTTCATTGGGCGGATCCCGATTCAGCGTACCAGCGCGGGCGTCCCCGCAATCAGCAGCTGGGCCCCGAAATAAAGCGGCAGGCCCCACGCGCGGTTCAGGAACTCGTGCTGCACGAACCGGTCACGCGCTACCGAAATATCGGACGCCGTGAAAGCCAGCGCCCCGACCGCCACCTGCCACGGCCCTCCCGCCGCGGTGACCCCGCAGGCGAGCGTGGACATCACCCCGATGACGACCATGTACGTCCGCACGGACAACACCATGTCCGCAGGCAGCGTGCGGCCGAGCCAGCGCAGCACGCTCCAGACGACCACGACGAGCAGCGTGCCCCCGACCGCCAGCCCGGCGACCCCGAGCGGCCGGGTCAGGAACGCCGCGCTATAGGCGACATGTCCGAGCAGGAACGCCAGCACGCCGGCGCGAAATACCGCCGGACGGTCGCGCGGTATCAGGAGCACGTCGCCCGCCATGCACAGCGCGAGGCCGGCGAGGATCCACAGGCCGTAGGTCGTCTCGAGCGCGCCCGACTCGAGGCCGAGCCAGATGAACGCGGCCGAGGCCACCGGCTTCGTCAACCACAGGCCCTGCTGCGAGCCGCGACGCTCCGCGACCAGCAACCCGGCCACGGCCAACGCACACACGAGGATCGGACCCGTCGCGGTCATTCCGCCGCGTCGCTGGCGACGGCGACGTACTCCTCGTAGCGCGGCACCCACATCTTCCGCTGCACGGCCTCGACCAGGACCGCGTCGGGTGGTGCCGTGACCGGCGCGCCGCGCGACACCGCGATGACCGCCGCCGCGACGACCGCGGAGACTTCGCGCAGCCGTGACACAGCCGGAAACAGCATGCCGCTCGACAGCTCGGCGTTCGTCACCTTGCCCGCCAGCGTGAAGGACGCAGCCGTGAGCATCTCGTCCGTCACCGTGCGGATGCCACCGAGCAGCACGCCGAGACCGAGCCCCGGGAACACCAGGACGTTGTTGCCCTGGCCGATGCGGACGCTGCGTCCGCCCAGCTCCACCGGCGCGAACGGACTGCCGGTCGCGACGAGCGCCCGTCCGTCCGTCCAGCGCAGCACGTCGGCGGGAACCGCCTCGCTCAGGTCCGACGGGTTGGAGAACGGCATGACGACCGGCCGCTCACAGGACGCCGCCATGGCGCGCACTATGTCCTCGTTGAAGCACCCGCGCTGGCCCGACGTGCCGATGAGCACCGTCGGCCGGAACGCGCGCACCACTGCCTCGAGTCCGCGGTCGTCGTTCCCGCCGAGCCCCAGCTGCCGGGCGAGATCCGCCGGCCAGGCCAGTTCGCGCTTGTAGGCGTCGCGCAGGTCGTGATCCGCGACGAGCAGCCCTCGGCTGTCGAGCGCCGCGACCCGCTCGAGGCACTGGGCCTCGCTCAGGCCCTCGAGCCGCATGGCCGCCTTGAGCTGCCGAATGATGCCGAGGCCCGCCGCCCCCGCGCCGTGCACGACGATGCGCTGCTCGGAAATGCGCGTGCCCGTCACCCGCGCGGAGGACAGGACGCCGGCGAGCGCGACGGCTCCCGTGCCCTGGATGTCGTCGTTGAAGGAAGGCAGGCGCGCGCGGTAACGGTCGGCCACCCTGAGCGCGATGTCCTTGCGGAGATCCTCCCACTGCAGCAGAGCCTTCGGAAACACGGTTGCCACGGCCTCGACGAATTCCTCGATGAACTCGTCGTACTCCGACCCGCGCAGCCGCGGCTCGCGCCAGCCGACGTACATGCCATCGTCGAGCAGGGCCTTGTTGTCGGTGCCGACGTCGAGGCTGATCGGCAGCGTCGCCGCGGGCGGGATGCCGGCCGCCACGGTGTACAGCGCGAGCTTGCCGATGCAGATGGCCATGCCGCCCGCGCCCTGGTCGCCGATGCCGAGGATGCTCTCGTTGTCGGTCGCGACGATCAGCCGGACGGGCTCGTCGCCGGCGGCATCGTTCAGCACGCGCGCCATGCGGCCACGGAAGTCGGGCGTCAGCCAGACGCCCCGCGCGCGCCGGAACACCTGGCTGAAGTTGCGCGTCGCCTCCGCGACGGGCGGCGTGTAGATGACCGGCATGTACCGCTCGAGGTGCTCCGTGAGCACCCGGAAGTACAGGTGCTCGTTGCGGTCCTGCAGAGCCGAGAGCTTGAGGTACATGTCGAGCGGACTCGACGCGCGGTCGATGGACGCCACGTTGCGCCGCACCTGCAGGTCCATGGAAATCTGCCGCGAGGGCAGCAGGCCGTGCAGCCGGAAGCGCTCGCGCTCGTCGGCCCGGAATCCCGTGCCCTTGTTGAGCAGCGGGTCGCGGATCAGCTCGCGGCCGGATTTCGTCACATGGACGGGCTCGGCCTGCGAGGGCCAGGGGGACTGGAGGTCTGCTTCGCTCATGGGGTGCAAGCTTGCCCGTCCGTCCGCGCGCCTGCCACTCGTGGTTTTCGCAGGGCGGCGGGCCGGCTAGAGTGCGTACGCATGGAACACACAGCGTCCTATTACGCCGCCACCGCGCACCCGGCGCCGGCCCGCGCCGCGCTCGAGGGCGAGATCCGCGCCGACGTCTGCATCATCGGCGCGGGGATCGGCGGCTGCTCCGCCGCACTGGACCTCGCGGCTCGCGGCTACCGCGTGGTCCTGCTCGAGGCCCGCAGGGTCGGCTGGGGCGCGTCGGGGCGCAGCGGCGGCCAGGCGATCTTCGGCTTCGGGACGAGCCAGGAGAAGCTCGTCGCGCAGGTGGGCCTCGAGGACGCCCGCCGCATGTGGGACGTCTCGGTCGAGGCACTCGCCCTGTTGCGCCAGCGGGTCGCCGAGCACGCGATCGACTGCGACCTGCACTGGGGGCACCTGCACGTCGCGACGAAGCCGCGCCAGAGGCGCGAACTCCTTGAACTGCAGCACGAGCTCGCCGAGACCTACGGCTATCGCTCGCCGCGCTTCCTCGAGCATGGCGAGGTCGAGTCGCTGCTCGCGACGCGCCGGTACTGCGCCGGCCTGTTCGACCCGGGCAGCGGGCACCTGCACCCGCTCAACTACACGCTCGGCCTCGCGCGCGCCGCCGAGGCAGCCGGAGCGCGCATCCACGAGTCGTCCGCGGTAACCGCGATCGAGCAGGGGAACCCCGTGCGCATCCGAACCGAGCGCGGCTGCGTCAGCGCCGACTACGCGCTCCTCACGCGAGGCGGCTATCTCGACGGCCTGCGCACCAGCGCGGACTGGCGCGTCATGCCGGTCGGCACCTACGTCGTGTCCACGGAGCCGCTCGGTGTCGACCGCATCACGTCACTCGTGCGCGAGAACGTCGCCGTCGCCGACGTCAATTTCGTGCTGGACTATTTCCGCCGCTCGGCCGACCACCGCCTGCTGTTCGGCGGACGCGTCAGCTATTCGGGCATCGATGCATTCGACACCGGGCGCGCAACCCGCGCACGCATGCTCCGGGTCTTCCCGCAGCTCGCGGACGTACGGCTCGACCACGTCTGGGGCGGCTACGTCGACATCAGCATGAGCCGCGCGCCGGACTTCGGCCGGCTCGCGCCCAACGTCCTCTACCTGCAGGGATTCTCAGGTCACGGCATCGCCATGGCGGGCATGGCGGGCCGCCTCGCCGCGGAGGCGGTCGCGGGCCAGGCCGAACGGTTCGACCTGTTCGGCCGCCTTCCGCACCGGGTGTTCCCGGGCGGCCGGGCCTTCCGCATGCCGGCGCTCGTCCTCGGCATGCTCTGGTACAGGTTGAGGGACCTGCTGTGACCGGACGCAACGATCCCGCCTCGCTCCTGCTGCTGCGCGCCGGACCGGGCGCCGCCCAGCACATCCGCGACCTGGGCGTCGCGCCGAGCTACATCGCCTGCACCCCGGCCGCGGCCGGGGGGCCCAAGGGGCTGGCGCTCCTGCCGCTCGACAAGCTCCTGCACCGCGAGTGGCTGCACGACCTCGCGCCGATCGAGCTCATCGGCGCCTCCATCGGCGCGTGGCGCATGGCTGCGCTCTCGTTGCAGGATCCCGTGCGCGCGCTCGAGCGCCTCCAGCACTGCTACGTCCGCGAGCAGAATTACACGGAGCACCCGACGCCGGACGAGGTGGCCGCGGCGTGCCGCCGCATCGCGCATGACGTGCTCGGCGGCCAACCCCTGCGACCACGACCCGGCGTGTCGCTCACGATCGTCACCTCGCGCGCACGCGGCCCGCTGGCGGGGACCGAGTCGAAGCTCGCCTTCGGCCGCGCGGTCCTGAGCAACGCGATCTCGCGGCACCGGCTCGCGTCGCACCTCGAGCGGGTCGTCTTCACCTCGGGTCCGAGCTTCCTCGCCGAGCCGTTCGACGGCTTCGGGCTGCAAGTGGTCCCACTGCGGGACGAGAACTGCGAGGATGCACTGGTCGCATCGGGCACGATCCCGCTGGTCTGCTCCCCCGTGCGCGACATCGCCGGGGCCCCGGCCGGCAACTACTGGGACGGCGCACTCGTGGACTACCACCTGTGCGTGCCCTATGGCCGCCTGACGCGGGCCGGTTCGCGGCGGCGAATCGTGCTGTACCCGCATTTCAACGACTACGTGACCGCAGGATGGCTCGACAAGCACCTTCCCTGGCGCAGGAAGACGCGTGGTCACCCCTGGCTCGCGGACATGCTGCTCATCGCGCCGTCGCCCGCTTTCCTCGACAAGCTGCCGAACCGCAAACTGCCGGACCGCAAGGACTTTTACCGTTACGGGCAGGACCACGCCGCGCGCATCCGCGACTGGTAACGGGCCATCGGGGAATGCGAGCGGTTCGCCGAGGCCGTGATGAAGTGGCTCACCCGGCCCGACCCCACCCTCCTCCAGCCCCTGTAATGCCCGGTATGATCGCCGGATGACCGGACTCGCCCCACGTTGCGTCGCCCTCGTGCGTCACCAGTCGACGCCGGCCCCGGCCGTGCGTCGCATCGACGTCGAGCTGGGCTCGACGCCGGACGGTGGGTTGCGCCTGCGCTATTTCCTCGACGGCGACGTGAGCGCCCTCGCGCTGCCTGCGCGCGCCGCGCCGCGCCAGGCGGACGGGCTCTGGCAGCACACGTGCTTCGAGGCGTTCATCGGCGGCCAGGGTTCGCGCGCCTATTGCGAGTTCAACTTTTCGCCGTCGACCGAGTGGGCCGCCTACGGCTTCTCCGGCTACCGCGCGAACATGTCGCCGCTCGAGTACACGAACCCGCCGCTGGTGACGACGAGCGTCACCGAGGATCGCATCGCGCTCGAGGCCGTGATCCCGCTCGAGGCGCTGCTCGCACTGCCGGGCGACGGCACGCTGCAGCTCGGGCTCGCGGCCGTGATCGAGGACAGCGAAGGCAACCTGTCCTACTGGGCGCTCGCGCACCGCGCCGAGCGGCCCGACTTCCACAGCCCGGCCGGATTCGTGCTGGAGATCGAGCGGGCCAGCACGTGGTGAGGTTCGGGATCGACCGCCTGGTCGAGTCGCCCGAGCTGCGGAGGCCGCTGGCGGGTCGCCGCGTCGCCCTGCTCGCCCATCCCGCCTCCGTCACGGCCGACCTGACGCATTCCCTCGATGCGCTGGCCGCGCTCGGCGACGTCCGCCTGACGGCCGCCTTCGGGCCGCAGCACGGCCTGCGCGGCGACAAGCAGGACAACATGGTGGAGTCGCCGGATTTCAACGATCCGGCGCTCGGCATCCCGGTGTTCAGCCTCTACGGCGAGGTGCGCCGGCCGACCGACGCGATGCTCGACAGCTTCGACGTGCTGCTGGTCGACCTGCAGGACCTCGGCTGCCGCATCTACACGTTCATCACCACGCTGCGCTACGTGCTCGAGGCCGCCGCGCGCAATGCCAAGTCGGTGTGGGTCCTCGATCGCCCGAACCCGATCGGCCGCCCCGTCGAGGGACTGGCGCTGCGCGCCGGATGGGAGAGCTTCGTCGGCGCGGGCCCGATGCCCATGCGCCACGGCCTCACGCTCGGCGAGATGGGCCGCTGGTTCGTGCGTCACCTCGGGCTCGACGTGGATTATCGCGTGATCGAGATGCAGGGCTGGCAGCCGGCGAGTGCTCCCGGCTACGGCTGGCCGCTCGGCGAACGCACCTGGGTTAACCCGAGCCCGAACGCGCCGAACCTGTGGATGGCGCGCTGCTACCCGGGCACCGTGATGCTCGAGGGCACGACGCTGTCGGAAGGCCGGGGCACGACCCGTCCGCTCGAGTTGTTCGGCGCACCCGATCTCGACGTGACGGCGCTGCTCGCCGGGATGCGGCGCCTCGCCCCGCATTGGCTTGCCGGCTTTCGGCCGCGCGCCTGCTGGTTCGAGCCCACGTTCCACAAGCACGCCGGAAGGTTGTGCGCCGGGCTGCAGCTGCACGTGGAGGACGGCAGCTACGACCACGCGGCGTTCCGGTCGTGGCGCGCGCAGGCGCTTGCCTTCAAGTCGCTCAGGCGACTGCGGCCCGACTACGACCTGTGGCGCGACTTCGCGTACGAGTACGAGCGCGACCGCCTCGCCATCGATCTCATCAACGGCAGCGACCTGCTCCGCCAGTGGGTGGACGATCCCGCCGCGACGCCTGCCGATCTCGACGCGCTCGCGCTGGCGGACGAGCGTGCCTGGCTCGACGAGCGCGAGAGCGTGCTCATCTATCGTTGATCGGGCCGGGTCGTCGGCCGCCCTCAGCGGACCGCGACGCGCATTTCCCCGAGCCCCTCCACCGCACATTCGACGGTGTCACCGGGTCGCACCGCACCGACGCCGGGCGGCGTCCCGGTCATGATCACGTCGCCGGGCAGCAGCTCGAAGTACCGTGACGCGCACGCGATGATCCCGGCGACGTCGTGCAGCATGCCGGAGGTAGTGCCGTCCTGCCGCAGCACGCCATTGACGGAGAGCGTGATCCGTCGGCCTTGCGGATCGCCTGCCTCGTCCGCGGTGGTGAGCCAGGGCCCGAGCACCGTGTAGCCGTCGAGCGACTTGCGCACGCCGCGGTCCTCGTCGCCCCGCAGCGTGAAATCGATGCCGACGCAGTAACCCGCCACGCATTCGAGCGCCTGTGCCGCCGGAATGTCGTTCGCCCGCCTGCCGATCACGGCGACCAGTTCGACCTCGTGGTCGGTGCGACGCTCCGGGAACCGCAGGGTGACGCCCTCGGCCGGCCCGACGACCGAAGTCGCCGACTTTAGGAACAGGTCGGGCGCCCCGGCCGGCGTTGCCGGCGCGCCGGGCTGCGGATAGTTGGTGCGCACCGCGATGACGCGCGGCGGGTTCGCAACGGGCGAGCAGAGCTGGACGCCGCCGAGGTCGCGCCACGCTGCCGACCGGCCGGCCGCTTCGAGCCGCGATCGCAGCTGCGGCAGCGCGGCGACCAGCGCATCGGCCCTCGGCCCGGGCCAGCGCCGGGTGGGCAGTTCATCCAGCAGGCCCGTCACGTCGAGGACCTGGGCTCCCTGCACGATGCCCAGCCGGTTCCCGTCGAAACGGCAGAGCTTCACGATGCCGGCTTGCCCTCGATGCCGAGCGTGGACAGGAGGCGCCTCGCCCCGGCTTCGATCTGGTTCATCATGACGTCGAATCCGTCGGCGGCGCCGTAGTACGGATCGGGCACCTCCCGGTCACCGAGAAAGAGCTCGATGCGGGTGCCGTTACCCGCGGGACGCCGCTCCTCGAGCTGGGCGACGTTGTCCTTGTCCATCGCGAGTATCAGGTCGCTGTCGGCGAAATCGCCGTCTCCGATCTGCCGGCAGCGGAACGCACCGAGGTCGTACCCCCTGGCGGCGCAGGCCGAGATCGTGCGCGGATCCGCCGTGTCGCCGACGTGCTTGTCCTTCAGTCCTGCGGAGGAAAAACGCACGTCACCCGCACCTCCGGCGCGCGCTGCGAGCTCCCGGCACACGACCTCCGCGGCGGGCGAACGGCAGTAGTTCCCGGCGTCCACGAACAGTATCTTCATCCCGTACCTCCTCGATCACGATCACATTTCGCCACCGCCGCGTCGAGCCTGTCGAGCCACTCGCGCCCGTAGCGCCTCACATACCAGTCCCTCAGGCCGCTCGTCGCCCGCTGGAATTCCGCGCGCTGCGCGGGCGTCGCGACGTCCACCGTCCCTCCCGACTCGCGGAATGCGTCCAGTGCCGGCGCCTCGCGGGCGGCCGCTGCCTTGCGCGTCGCCGCCGCGAGCGTGCGAAACCCGTCGGCGACGACCGGTTTCAGCTCGTCCGGCAGCGCCCGCCACTGCTTCTCCGAGTACCACCACATGTTGCCCATGTAGGCGTGATGGTCCACGAAGAGGTATCGCAGGTGGTCGTTCAGCTTCATGCCGACGACGTCCTGCACGCTGTTCTTCGTCCCGTCCAGCAGTCCCGCGCTCAGCGCGTAATAGACCTCCGACCACGGCAGGGGCGTCGGGCTCGCGCCGAGTTCGCGCACCATCTCCTGCTCGAGCGCGGACGGCAGCGTGCGGATGCGCAGTCCCTCGAGGTCGGCGGGGGACCGGATGCGGCGCCGAGTGGTCGCGATGCTCCGCCAGCCGCCGGTATTTCCCACGGCCATGAGGCGCAGGCCCAATCCCCGGCCGAGGATCGCGGCGCCCATCTCGTGCAGCAGCGGCCCATCCATCACGCATTCGGCGATTGCATCGCTCGCGAACGCATACGGCAGGTCGAGCACCTGCGCCGGACCGAACAGCGTCGCGAGCCCGCCGAAGGTGGTCTGGTTGACCTCGAGAATGCCGCCCTGGAGGGCCTCGATGCACTCGCGCTCGTTGCCGCAGAACTGGCCCGACGGGAAGACCTGCACGGCGATGCGCCCCCCGGCGGCGCTCTCGACGTGCTCCTTGAACGCCACCGCTCCGACGTAGTCCTCGTCGTCCTTCGAGGCGAGGAAGGCGATGCGGATCGTGACCTCGGCGCGCTCCGCCCGGGCACGGAAGATGCCGACCGTGCAGCCGATCACGATCAACACCAGCAGAGTCCGCAGCAGCCATGCGTCGTTCATTAGCGGCTCATCGGATCAGCCCGAGCAGGCGCGGCACGGTGAGCGTGAGCGCCGGGATGTACGTGATCAGGAAGATCACGGCGACCTCGACCAGAAGGAACGGCAGCATCGCCTTCGCGATGCTCTCGACGCGCTCGCCCGAGACCGAGGCCGTGACGAAAAGGACGAGTCCCATCGGCGGCGTGACGAGCCCGATCGTTAGGTTCACGCACATCACGAGCGCGAACTGAACCGGGTCCACGCCCATGCCGACGAAGACCGGTGCCAGCACGGGGCCCAGGATCAGGATCGCCGGCCCCGCATCGAGGAACATGCCGACCAGGAACAGCAGCAGGTTCACGAGGAAGAGCAGCAAGTGCACGTCGCTGGTGAGACCCAGCATCGCGGAGGCAATGCGTTCGGCCATGCCGGATACGGTAACGAGCCAGGCGAACGTCACGGCCGCGCCCACCAGCAGCAGGATCACGCCGGATTGCATGGCCGTCGCGACGAAGATCCGCTTGAGGTCGGCGAGACCGACGGTCCTGAGCACGAACGGCGCGACGATCAGCGCGTACCCGGCGGCGACGGCCGCCGCCTCGGTCGCAGTGAATACGCCGGAGAGCATGCCGCCGAGCAGGATCAACGGCATCACGAGCGCCAGCGCGGCCTCGCGGAATGCCTTGCCGCGCTCGGTCCAGGTCGCGCGCCGCGCGGCCACCGGCAGGTCGTGGCGCCTCGCGAGCAGCCGCGTCACGAGCATCAGGCCGAGGCCGATCAGGACGCCCGGGACGATGCCGGCCGCGAAGAGCGCGCCGATCGAGACGTTCATGACGAAGCCGTACAGCACCATGATCCCGGACGGCGGGATGATCGGCCCGATCACCGCCGCAGCCGCCGTGACACCGGCCGCGAAGCTGCGCTTGTAGCCGTTCTGCACCATCGCGGGCACGAGCATCTTGCCGATCGCGGACGCGTCCGCGACGGCGGAGCCCGAGATGCCCGCGAACAGCATCGAGGACAGGATGTTCACCTGCGCGAGGCCGCCGCGCACGTGTCCGACGAGCGACAGGCTGAACTTCACTATCGCGTGCGTGATGCCGCCCGCGTTCATCAACTCGCCCGCCAGGATGAAGAACGGCACCGCGAGCAGCGGGTAGCTGTCGACGCCGTTGTAGAAGCGGGACAGCAGCGCCGTGAAGAACTGCGTCTGCCCGTCGAGTACGAGGCTCAGGCCCGGTCCGATCAGCAACGCGAACACGACCGGCGTGCCGAGCGCGAGCAGCAGGATGAAGATCCAGAAGAACGCCACCGACACGGTCTCAGTCCCCGGCGACGGCAGGCATGGCACCTTCCATCGCGATCCCGGACGGAGCGCCGCGCAGTTGCAGCAGCATGCGCAGCAGCAGTTCGACGCCGACGAGGATCAGGGCGAAGAACGCGACCGGTACGACGGCGTAAATCCACGCCATCTTCACGTCCATCGTGGCGGCCGTAATCTCGAGTCCGCGCCGCCAGAATCCGAAGCTCTCCCGGAACAGCACGAGCAGGATCCACAGCACCAGCGCGTTCAGGAAGAGGCTCACGAGCGCGAGCAGCCGTGGCGGCAGGGCGTTCGCAAAGGAGACGATCGCGACGTGTGCGCCACTGCGGTACGCCTGGGGCGCGACGAGCAGCACCAACCAGACGAGCGCGACACGCGCCAGTTCCTCGGCCCAGTCGAGGGAGAAGTCGAACAGCCCGCGAGCGACGATCTGCGCGAGCGCGAGCGCCAGCATCACTGCCAGCAGCAGCGCGGCGACGCCGCGCCCGGCCCGGCCGAGCGGCCCGTTGACCCGGCCGAGCGCGGCGACGATCCGCTGCAGCAGTCCGTCCACGAGCGGCCGGCCGCGCCTCGCGGAGCGACCGGCCCGCCGCGTCAGCGCGATCCGCCGAAGTTCATGCGGAACTCGGCGCCGAACACCCGGTCCGCCTCACGCGGGATCTGCAGGCGTGGCGCTCCGCCCGTGGACGGCGCGCCGCTCGCCGCGGTCATCAGCACCGCGTAGCTCTGGTCGGTCAGGTTGTTGGCGTACAGCGTCAGCCTGTACCGGCCCGGCTTGTCGGAGATCGCGACCGCGAGATCGAGCGTCGAGTACGACGGCATGAGCAGTGCCGGGGGCTCGTTCAGATCGCCGTATTGGTCCCCGGTGTAGCTGAACACGAGGGTCGGCACGACGTTGAATTCGCCGAACTCCATGGTGTAGTCCGCCGCGAGCGAGCCCTTCCACTTCGGCGCGAGGGGCAGCTGCGTGTCGTTCGCGACCGTCGGCTTCTGGCCGGGAGGCGTGAAGAACTTGTCCACCTTCGCGTCGGTGTAGGCGATGCCGCCGCTCAGGCTCAGCGCATCGAACGGCCGGGCCAGGAAGTCGACGGAGACGCCCTGGGTGGACACGTCGCCGGCGTTCGTCAGCGTCGTGATCAGCGTGCCGTTCAGGTACGTGTAGTTGTTGGCCTGGAAGTTGCTGTACTGCGCGTCCCACGCGGCGATGTTGAGGATCAGGCGGTCGTCGAGCAGCGTGGACTTGAGTCCGATTTCGTACGAGTCGGCGGTCTCGGGATCCAGCACCTCGGTGTTGTTCGGGCCCATGTTGAAGAACACGTTGTAGGCTGGACCCTTGTAGCCGCGCGCGTAGGTGAAATAGCTCATCACGTCGTCCGTGACGTCGAACTGCAGGCCGGCGCGGCCCGAGACCTGGTCGGAGGTGTCGTCGCCCTTCAGCTTTTCGGGCGGCGTGCCCGCCGGCGCTGCGCGCACGCCCGGACCCGCGACCGGCGAGAAGTTGTAGTTGTGGTAGTAGCTCAGGTCGTCCTGCGTCCAGCGGAGACCGCCGATGACGCGCCAGCGGTCCGTCACGTTGACCGTGCCATCGGCGAAGGCGGCGAACGTGTCGAACGTGGCGCCGAATTTCGCGTTCGCCGACGGGTAGATGTAAGTGGACTTGCCCTGCTCGCATGGCACGGAGCCGGTCGAATCGGCCGCGAGCGTGCTCGCCGTGCACACGACGTCGTCACGCCGGAAATAGCGGTCCGAATTCGTGTTGGCGTAGTACAGGCCGCCGACCCAGTCGATGAACTGGCCTCCCGGCGAGGTGATGCGCAGTTCCTGCGAGAACGTGTCCAGCGTCTGCGGGCCGTAATCGTGCTGCTGCGCGAAAGCCGTGCCCACGTAAGGCGCCGGGATGTCCTTCCAGTCGCCCTCGCGGTACTCGGTCGCGTCCCAGTTCCGGTACGCGGTGATCGAGGTGAGCGTGTAGTCCGTGAAGACGCCGATGTCCGCCTGCAGCGACAGGCCCCACGCCTCTTCCGTGGACTTCATCGCGAGGTTCTGCTTGATGTCGCGAGTCTCGACGCCCTTGAACTGCACGCCCGACCAGATCTTCGCGAGCGCCGCCGCGTTCGCACCCGTGGGTGCGTTGCCGATGATCTCGGCGCAGCAGTTGTCGTCGGACTTGCGGTAGTCCCCGATGAACGTGAGCTTGACGTTGTCGGTGGGATCCGCGACCCAGATGGTGCGCGCGCCCCAGCGGTCGTAGCCGTTTGCGTCGCCCCCGGCCGGCGTATCGCTGATGTTGTTCAGGTAGCCGTCGAAGCTGCCCCAGAAGGCGGTGGTGCGCGTCTTCAGCTTGTCGCCCAGCGGGATGTCGACGGCGCCGCGCAACCGGACCTCGTTGTCCTGGTAGTACGCGAGGTCGGCGTAGCCGTCGAGCACGTTGCCCGGCTTGGTGGACACCACGTTCACCACGCCCGCCGAGGCGTTCTTGCCATACAGCGTGCCCTGCGGGCCGGCCAGCACCTCGACGCGGTCCACGTCGTAGAGGTCGCCGAACGCCTCGCCCGAGGACGCCATGACGACCCCGTCCAGCACGAACGCGACGCTCGGCTGGGCGGCGATGGCGAAGTTGATCGTGCCGACGCCGCGCAGGAACAGCGCCTGGTTGATCGCGGTGTTGGTCTTGCGGATGTTGAGGGCCGGCACCAGCCGCTTGAGGGACTCGGTGTTGAAGCCGCCGACGGCGTCGAGCAGGCTGCCGTTCACGACCGACACCGCGATCGGAACCTCCTGCAGGTTCTGTTCGCGCTTCTGGGCCGTGACCACGATCTCCTCGAGGCCCTCGGGATTCGCACCGGCCTGCTGCGCGCGGGCGGCAGGGACGGCGGCGAGCGCCGCGGCGACGGCGAAGGCCACCGGGCTCGCGGACATGCGGGACTTGCGTGCGTGCATGGTTCTGGTACCCCCAGCTGTTTCTCGAAGTGTGGCGCCACGGCCGCAGGTGCGGCACGGACGTCCGGTTGAAATGACGGTAGCACGAAGATTCTATGTCTTACAACCCTTATATAAGACATGTGATGTTCGTTGCGGACGCGCCACGGACGCCCCCTCAGGCGGCGCGCCAGGTCGCCTCGACCCGCGGCCCGGCGCCGAGTTCGCCGGTGTGTCGCACGGCCGGACCGAGCGGGATCTCCGCGCCGCTGCGCGCGAACACGGCCAGCTCATCCAGCGCCAGCGCCAACTCGTGGCAGCGGCCGCCGTCGAAGGCCCGTCCGTCCGGGAAGCGACGCCACTCGCCTTGCGGGAGGTAGACGCGGACGCGCCCGGACGGGTCCAGGCACGGCGCCACCAGCAGGTCGTCGCCGCAGAAGAACTGGTGATCGAAGGCCCAGGACTCGGGTTCGTCCGGGCAGGCGAGCGCCATGGCGCGCTGCACCGGCAGGCCCGTCTCGCTCGCCTGCTGCACCGCACTCCACAGGTACGGCAGGAGGCGGTACCGCAGCTCGAGCGCCGCGTTGGCCGCACGCTCGGCCTCCACGCCATACGACCAGGGCTCGCGTGCGCCGATGCCGTGCAGCCGCATGTGCGCCGAGAAGACGCTCGCCTGCGCCCAGCGCACGTAGAGCACCGGGTCACGCTGGTCGCCGTAGAAGCCGCCCACGTCCGTCGCGTAGTACGGGGCGCCGGTCAACCCCCACGACAGGCCGCCGCGGATGCTCGCCGCGAGCCCGCCCCAGTCGGCCTGCGGATCCCCGCCCCACTGCGACGGATAGCGCTGCGAGCCGGCCCATGCAGCACGGCTGAAAAGGAAGCCGCCGTCCTTCGCATACTTCGCCGCGGCCTCGTGCACGCAGCGGTTGTAGAGCAGCGCATAGACGTTGTGGAGCATGTCGCCCGTCGCGCCGTCGGACGCCACCATGTGGGGTTCGACCTGCTCGCCGAAGTCGGGCTTGATCATGTCCACGCCAAGCTCGAAGAGATCGCGATGGCGGTCGCGCCAGTACGCATAGGCATCGGGATGCGTGAAGTCGAGCAGGCCCGACTCGGGCAGTGGGGTGAGTACCTTGCCGAAAGGCTCGAGGTCCCACTGGTAGCGGCAGGCCTCGCCGGTGCGCGCATCCTTGAGCAGCCAGCCCTTGGCCGCGAGTTCGTCGAAGAGCCGGTTGCGCACCGAGACGAGCGGGTATTCCCAGACGCAGATGCGGAAGTCGAGCGCCTTCAACTGCTCGATCACGGGCCTGGGGTCCGGATAGCGCGCAGGATCCCACTCGAACGCAAAGCGCGTGTCCGTGTCCTGCCATGCGCGCCCGTCGAACGTGATGGTGTCGCAAGGCATGCCGCGCGCTCGCACTTCGCGCGCGACCGACAGGATCTCGTCGGCGGTCCGGTAGTAGGCCTTCGAGAGGATCAGGCCCAGGCTCCACAGCGGCGGGACGGATGCGCGGCCGGTGAGCGCGGTGTACTGCCCGAGGACGTGCGCCCCGTTCGCGCCGTCGAACAGGAACAGGTCGAGCGACGGGTCGTCCACCTTCAGCCCGTAGGCACGCTGCGACCAGGGCGCGAATCCTACGCCGTGCACGACCGGCGCCACCGTGTGCACGAACACGCCCCACCCTTCCGGGCTCCACGCGAATGGCGCGTTCTTGTAGCTCACCTCGGCGTTCACGCCGAGCGCGTCGTGATTCCAGGAGCGCACGAGCTGGCCGCGCCGGTCGAGCCGGCCCCACTTCTCGCCGAGCCCGTACACGGGCGTGTCGTGGCCGAGCTCGAGGCTGACGAACCACCCGCCGTCGATCCTCGCGAAGGGCGGCAGGCGGAAGCGCCTCACGAAGTGACCATCGGTCGGCGAGGACTGCACGGCGCGTTCGTGGACCCGCAGCACGAACGACAGCGGCTCGTGCCCGATCTCGAGCGTGCGCCCCTCCGCGACGATTCGCGTCCCGCCGTTGCACGGCTCGATGCGCGCAGGCTGCGCTGCCGGCTCCTTCAGCAGGATCCCGTAGTCCCGGGCTCCCGGCCCCAGCCGCAGGCGGGCGCCGCTCGCGAGCAGTTCGACGCGCAACGGCCCCGCGTCCGTCGGGAACACGACGCTTCCGTCCGCATTCGCCTGCGGCGCTCCCGTCACCTTCACCGGGGGGATGCGCCCCCAGTTCGGTGCCTCGACGTCGAACGCGCCCATGTCAGGCGAGCTCCAGGACCGGGAGATTCCAGCGCGCGGCAATCGCCCTGAGCGCCGGCTTGTGATCCCCGTAGGCGAGAGCGAAGTGGTGCTCGAGGCCCTCTTCCATGATCGCGCGACCGACCTCGGCCGCCGGCCGGTCGAAACGCACTGTGCCGGAGCAGCCTGTGAACGCCATCGGCGCACGGATCACCTCGGCTCCCGCGATCATCAGCTTGGTTTCGTTCCGCGCGCGCGAGAGGCGCGCCAGCGTCACGCGACCCGGCTTGATCGGGAACTGGTGCAGCAGCGGCATCCTGCGATTCGTGTGGATCGTCGCTTCCGCGCGCACCTCCGGGTCGCGCATCGACAGCGGCGCGAGCCCGCAGTGCCACAGCACCGCGGTGTCGTCCGCCGGCGTGATGTCGACGAGGTCCGCCATCCACGCGGGCTCGCCCGCGAGTTCCTGCAGCAGGAGCTGCGAGAGCGAGCCGTGCACGTCGGCCTCGCAGGCCGCTGGCACCTGCTTCTGGTTCATCATCGCCATCGGGCCGCAGGCCGCGCAGCCGTACTCAGTGAACATCTCCGGCCAGCAGCGCACGGCGAGCCCCTTCGCGCGGCTCTCCTGCTGCACGTCCTCGAGCGCGCAGAAGACCCTGAACGAACGGTCCAGCTGCTCCTGGTCCACCGCGTCGAGACCTGCGAGCTCCCGCGCTGCACCCGCGCGCGCCGCGCCGACTCGCCCCGCGTCCATCGCCCGCGCCTTGTCGAACAACTGGCCTAGCTGCACCGTCTCGACCTGCATCCCGGCGAGGTCGAACAGCAGGCGCTCGTCGTACTCGCAGGTGTCGAAGCCGTCGGGATGCTTGCCGACCACCGTGATCTTTGCGCCCTCGAGCGACCGGAGCACGGCATCGGCCTTCTCATCGGCGGACGCAGCCACCGGCCGCGCGCGCGACGGAACGACGGCCGCGGGCCTGGCGAGTGCGCGCAGGCCGTCCGCCAGCCCGGGCGCATCGGGCGCGGCGTACAGCCACCCGTGCGGAACCCCGGCGCGGCCGAGCGCATGGGCCGCGAGGTTCAACCCGCAATAGGCGTTCAGCCTCAGCCGACCGCCGCTGCGCGGCTCCGGCACCGCCCAGATCGCGATCGGCGTCGTCGCTTCCTTTGCGAGCTTCACGGTCATGGTCGCGTCGGTGAAGGTGATCTGCAGGATGAGCAGCAGGTCGATCGGGCCCGCGGCCCTGATTTCCGCTACGGCCTTCTCCGCCGCGGCACGATCGAAGAGCAGCTCGCGCGGCCCGACGGTACGGATGCCCGCCGCATCGAGTGCCGCGAAGGCCCGCGTCTTCATGTCCTCGGCGAACGGAACGTCGAAAGTGGGGCGGGCCAGTACGGCCACGCCGTAGGTCAGCGGCATGTCATCCTCCGAATCCGGCGTACTCGTGGCGGAAAGTCGCGTCTGCGGGCTCGACGCGTGCGCCGCCCGCCCCGAAGCACGGATGCGTGTACCAGGGCCGCGCGGCGCGCGCAGTGAGTTGATTGAGTTCGCGCATGTAAGGCACCGCTTCGCTCTGCAGCTCGTCGCGGATGCCATCCCAGTCCGGGAATCGCTGGAAGGCCTTGAGCCAGATGGCCCGCCCTGCCAGGTAGCCCGATGCGCCGGCCGCGTAGGCGTAGTGCAGGACGCGGCGGAATTCATCCATGCCGGCACCGGCCGAAAGCATGACCCAGGGGCGACCCGCCGCGCGATCGAGCTCGTGGAACAGCGCCTGCACCTGGTCCGAGCCAGCCTGCGCCGGCTCGGGCACGTCGGCCGCCGGCACCGGGCTTTCGAGCTTGAACAGGTCGACGCCGAAGCGCGGGGCCGCGAATGCGCGCACGCTGTCGATGACGAGCTGCGCCTGCTTCGTCTTCATTTCGACGTATTCGCGGGTCTGCTCGGCGTCGCGTGCCAGCGGATAGACCAGCAGCTCGAACACGAATGGGACGTCGTACTTGCGGCAGGCTTCGCCGACCCGCTGCGTGAACGCCTGCTGCGCCTCGCAGACGGCCGCGTCGGCATCGGGCCGGTACCAGGTGAGCACCTTGACCGCGTCGCCGCCCGCGCGCTTGATCTTCTCCACCGACCAGTCGTCGATCTCCGAGGAGAGCCGGCCGCCGGGCGTCTCGCGGAAGATCGAGTCCTCCAGCGTCAGGATCAGCCCGAGCCGCGCGTCGAGCATCGTGACGCCGCGCGGATAGGCGTAGTGCGGGTCGAGCAGCATCGCCGAGGACTCGGCCTGCAACTCGCGAATCAGCAGTTCCTTGAACCCCGCGACGTCCTCCCACGGTGCCTCCGCCGTGCCGCGCTTCGCCCGGATCTGGTTCTTGATCGGCGGGCGCTGGTCAACGGCCGTCATCCTGAAGCGCCCCGTCGCGTCCGCCATGCGGCGCATGCCCCAGTACTTGCCTGCCGATATCGTCATTTCACCCCCCTGGATGCGCGATTCACGCCATGCCGCGTGCCGCGAGAAAAGCCTCGAGCTCGGCCCGGCTCGGGCATCCGGCACGCCCGCCGCGCCGCTGTACCTTGAGGGCGGCCGCCGCTGACGCGAAACCCACCGCCGTCGCCTCGTCGCGCCCTTCGGCCAGCGCGAGCGCAAATGCCCCGTGCCATACGTCGCCGGCGCCCAGCGTGTCCACGACCTCGACGTCGAACCCCGCGTAATGCCGGATGCCGCCGTCCTCGAAGGCGTAGACGCCCTCGCCTCCGACCGTGACGCAGCACCACCCGGGCAGTCCGCGCGCGACCTCGGCCAACGCACGTTGTGGTTGATCGATGCCGGTGAAGTCGGTGAGTGCGTCCGCCCCGAACGCCACGTGGCTGGCCGCCCGCAGCAACGCGCCGTCCGGCGGAATCGGCCGATCGGCGTCGAGCACGCCCGGCAACGCCACGGCACGTGCGGCGCCGAGCGCGTCGAGCGCTCCCTCCGGCCAGCGCGTATCCGCGAGCACGGCGGCCGCCCCGAGGTCCGCAGGACCGGGGAGCCATGTCGCGTCGGCCGGCAGGGCTGGATCGAGATGGTTGACGATCATTCGTTCGCCGCGCGCATCCACGATCACGGCCGAAACCGACGAGGCGCAGCCGCTGCAGCGGCGAACGTGAGCGCAGTCGACACCGTAGGCCGCGAGTTCCGCGACGATCATCTCCGCCGCCGCATCGTCACCGACGCGCGCCGCGAGAACCGCCCGGCCGCCGAGGCGGGCGATCGCCGCAGCCGCCGTCGCGGCCGGTCCGCCGCCCACGCTCTCGAACCGCGTCGCGCGGTACTTCTCGCCGCGGTCCGGCAGCACGGGCACCGAGAACACGAAGTCCTGCACCGCATGTCCCACGCAGAAGACCGTCGGCATCGCGACAGGCGCTCAGGACAGGGTGACGGCGTAGACGAGGTGCGTCGTGTCGCAGCGGCTCACGCGCCACTCGACGCGATTGCCCTCGAGCGACACCGCCACCCGCTCGATGTGCAGCAGCGGCGCCCCGGGCTCGAGCTTCAGGCGGCGGCAATCGTCCTTCTTCGCCGTGTCCGCGCGCAGTTCTTCCTGCGCCGAGACGATGTTGATGCCGTACTCGCGCTGGTAGAGCGAGTAGATGGCGTTCGGCAACGGGTCGTGGCGCTCGAGGCCCGGGAACAGGGCTGCGGGCACCACGATCTTCTCGATCACGGCCGGCTCGCCGTCGACGTCGCGGACACGGGTGACCTCGTAGACCTCGGCGCCCGGCTTGAGCGAGAGCTTCACGACCTCGGCACCGCGCGCCGCGCGGCGCTTCAGGACGTCGCCCGCACTCGTGGGCAGCGCGCGCGTGCCGCCCGGCCGCGCCAGGCGGAAGAAGCGGAACATCGCCCGCTCCTGGGTGTGCTCGGCGACGTAGGTGCCCTTGCCCTGCCGGCGGTCGATCAGGCTGTCGGCGGCGAGCGCATCGAGCGCCTTGCGCACGGTGCCCTGGCTCACGTTGAGCCGGCCGGCCAGTGCCTGCTCGGACGGCAGCGACTCGCCCGGGCCCCATTCCCCGGCCGCGATCTGCTTCACCAGGAAGTCGTAGACCTGCTGGTAGAGCGGTCGGTAACGCGGCGACTCGTCCATCGAGATCCTCCCCGGCGGGACGGTGATCGTACGCGAGCGCTTGCGCGCATGTCCATTGTCTGCTGTATAGTATCTTATATAAGACTTGTCGGCCCGCCACGCGGGCCGCGCCGGAGGAAGCACCGTGACCACCGCCCCCCAGCTGCTCGTGCACGACCCGAAGGACAACGTCGGCGTCGTGGTCGTCGAAGGCCTCA
>VEPJ01000061.1 GCA_012026925.1 Gammaproteobacteria bacterium | reverse complement strand
TCTGCGCGATCTCGTTCTCGTGGTGCGGGAACTTGAGGTCCATGCCGCCGCCGTGGATGTCGAAGTGCGTCCCGAGGATCTCCACCGACATGGCCGAGCACTCGATGTGCCAGCCCGGACGCCCGGGGCCCCACGGCGACTCCCACGACGGCTCGCCCGGCTTGGCCGCCTTCCACAGCACGAAATCGAGCGGATCGCGCTTCGACTCGTCCACCTCGATGCGCGCACCGGCGCGCAGGTCCGCGAGCCGCTTGCCCGACAGCCGGCCATAAGGCTCGAACTTCGCGACGGAGTAATAGACGTCGCCGTTGTCGCCGACGTAGGCGTAACCGTTGTCCACGAGGCGCCGCACCATGGCGATGATCTGCGGCAGGTACTCCGTCGCGCGCGGCTCGTGGTCCGCACGCTCGACGCCGAGCGCGTCGCAGTCCTCGTGATAGGCGCGAATGAAACGCTCGGTGAGCGCGCTCATCGGCTCGCCGTTCTCGGCCGCGCGCTTGATGATCTTGTCGTCGATGTCGGTGATGTTGCGCACGAACGTCACGCGGTATCCCGACGCCTCGAGGTGCCGGCGCACGACGTCGAACGCAATCAGCATGCGGGCGTGGCCGAGGTGGCAGTAGTCGTAGACCGTCATGCCGCAGACGTACATCCGCACCTCGCCCGGGACGATCGGGCGGAACTCTTCCTTGCGGCCGGTCAGCGAATTGTGGATCTGCAGCATCTTGGCTCTCGACTCGATTCGATCACTCTCGACTCTTACCGCCCGCCCGCTCGGCCGCAGCGGCCAGGCGCGATTCCACCCGCGCCGCACCCATCAGCGCGACGAGTGGCGCCAGTTCCGGTCCGTGCGTGAGGCCCGTCAATGCAGCGCGCAATGGCCTGAAGAGCGCCGCCCCCTTCTGCCCCGTCGCGGTCCCGACCGACCGCGTCCACGCCTTGAAGTCGCCGGCGCTCGACGACCATTCACGTGCGGCCGTCCGGAAGAATTCCGCGCCGGCGTTCTCGATGGCGGCGGCGGCCTCGGCATCCGGACGAACGCCGTCGTCGCAGACGATGGCGACCAGCGGCACGGCGTCATCGGGGAACAGCAGGTTGCCACGGACGGCCGCAACGAAAGCGTCGATGCGCGCCGCGGAACCCAACCTTTCGAGCCGCGAGCCCAGCCACGCGACCAGTTCGCCGGCGCTCGCGTGGCCCACGGCCTCGCGCTGCCAGTGGCGCAGCTGGGCCTCGTCGAACCGCGCGGCCGAACGGCTCGTCCGCTCGAGGTGGAAGTGCGCCGGCATATCGGCCGCCTCGAGCCAGTCGTCGGTCCCGCAGGCGTGCCCGAGCCGGACCAGGTAATTGCAGAGCGCGCTCGGCAGGTATCCCTGCTCGCGCAGTTCGTGCAGGCCGGCCGCGCCCTCGCGCTTCGAGAGTGGCGATCCGGAAGGCCCGAGCAACAGTGGCAGGTGACCGTAGCGGGGAATCGGCAGCCCCAGCGCCTCGAGCAGCAGGATCTGGCGCGGCGTGTTCGCCAGGTGGTCGTCGCCGCGCAGCACGAGCGTGACACCCATGGCCGCGTCGTCGATCGCGTTGCTCAGGAAGAATGCGGCCGAGCCGTCGGCGCGCGTCACGACGAAATCACCGATGTCGTCGGTGGCGAAGCGCTGCGGGCCGTGGATCCGGTCATCGAACTCCCCGCCCCGCCCCGGCGGCACGCGGAACCTCATGGCGGGCGACTGACCCGCGGCGACGCGGGCTGCAACCTCCGCGTCCGGGAGTCGCGTGCAGGTCCCCGCATAGCGAGGCGGCCGGCCCGCCGCCAGCTGCGCGCGGCGCGAGAGCTGCAGCTCCTCGGGCGTGCAGAAGCACGGATAGACGAGCCCCTTCTGCTTCAGCGTGGCGATGGCGGCCGAATATTGCTCGCCGCGCTCGCTCTGCCGGTACGGTGCATGCGGGCCACCGACGTCCGGGCCCTCGTCCCATTCGAGCCCCAGCCAGCGCAGGTCCTCGAGCAGCTGCGCGAGCAGGTGCTCCTCGCTCCGGCCGGCGTCGGTATCCTCGATCCGGAGCACGAGGCAGCCTCCTCCGGCTCGGGCCGCGAGGAAATTGAAGAACGCCGTGCGCGCGTTGCCGAGGTGGAGATATCCCGTCGGACTGGGCGCGAACCGCGTGATGTGGGCCTCGTGAGACATGAACGCGCATCTTACCGGATCGTGCGCGACCGGCCGCGCGCCGCTGGCCGGCACGCGTCCCGCCGCCGTAACATCGCGGTCTTGCAGCGGATGCCGGACGCTTGAAGACGCTTTTCATCTCGGACCTCCACCTCGATCCCGCCTCGCCCGCGATCGCGCGCCAGTTCATGGCGTTCCTCGACGGCGAGGCGCGCGGCGCAGACGCCCTGTACATCCTCGGCGACCTGTTCGAGGTCTGGATAGGCGACGACGACCCCGCGCCCGCGAGTCGCGAAATCGTCCGTTCATTGCGCAGATTCACCGATACGGGCGCCCCGTGCTTCGTGATGCACGGCAACCGCGACTTCCTCATCGGCGACCGATTCTGTCGCGAGACGGGGGCCAGGCTGCTGCCCGACGGCACCGTCGTCGACGTGTACGGCGAGCGCACGCTGCTGATGCACGGCGACGTGCTGTGCACGGACGACGTGAGTTACCAGCGGCTGCGGAGAATCGTCCGCAATCCCGTGGTGCAGTGGATATTCCGAAGGCTCAGCCTCGCGCGACGGCAGGCGCTCGCGCAGAAGATGCGCGAGGGCAGCCGCATGCATGTGGAGGCGACCGAGGCGGCGATCATGGACGTGAATGCGGACGCAGTGGCGGGCGCGTTCAGGCGCAGTGGCGTGCGCACGCTCATCCACGGCCACACCCACCGGCCGGCCGTGCACGAACTGCACGTGGATGGCGCGGCCGCGAGGCGGATCGTGCTCGGCGACTGGCATGCGCAGGGCAGCGTGCTCGTGGCGTCGCCGGGCGGGTTCGAGCTCCAGTCGCTGCCTCGCTAGATCCATGGTCATCGCGGGCGGCTTCTCGGTAGCACGGGTGATCGTACGGGAGGTGGGGACGGGCTGGACTGCCATCTGCATTCGGCAGCGATGACCGCATCGACCGAGCTCCGATTCATGGGCACGAAATCGCCGGCCGACCGCAGGTCCGCAATCATCGCGGCCGAATCACGCCAGGCTGTCACCGCTGCGTCGGCGGCTCGTATCGAGCCCCCAGGGACCCGGGTTCACGGCGTCCCCGTCACCGATCACCCCGCACCCCGATACACGCCGCGAGGATCGGTTTACGCGGGCGTTCCCGAGTGAAATCGAAACTCGCGATCCGGCGACGTCGCAAGCTCGGCCTCGATCGCGGCCAACTCCTCGAGCCGCTGCGCCGCATCCGACCCGCGCTTGTCCGCGAGCCGCAGGTAGAGGCCGGCATGGCGTGACTCCGCCGCCGCGAGCGACGCGTAGAACTCCGCGAGCGGGGCGCGCAGCCGCTCGATCAGCCCGGTGAAGCGCTCGTGCGACCGCGCCTCGATGAGCGCGCCGCAGAGCAGCAGGTCCACGCGCCGACCGGGCTCGGCGCGGCGCAGGGCGCGTCGCAATCCTTCCGCATACCGCGACGGACTCAGGCGACGGAACGGCACGCCGAACTCGATCATCTTCTGCTGGACGAGCTCGAAGTGGCGCAACTCCTCGCGTGCGAGCCGCGACATGCGACCGGCGAGCTCGAAGTCCTCGGGATAGGAGAACATCAGCGAGAGCGCCGTCGACGCGGCCTTCTTCTCGCAGTTCGCGTGGTCGATCAGCAGGTCGGTCTCGCGCTCGACGGCGAGGTCGAACCAAGCGCGAGCGGTGGGCGCGCGCAGGATTGCGCCCGGGGCCGACATCAGGCCGCCGCGAGCCCCATCAGCTCGTCGATGCGATCGACGATCTCGGCCGCCGACGCGGGCCGGTCCCCAGGCTTCTTGGCGAGCAACGCATCGAGCAACGGCTGCAGGTGCTGCAGGCCGGCCGGCAGCCGGGGCACCGGCTCGTTGGCGTGCAGGTAGATCACGGCAAGGGGCGTCTCGGCCACGAAAGGCTTCCGGCCGGTCAACATCTCGTGCAGCACGATCCCGAGGCTGTAGAGGTCGCTGCGCTCGTCGAGCGCCGCGGCGTGCCCTTGTTCCGGGCTCATGTAATGCGGCGTGCCGAAAATGGCACCGTTGCCGGTGATCTCGCTCTCGAGCCCCAGCTGCCGCGCCAGGCCGAAGTCGATGAACGCGAGGCTGCCGTCGTCGCGCAGCAGCACGTTGCCGGGCTTCACGTCGCGGTGGAGCACGCCGATCGCGTGCAGCGCCCCGAGCGCCCCGGCGAGCTGGCGCAGGTAGCCGAGCGCTTCGCGCCACGGCATCGCCTCGCGCATGCGCGAACGCAGGTCGCCGCCCGGGAAATACTCCATGGCGATGTACACGTGATCGTCGGCCACGCCGAGGTCGTAGATGCGCGCGATGTTGGGGTGGTCGAGGTGCCCGACGAGGTCGTATTCGCGCAGGAACCGGTCGAAGGTCGTGCTGCCCTCGACGATGTCCGGCACCTGCCGGAACACCTTCAGCACGCGCTGCTGGCCGGTCGTGCCATGTTCCGCGAGGAAGACGCTCGACGAGCCGCCGACGGCCAGGCGCCGGATGCAGCGATAACCCCGGATCCGCACGGAGCCGAACCGGTCCGGCGGCGGCGGCTCGAGGGCGGCACGCGACGTATCAGCGAGCACGTTGCGCCGCTGCGAGAGCGCCGCCCGCAGCGCCGTCGCGAACTGGACGTGATCGAACTCGAGCCGGGAGAGGACGTGCGACGCGCCGGACGCGGCACCGCGCGAATCTCCCGCCGGTGCGAAGTAGACGATCGGCGGGAAGCCGGACCGTTCCGTCAGGTCCTCGAGCCACTCGAGCCCGCGTCCCTCCTGGACCTCGTGGTCGAGGAGCACGACGTCGTAGACCGAGCCGCGGAACGCGGGCTGCAGCCGACCGCGGGTCGCGGGCTCGTATTCGGCCGGCAGCGCGTCCCGCCACTCCAGCGTGACGTGATGGGCGAGCAGCTGGCGATACTCCGGACGATCGCTGACGATGAGCGCCTTGACCGTCACGCTTCCCCCCGCATCGGGCGACCAGCCGGCCCTCAAAGCCCGGCGACGACCTTGAGCGAGCCGCGGCCGGCGGCGCTGCGCTGGGCCTTCGCCAGGTCCGAGCGCTCGGCCTGCAGGCGCGCGAGGTACTCCGGCGTGACGTCGCCCGTCACGTACTCCCCGGAGAAGCACGAGGTGTCGAACTCCGTGACCCGCGCGTCGTGGTGCCGGACCGCGCGGACGAGGTCGTCGAGGTCCTGGTAGATGAGCCAGTCGGCGCCGATGATGCGCGCGACCTCCTCGTCGGTGCGGCCCGCCGCCACGAGCTCCGACGCGGCCGGCATGTCGATGCCGTAGACGTTCGGGTAACGCACGGGCGGCGCCGCCGACGCGAAATACACGCGGCGCGCACCGGCCTCGCGGGCCACGTCGATGATCTGCGCGGAGGTCGTGCCGCGCACGATCGAATCGTCGACGAGCAGCACGTTCTTGCCGCGGAACTCGAGGTCGATGGCGTTCAGCTTGCTGCGCACCGACTTCGCGCGCTGCTCCTGCCCCGGCATGATGAAGGTGCGGCCGATGTAGCGGTTCTTGATGAAGCCCTCGCGGTACTTCACGCCCAGGATCTGCGCCACCTGCAGCGCGCTCGTGCGGCTGGTGTCCGGCACGGGGATCACGACGTCGATGTCGTTGTCGGGCCGCTCGCGGCGGATCTTTTCCGCCAGTAGCTCGCCCATGCGGAGTCGCGCCTTGTACACGGAAATGTTGTCGATGATCGAGTCCGGTCGCGCGAAGTAGACGTACTCGAAGATGCACGGCGTGTGCCGCGTAGCCCCGGCACACTGCTGGCTGTGCATGCGGCCCTGCTCGTCGATGAACACCGCCTCGCCCGGCCCGACGTCGCGCAGCAGCCGGAAGCCAATCTGGTCGAGCGCCACGCTCTCCGAGGCGAGCATGTACTCGCGGCCGCGGGGCGTGTCGCGCGTGCCGATCACGAGCGGCCGGATGCCGTTCGGGTCACGGAAGCCGATCACGCCGTGGCCGAGCAACATGGCGACGACCGCGTAACCGCCGCGGATGCGGCGGTACACCGCGCTCAGCGCGGCGAAGATGTCGGAGGCCGACGCGCGCGTCGAACCGAAGCGCTGCAGCTCGCTCGCGAGCACGTTCAGCAGCACCTCGGAATCGGAGCTCGTGTTGAGGTGGCGGCGGTCCTCGCGGATCAGCACCTCGGCGAGTTCCGTGGCGTTCGTCAGGTTGCCGTTGTGCGCGAGGCAGATGCCGTAGGGCGCGTTCACGTAGAACGGCTGCGCCTCGGCCGAGCTGTCGCAACCCGCGGTAGGGTAGCGCACGTGGCCGATGCCCACGTTGCCCTTGAGCTGCAGCATGTGCCGCTGCTGGAACACGTCGCGCACCAGGCCGTTGTCCTTGCGCAGGAAGAGTTCGCCCTCCTCCGCCGTCATGATGCCCGCGGCATCCTGGCCGCGGTGCTGGAGGACCGTCAGCGCGTCATAGATCTGCTGGTTGGCGGGGCTGAAGCCGACGATGCCGACGATGCCGCACATGGTCCTGCCTCAATGTTCCTTCAGGTTGTCTTCGACCAGGTCGCGACCGGTCTCGACGTAGCCACGCAGGATGCCGGCCATTTCCTCGCCGACCGGCAGCAGGCGCGATGCCTTCCACCACGGTTCCGAGTTCAGGTGCGCCTCGTGCGCGAGCATCACGGCGAACCCGATGATCACGGCGCCCCGCACGAGGCCGAACACCGCGCCGAGCAGGCGGTCCACGCCGAGCGTGAGCCCCGAGCGCTGCACGATGAAGCTCAGGAGGCTGCCGAGCAGCCAGCCCGCCATGACGGCCCCGAGCAGGACGATCATGCGCGCGACCCAGACCTGCAGCACGGTGCCGGCGAGCAACCCCCCGAGGTAGGGCTTGACGAGACCGGCGTAGCGCCAGGCGAGCCAGAGTCCGACGAGCCAGCCGAGGAGCGCCACGGACTCGCGCAGGAATCCGCGAATCGCCCCGAACAGCATGGACAACAGCACGGCGCCGGCCAGGAAGTAGTCCACTGTCGTCATGCGGCTGTCGTCCGGGCTCCGGGGGCGCTGGGAGGCGCCGCAGTTTACCAGAGCGGGTTCAATCGTTTGCGACCACCGTCGCCGGGAGTCCCTTGGCCTTCAGGCCATCCACCATCCCCGCGGCAGCGGCCCGCTCGGCGACGGGCCCGACACGCACGCGGTAGAGAGCCTTCCCGGCACGGGAAACCGGCGAAACATACGCCTTGTAGCCCGCCGCCTGCAGTGACTTGACCAGCTTGTTCGCCGCTTCTGCGGTACCGAAGGCACCCACCTGCACCGCCCATCCTCCGCGGGCCGGGATCGCCGCCGCGGGAGACGCGGTCGCTCCGGCCGCCGCGGGTGCGGGCGCCTTGGCCACTGGCGCGGGCGGCGACTCGACTGTCTTGGGCGGCGGCGCGCTCGCCTCGGGCGCCGGTTTCGACTCGGGCGCCTGGACCGAAGCCGCAGGTCCCCTTTCGCTTGCTGCCTGGCCGGCCGAACCACCGTCGGCATGGGCGACCGTTGGCTCGGGCGCGACCGCTGGAACCGAAGCGGCACCTGGCGCAGGGGTTTGGGGCACGGACTGTCCCGCCGCCGGGGGACCTGGCGGCGTCACGGTCGTTCCCTGCGCCGGCCCGCCGAGCTCGATCGTGAACGTGCGGGTGCCCCGTGCGCCCTCGACGGGCTTCGCATCGAGATCGGCCGGCTTGCGTCCCGACAGCAGTTCGGGAATCAACAGCACCGCCAGTGCGACGAGCACCGTCGCCCCGATCAGTCTCGCCTTCAGCGCTTCATCCATGGTCGAAAATTATACGCAGTGCGCCGCCGTCGCGCCGCGCGCTCACGCGAGCCCGAGCCGCTGCAGCGCGGGCCCGACCGTGTGGAACGAACCGAATACCACGACGCGGTCGCCCGGACGCGCCAGGGCCGCCGCCCGGTCCATCGCCTCGCGGACGGTTCCGCCGGGCTCCATGACGACGCCACAACCGCGTGCGCGATCGGCGAGTTGCGCGTCGGTCAACGCCCGCGCGCCATCCGTGCCCGCGGCGATCCAGCTGTCCACGTGGCCGAGGAGCCGCCGTACGACCGTCTCGACGTCCTTGTCGGCGAGCATCCCGCAGACCGCAAGCGTGCGACCACGGACCGGGTGACGCGCGAGATTGGAAGCGAGGACCCGTGCCGAGTCGGGATTGTGCGCCACGTCGAGGACCCACTCGAAACCGCCGTCGGCCGCAACCCGCTGAAATCTCCCGGGCAAGCGGACCGCTCGCAAGCCGCCCTCAATCGACGCTCGCTCGAGGGGCAGGTGCGGCGAGAGCGCGCGCAGGGCAGCGAGCGCCGATGCGGCATTGCCGACCTGCGCGACCCCCTGGAGCGCAGGCGCCGGCAGGAGATGCAGCGCCCCCGAATCGTCGCGATAGTCCCACGTTCCGTCGGCCTGCTCGGCGGCGTCGAAATCCCGACCGAAGACGCGGAGCTGCGCCCCGATGTGCTCCGCCACCTCCACGACCGATCGGGGCGGCGATCGCATCCCGACGATCGCGGGCCGGCCCCGCCGGAAGATGCCGGCCTTCTCGCGCCCGATGCTCTCCACGTCGGGCCCGAGCCACTCCATGTGATCGAGCCCGACCGAGACGACGATCGCGACATCCGCATCGACGAGGTTCACCGCATCGAGTCGCCCGCCGAGGCCGACCTCGAGCACGACCGCGTCGAGCCCGGCCGTCTCGAACACGAGCAGCGCCGCGAGCGTGTTGAACTCGAAGAACGTCAGGGAGTCCCCGTCGAGGGCATCGGCGATGCGTTCGAAGGCGGCGACGAGCGAGGCCTCGGACACGAACTCATCGTCGATCCGGATCCGCTCGCGGTAGTGCACCAGGTGCGGCGACGTGAACGTACCGACGCGATAGCCGCCGGCCCGCAGCATCGCGGCGAGCAGGGCCACGCACGAGCCCTTCCCGTTCGTGCCGCCCACCGTGATGACCGGGCAAGCCGGGGGGCGCCAGCCGGTACGCGCGAGCACCCGGGCGGCGCGTTCGAGGCCGAGCTCGATCGCGTTCGGATGCAGCGTTTGCTGCCACTCGAGCCAGCGCTCGAGGTCCGGGAAACGGATGCCGGCCGGCATCTCAGGCAGGCTCGGCCGGTGTCTCCAGCGGCGGCCGGCTCGTCATGACCGCGAGCAGAGCGGCGATCCGGTCGCGCAGGTCGCGACGGTCCACGATCATGTCGATCGCGCCGTGCTCGAGCAGGAACTCGCTGCGCTGGAAGCCCTCGGGCAGGGTCTCACGCACGGTCTGCTCGATGACGCGCGGTCCTGCAAAACCGATCAGCGCCCGGGGCTCGGCGATGTTGAGGTCGCCGAGCATCGCGAGGCTCGCGGACACGCCGCCGGTCGTCGGGTCGGTGAGCACCGAGATGAACGGCAGGCGGGCCTGAGCCATGCGCGCGAGCGCCGCGCTCGTCTTGCTCATCTGCATCAGCGACAGCAGGCCCTCCTGCATGCGCGCGCCGCCGCTCGCGGCGAAGCAGACGAGCGGCAGCCGGTGCTCCATGCAGTGCTCGGCCGCGCGGACGAAGCGCTCGCCGACGACGGAGCCCATCGATCCGCCGAGGAACCGGAATTCGAACGCGCACGCCACGACTTCGAGGCTCTTCAGGGTTCCCACCATCACGACGAGCGCGTCCTTCTCGCCGGTGTGCTTCTGCGCCGCGGCGAGCCGGTCACGGTATTTCTTGCTGTCGCGGAACTTGAGCGGATCCTCGGGCTCGACGTTGACCGCGATCTCCTGCTCGGAACCGGGATCCAGGAAGCGCATGAGGCGCTCCCTCGCGTTGATCCGCATGTGGTGGCTGCACTTCGGGCAGACCTGCAGGTTGCGCTCGAGCTCGGCTCGATACAGCACGGCGTCGCAGGCCGGGCACTTGATCCACAGCCCCTCCGGGACGGAGCGCGTGCGCCGCTCCGTCTTGATGCGGGAGGGCATGATCTTCTCGAACCAGGTCACGTGCTTCTCCTCGCCACCCGGCGCGAAGTCTACCGGAATGCCGAGTTCGAGGACGGCAGGCCGAAGGCGGGGTCGTACTCGACGCCGGCGAAGTACAGGCCCTGCGACGGGGCCATGGCACCCGCCAGGGTGCGATCGCGACGTGCCAGCAACTCGGCCACCCAGGCCGGCGACTGGTCCCCGACACCGACGGATATCAGCGTTCCCGCGATGTTCCTCACCATGTGATGCAGGAAGGCGTTCGCGCGAATTGCGATCTCGACACGGTCATCGTCGAGCCTGCGTACGGCAACGCTCATCACGCGGCGCATCGGCGTCGAGGACTGGCATTCGGCCGCGCGGAATGCCGAGAAGTCGTGCTCGCCGAGAAGCGCCTGCGCCGCCGCGTGCATCGCACCGGCGTCGAGCGGATCGCGCACCCAGGCTGCCCGGGCGCGCTCGAGCGCCGGGCGCACCCGGCGGTTGACGATTCGGTAGATGTAGGTCCGCGACAGCGCGCTGAACCGCGCGTGGAATCGGTCGGGAACATCGCGCGCCCAGAGCACGCTGATGTCGGCCGGGGATTGCGCCGAGCCGCCGAGCACCCACGCCCGCTCGCGACGGACCGCGGCGGTATCGAAGTGCGCAACCTGCATCAGCGCGTGGACGCCCGCGTCCGTGCGGCCCGCAGCGGTCAGCTGCACCGGATGATCGGCCACGACCGACAGGGAGCGCTCGAGTGCGGCCTGCACCGTCCGCGCGTGCGACTGCACCTGCCAGCCGGAATAGGCCGTGCCGTCGTACTCGATGCCGAGTGCGATCCGCGCCATCCGCCCGTCAGGGCAGGCTCGCGACCAGGCGCTCCGCTTCCTGCTTCTGGACGGTGCTGCCCTCTTTCAGGACCTCGTCGAGGATGCTGCGCGCGCCCTCGGGATCGCCCATGTCGATGTACGCCCGGGCAAGGTCGAGCTTGGTACCGACCTCGCTCATCGTCGCCGCCTCCTCGCCGAGGGAGAAGTCGACGGCGCCCTTGGGTGTCCCGGACGCCCGCGGCGTCTCGATGGTCGGCAGCTCGCCGGTCACTTCGGTCAGGTCGACTTCGGGGATGTCGCCCGCGTCGAGTCCGCGCAGGATGCCCGTCTGGTCCTTGAGGATGCCGGTCGCACTCAACAGGTCGTCGTCCTCTTCCCCGGACGTCGGGCCGAGGCGCGGGCTCTCGACGGTGTCCTCGACGACCGCACGAGTGCGCACGGTGGCCAGGTTCTCGCCGCCCTCGAGTTCTTCGAGCGACTTGAGATCGCCGACCTCGATGCCGAGATCTTCGATCGGCACTTCCTGCGTGGGTTCCTCGGAGGACGACCTCGCCTTGAGGCGCGGCGTCTCGATCGTCGGTGCGAGCGTGCCCGTGTCGTCGGCGCCGCGCGCCGGTTCGTCGATCACGAAATCGAGCCCGGCCTCGCCCGCGGCGATCGGCGCGCCCGTCAGATCGAGGTCCGGCGCGGCGCCCTGGTCCGCGCCCAGGTCCATGTCGAGCGGGCCCGCACTGCCGTGCAGCTCCAGGTCGAGGTCCGACGTCGATGCCTTCGCCGTACCGGCGAACATCGGATCGTCGGGCGCGAGCTGCTTGCCCATGATCAGGATCTTGTCCCACTCGCCCGGCTGGGACTCGCTGCGGGACGCGTTCATCTCCCGCGCCAGGTCGAGGAAGCGGTCGCGGTTGCCCCAGACGAAGAAGATCTCGAGCAGCTTCAGCTTCAGGTCACGCCGCAGCGGCTCGCGCTTGATGGCGAGCTGCACCAGGTCCGCGGCCTGGTCGTACAGGCCGTAAGCCATGTGGAAGTCGGCTTCCGCGAGCGGATCGCCGGCCTCGATGCTGACCGGGCCCTCGCCCGACAGCGTGTCCTCGACCGACACCGGCTTGCGGCTCGGCTCCGGAGCGCGCGGCGCCGCAGCAGCCTTCGGGGCGGGCGCCGCGACCGATGCCGGCGCGGCGACCAGCTCCACCGGACGGCGCTCCTCGACGACGATGTCGGAGTCCTTCGCGCGGGCAGCCGGTGCACGCGCGCGCAGATCTCCCGCCGGGCGTGCCAGGGCTTCCTGCAGGTCCGATTCCGACGTGCCCGCCTCGTGACGCGTCCTCTTGTAGAGCACATAGGCGAGGGCCGCGGCGAGCAGCGCGAGCAGCGCCCACCAGTAACTCGCCAGCTGCTCGAAGAAGGACGGGCCCGTCTCGGGTGCCGGCGCCGGCTTCTTGGCCTTCTTGACCGGGGGCTTTTCGGCCGGCGCGGGCGCAGGGGCCGCTTCGGGCGCCGCTGCGGGCGCGGCTGCAGCGGGCGGCTGCCCGGCGGACGGTGCGGGGCCCGTCGCGCCAGCTGGCGGTGGCGGCGGCACCGCACCGGGCTGCGCAGCCGACTGGCCCTGCAGGGTCGCGAGTTCAGCGTTGCGAACCTCGAGCAGCCGCTTCGCCTCGGCGAGTTCCGCCTCGAGCTGCTGGACTCGATTCTGAAGATCGGGCTGCGCCGCGCCTGCGGGCGGCGGCGTTGCCGGCGTGGGCGTGGTGGCCGTCGAAGCGGCCGGCGTGCCCTGCTCGGGCGTCACCAGCCGCAAGCGCCCGCCGGACGCCTCCGGCCCTGTCGCGGCCGGCGTACCTTCGCGCCACATGCGGTATTGGCGCGCCACCTCCGTGGCTGCAGCCGAGGCGGAGATCGAGGCGACGTCCGTGGCCTCCGGGATCTTGAGCAGGCTGCCCGAGCGCAGCACGTTGATGTTGCCGTCGAAGGCCTGCGGGTTCGCCTGGAAGATCGCCACCATCGCGCGATTGACGTCGGAGTGCGAGCCCGGATGTGCCGCGCTCGCGATGTTCCAGAGCGTGTCGTTCGGGCGGACGCGATACGTCGAGCCCGGGGCAATCGTGCGCACGGCCCCGGCGGTGCCGCCCGACGGCGTGGGCGTCGGGCTGGGCGGCGGCGGAGCCGCCGCGAACGGCTCGGTGCCCGCAGCCGGGGCCGGCGGAGCCGCCGGCTGGGCGGGCGGTGCCGCCGTCACCCGCGGCGTGGCGACAGGTGCCTCGGCCGCGGGCGCCGCAGGCGCGTACACCGGCGGGTCGAGCAGGACCGTGTATTCGCGGAGCAGCCGGCCACGAGGCCAGTTGGCTTCGACCAGCAACGTGACGAACGGCTCGGTGACGGGACGCGGCGAGGTCACCTTGAGCACGTCCTGGCCGTCGGGGCGCCGCACGACGCGGAACGTGAAATCGGAGAGATAGGCCGGCTTGTCGAGGCCGTAGCGCGAGAACGTGTCGTTCGACGCCAGCGACGCGCGCAGCGCCGACAGGTCCTCGTCGGCCGCCGAGACGAGGTCGATGTCGGCATCGAACGGCTGGTTCAGGGCCGAATTGAGGTGGATCTCGCCGAGCCCGAGCGCGTACAGCGCGGTCGGCGACATCACGGCGCTCAACAAGAGGACACGGCGAACGGCTGACTTCATCGATGCTCCCGGCAGTTCCCCTGCCCCGCCGCACCGGACGGCATGTCCGCCAGGGCAAGGGCTCGTGACTGCTGCGAATTGAACATAACTATAGCTGACCGCCAAACGCGCGCCCACAGCCCATGGGCGGGGTCACCGACGCTTTGTAGCGCTTTGCCGCCCCGCGTGGCCGGACGCGCTGCACAGTTCCGAGCTTTGGAAGCCGTCAACCGCTACGGGTGATCACGGGCGTGGAGGCGCGGACGTCCGCGTTCTGAGCGCGGTGCCGCAGGTAATGATCCATCAGGACCAGCGCGAGCATCGCCTCCGCGATGGGGACGGCCCGGATGCCGACGCACGGGTCGTGCCGCCCGGTCGTGCTCACCTCGACCGGGCGCCCCTCGAGGTCGATGGTCCGTCCCGGGATCACGATGCTCGAGGTCGGCTTGAGCGCCAGGCTCACGACGACGTCCTGCCCGGACGAGATCCCTCCGAGCGTGCCACCCGCGTGGTTCGATGCGAAGCCCGCCGGCGTGAGCTCGTCGCGGTGCTGCGAGCCGCGCTGCTCGACCGCGGCAAAGCCATCGCCGACCTCGACGCCCTTGACGGCATTGATGCCCATCATCGCGTGCGCGAGGTCCGCATCGAGGCGGTCGAAGACGGGCTCGCCCCATCCGGGCGGCACGCCCGTGGCCACCACGGTGACCCGCGCTCCGATCGAGTCGCCGTCGCGACGCAACTGGTCGATCAACGCCTCGAGCTCGCCGACGCGCGCCGGATCCGGACAGAAGAACGGATTGCGGTCCACCTCCGCGAGATCCACGGGCTCGATGCGGATCGCGCCGGCCTGCGCGAGATAGCCGTAGATCCTGACGCCTACGCGCTCCGCCAGGTACTTGCGCGCGATGGCGCCGGCCGCCACGCGCATGACCGTCTCGCGCGCGGACGATCGCCCGCCGCCGCGATAGTCGCGGAAGCCGTACTTGTGCTGGTAGGTGTAGTCGGCATGGCCGGGACGGAAGCGGTCCTTGATCTTCTCGTAGTCGTAGGAGCGCTGGTCCTCGTTCTGCACCAGGAGCCCGATCGGCGTGCCGGTGGTGCGCCCTTCGAAGACGCCGGAGAGGATCCGCACCTGGTCCGGCTCGCGTCGCTGGCTCGTGTAGCGCGACGTGCCTGACCGGCGCCGCTCGACGTCCCGCTGGAGGTCGTCCTCCGCGAGTTCAAGGCCCGGCGGGCAACCGTCCACCACGCAGCCGAGCGCCGGGCCGTGGCTCTCGCCGAACGTCGTGACCGTGAAGAGGTGACCGAAGGTATTGCCCGACATCAGTGCAGCTCCGAACGTCTCAGCATGAACACGCCGCCCCCGCCGTGCTCGAACTCGAGCCAGGTGAAGGGCAGCTTCGGGAAGGCTTTCTGCAGGCGCACGTCGCTGTCGCCCACCTCGACGAAGAGTGCGCCGCCCGGTTCGAGGTGCCGCTTCGCGCCGGCGAGTATGCGCCGCACGACGTCGAGGCCATCCCGCCCCGCGCGCAGCGCCAGCGCCGGCTCGCGGTGGTACTCCTCGGGCAACGCGCGCATCTCGGCTTCGCTCACGTAGGGCGGGTTCGAAACGATCAGGTCGTAGCGCTGGTCTTCGACGGGCTCGAACACGTCGCCCTGCAGCAGCCGGACGCGCCGCCCGAGCCGGTGTTTCGCGACGTTGCGCCGGGCGACCTCGAGCGCGTGACCCGACACGTCGACCGCGTCCACCGCCGCCTTCGGGAAGGCCCTGGCACAGGCGCTCGCGATGCAGCCGGAGCCCGTGCCGATGTCGAGGATCCGGCGCACGCGCGACGGCTCGATCCAGGGCTCGAATCGCGCGTGGATCAATTCCGCGAAGGGCGAGCGTGGCACGATCACCCGCTCGTCCACCTCGAACTCCAGCCCGGCAAACCACATGCGGCCCATGAGATAGGCCGCAGGCACCCGGCGCTCGATGCGCTCGGCGAACGTCTCGAGCACGCGCTCGACACCGCGCGCCGACGGCCGGCGCCCGTAGGCGCGCTCGGCGTCGGCATGATCGAGGTCGAGCACGTGAAACACCAGGGCCGCGGCGTCGTCCACCGCGCTGCCGGTGCCGTGCCCGAAGGCAAGCCCGGCACGCTCGAATTCCTTTGCGCCGAACCGTATCAGGTCGGCGACGGTCGGTCGTTCGGGCGGAATCGAACGGAAGTGTCGCGCAGCAGCCATGGGCACCGTAGTCGTTGTGGGATAATCGCGGTCCCGTCAGCCCGGACTCCTGCCCAGGACCTGATCATGGCCGCACGCTCCCTGAGGATAGGCGTTCTCGCGATTGTAGCGTTTGCCGGGGGCCTCATCCTCGCGCGTGCGCTGATGCCGACGCACGTCGAACTGCCGCCGACGGAACGCGCGAGCGTGCTGCCCGAGCCGCGGCCGCTGCCGTCGCTCACGCTCACCAACCAGGACGGCCAGCCGCTCGCGCCGGATTTCTTCAAGGGCCACTGGACGTTCGTCTTCTTCGGCTTCACCGCCTGCCCGGACATCTGCCCGACGACGCTTGCGACGCTGAAGCAGGTCGTGCGGGCGCTCGCCGACCTGCCCGCAGCCGAGCAGCCTCGCGTGCTGCTCATCACGGTGGACCCGGAGCGCGACGACGCCGCGCGCCTGTCGGCGTACGTCAGGTTCTTCGACCCCGCCTTCCTCGGCGCGACCGGATCCGCGCAGGACATCGCCGGCGCGGCCCAGGCGTTCGGCGTTCCCTACAGCAAGGTGAGCCTGCCCGACGGCGGCTACACGATGGACCACGGCTCGGGCCTGTTCGTCGTGGGACCCTCCGGCGGCATCGTGGCCTATTCGTCGGCGCCGCACGACGCGCCGGCCATCGCGCGCGACTTCCGGAAGATCGTGTCGTTCGTGGAGTCCCGTTCATGATGAACCCGGAAGGCGGCGACGACGCGGACGGCGCGGACCGGGCATTCGCCGCCCTGCAGGACCTGCTGCCGAAGCACCTGCTCTCGCGGACCATGCACCGGCTCGCCCGCAGTACGCACCCGACCGTCCGCAACCTGGTCGTCCGCACCATCCTGCGCGCCTACCCGATGATCGACATGCGCGAAGCCGCGCAGCCGGACCCGTTCGCGTACCCGTCGTTCAATGCCTTCTTCACGCGGGCGCTCCGCCCCGACGCCCGACCGGTCGCGACTGGCGCGAACGTCATTGCCTCGCCGGTCGATGGCACGGTGAGCCAGCTCGGCACGATCGCGAACGGCCAGGTCTTCCAGGCCAAGGGATCCCACTACACGACCGATGCCCTGCTCGCGGACGCAGCCTCGGCAACGCGGTTCGAGGGCGGGGCGTTCGCCTGCATCTACCTCGCCCCCTACAACTATCACCGCATCCACATGCCGCTCGACGCACGGCTCACGGCCACGCGCTACGTGCCCGGCGAACTCTTCAGCGTGAATGCTGCGACCGTGCGTGCCGTGCCCGGTCTCTTTGCACGTAACGAGCGCGTGGTGTGCGAGTTCGACAGCGCGCTCGGCCCGATGGCGATGGTCCTCGTCGGGGCCCTGTTCGTCGGCAGCATCGAGACCGTGTACGCCGGCGAGGTGAACCCGCCGCCCGCGCGAGGTGGCCCCGTCCGCAGCCTCGATGCGGGCCTCGGCACCGGGTTCGCGAAGGGTGCGGAGATCGGCCGGTTCAACATGGGATCGACCGTGATCCTCCTGCTCGGCCATCGGACGGTGCGTTTCGCCGAGCGCCTCGGTGCGGGCTCGACGGTCCGCATGGGCCAGCTGCTCGCGACGGCCGGATGAGCGGCGATACCGCATCGGACTGGGCGCCGACCGCGTCCTTCGACGTGCTTCGCCTGCGCGCGCGGCTGCTCGGGCGCGTGCGCGAGCACTTCGCGGCGACCGGCGCGCTCGAGGTGGAGACGCCGGTGATGGTGATCGCCGGCGTCACGGACGTTCACCTGGAATCGCTCGAGGTGCACCGTGCCGACGGGAGCCGCGCGGGGTTCCTTCACACCTCGCCGGAATACGCGATGAAGCGTCTCCTGGCCGCCGGCTCGCCGGACATCTACCAGGTCGCTCGCGTGTTTCGCGAAGGGGAGCGGGGTCGCCGCCACAACCCCGAATTCACCATGGTCGAATGGTACCGGCTCGGCCTCGACCACCACGCGCTGATGGACGACGTGGAGCGCCTGCTCCGCGCGCTCATCGAGCCGCACCGGAACGTCGGACCGACTCGCCGCGTGACCTACGCCGCTGCGTTCCAGGAAACGCTCGGCATCGACCCACTTTCGACCACCACGGCCGAATTGCGCTCCGCGATGGTCGCTCTGGGCGCGGACGTGCCCGATTCGATCGCGCACGAACACGACGCACTGCTCGATCTCGCCATGGCGACGCTGGTGGCGGCTCGGTTCCCCGCCGACCGAATCACGTTCCTGTACGACTTTCCGGCGTCGCAGGCGGCTCTCGCGCAAGTGCGCGGGCCCGTCGCATCGCGCTTCGAAGCCTTCTGGGGACCGCTCGAGCTGGCGAACGGCTTCCACGAGCTCGGCGATGCGGCGGAGCAGGCGTCGCGTTTCGCAGCGGACCGCAGGGAACGTGCGCGCCTCGGGCGACCCGATCGCACCCCCGACCGTCGCTTCCTCGCGGCGCTGGCAGCAGGCCTGCCGCCTTGCGCCGGGGTCGCGCTCGGTTTCGACCGCGTCGTCATGATCGCGTCGAACGCCGCGACGAGCGACGAGGTCATCGCGTTCGCGGTCGAACGCGCGTAATCACCACGGCGGAGACGTACGCGATGCACCGGATCGAGCCCCTGGCGAGCGGCGACAAGGCCGCCCTGTACCGTGAACTGGAAGCGCAGCTGCGCGCCCTGCTCGAGGGCGAGCCCGACCTCGTCGCCTGCGCGGCGAACACGTCGTCGCTGATCTTCTGGAGCCTGCCCGAGCTGAACTGGGCAGGCTTCTACCTCGTCGAAGCGCGCTCGGGCGACCTGGTACTGGGCCCGTTCCAGGGCAAGCCCGCGTGCGTACGCATCCCGGTGGGCAAGGGCGTATGCGGTGCCGCGGCCGCCCGGCGCCGGACGGTCGTCGTGCCCGATGTCCACGCGTTTCCGGGCCATATCGCCTGTGACTCGGCATCGAACTCGGAGGTGGTGGTGCCGATCCTCGACGGGGACCGGCTGCTCGGAGTGCTCGATCTCGACAGCCCGGCGCACGCGCGCTTCGACGACGAGGACGCCCGCGGCCTGGAATCGCTGGTGGGCGTGTTCGTCGCCGCGATCAGGCGCGAGGCCGGCTGATCGCTCCCTGCCCGCTACGTGCCGGAGCCCAGGCCGAACGCGTACAGGACGACGAAGCCGGAGACCACCAGCAGGGTGAGCGAGACGAGGAACATGACGTCGATGGCCGCCGCCCAGTACCGGATGTGCGGGGAATCGAGTCGTCGCAGCGCGAAGAAGACGAGATAGCAGACGACCAGGAAGCCGACCGACGAGAACAGGAACAGGTCGTCGGCCACCGTCTCGGTGCGCGTGTTGGCCGCGCGCAGGTTGATGATGCCGACGAGGGCCATGCTGAGGCCCGCCATCGTCCCGCTCGTGGACAGGATCGCGAGCAGGAGTTCCCGGAGATGGCCGGGATTGTTGACGTTCTTGAGCATGGGTCGCCGCGGCAGGACCCGGTCGACGCGGCCTCGCCACGCCGGGTAGACCGCTGCCGCCGGCGACAGGTTCCCGGCCCCGGCAAGCCTGGCGGAACGCGAGGCGCGATCAGCCCTTGGCGCGCGAGAGGTACTCGCCCGATCGGGTATCCACGCGGATGACTTCGCCTTCGTTGATGAACAGCGGCACGCGCACAACGGCCCCGGTCTCGAGCTTGGCCGGCTTCTGCCCGCCGGTCGCGGTGTCGCCGCGCACGCCCGGATCGGTCTCGACGATCTTGAGCTCCACGTGGGCCGGCGGGTCGACCGCCAGCGGCACGCCGTTCCACAGCATGACCTTGCACATCGTGCCGTCCTTGAGCCAGATCGAGGCCTCGCCCAGCGCTTCCTTGCCGGCGGTGTGCTGCTCGAAGGTGTCCGGCACCATGAAGTGCCAGAAGTCGCCGTCGTTGTAGAGGTACTGCATGTCGGTCTCGACGATGTCGGCCGCCTCGACCGTGTCGCCGGACTTCATGTTGCGCTCGAGCGTGCGGCCCGTCTTGAGGTTGCGGATGCGGACGCGGTTGAAGGCCTGGCCCTTGCCCGGCTTCACGAACTCGTTCTCGACGATCGTGTACGGATCGCCGTCGAGGATGATCTTCAGGCCGGACCGGAATTCGTTCGTGCTGTAGCTCGCCATGTCGGGGGACCGCGCTGGTTGGGCCGGGGGCCGGCCGTCGGGTTGTGTCGGAAAAGCCGCTTATGTTACCGGCTGGCGCCCCTTTTCGTCAGCCCCTGGGCGAGCCTCCGGCATCCATGGGGCGGGCGCTAAGGGCCGCGTGGACGGTGAACGGCCACGGGACGACCGTAAGGGTGCGTCCTGCGTCACGTTAGGCCCCGGAAACCCGATGCTATAGTCCCGCCGCACATTGCAGCAGCGCGGTCCCGGGTAGTTCCGGACCGCCGAGGACAGCAGCTTGGCCGAAACCGGCGCCATTCCGCTCGTCGTCCTGTCCCGCCAGCAGGACCCGGTGGAAGTCATCAACAGCACCCTGCGCAACGCGGGACAGCCCGTGCACTGCCACTGGGTCCGGGACATCTCCGGCCTCGGCGACGCGCTCGCCCACGCCGACCCGCAGCTCATCTTCCTCTGCGTTGCCGACGACGACGAGGCGCAGGCTGCGATCGAGGCCCGCAACCGCTATGCGACCCAGGTCCCGGCGATCCTCGTCCGCGAATCGATCGGCGACGCCGAGCTCGCGCACGGCACCGGGATCGGCGCGCAGGACGTCGTCACACTGGCAGCGCAACGGCGGCTGCAGGCGGTCGCCGTGCGGGAGCTGCATGCGGCACGTCTCGACAACGCACTGGCCGGGACGCTCGCGTCCGCCCGGCAGTACCGCGACCAGATGAAGGCCTTCATGACCGGGTCGACGGACGCAATCGCCCACGTCCAGGAAGGCATCGTCGTGGACGTGAACCCGGCCTGGGTCGAACTCTTCGGCTACGAGGATGCGGGAGCCCTCCTCGGCCAGCCGCTCATGGATTTCTTCCACCAGCGCAGCCACGCGGCGCTGAAGGGCGCGCTGGTCGCGACCTCGCAGGGCCGCTGGACGGACCATTCGCTGGCGAGCGTCGCCGTGCTGCCCGGCGGCGCGGAACTCGCCGTGGACCTCGAGTTCGAGCGCTTCGAGTTCGAGGGCGAGCCGGCCATCCGCGTCCGGGTGCCGACGACCCGGCGCGACATCGCGTCGCTCACCAGCCAGCTCGAGGAAGCGTTGCGGTTCGACACCGCGACCGGCCTGCTGAAGCGCGCGGCGTTCCGGGAGCAGGCGAGCGCCCAGGCGGCGCAGATGCTCAAGGCCGGCATGCGGGCGGTGGTCTACATCGAGCCGGACCAGGCCACGGCGCTCGAGAACGAACTCGGGTCGCTCGCGCTCGAGGACGTCATCGACGAACTCGGCACCCTGCTGCGCAGCCAGCTGCAACCGGGCGACATCGCCGGGCGCGTCTCGGCGCGCGGCTTCGCGATTCTCGTCGAGCGCGGCAACGTGCGCGACCTGGATGCCTGGATCGCGCGCGTCCTGCAACGCGCGGCGGAACACGTCTTCCAGTCGGGCGAGCACCGCTCGGTCTCGGTCACCTGCAGCGCCGGCGCGACGGCCTGCAACGCACAGGGCGACCTGCTGCAGGGCCCCCTCGACTCGTCGGTCAAGGCGTGTCGCGCAGCCGCGGCGGCCGGGGGCAACCGGCTGCTGCGGCCGGAACCGGCCGCGGACAAGCCGGACGTGGAGGAAGCCGACCGCAGCTGGGCCGCGCAGATCAAGGCGGCGCTGATGGCGAATCGCTTCCGCCTCGTGCAGCAGCCGATCGCGAGCCTCGTGGGCGACGGCGACTCGATGTTCGACCTCGTGGTGCGCATGCTCGACGAGAAGGGCAACGAGGTCCTGCCCTCCGAGTTCCTCGCCGCCGCGGCCCGCACGGACCTGATGAAGAACATCGACCGCTGGGTCGTCGGCGCGGCCATGAGCTTCTGCGCCGCGCGCAACCCGCATCGCGTCTTCGTCCGCATGTCGCGCGACTCGATGCGCGACCAGACGCTCGGCACCTGGCTGCACCAGCAGCTCAAGGCCTCGGGCGTCGAGGCCGGGCGGATGGTCGTCGAGCTGCCCGAGGAACTCGCGACGCGGCACCTGAAGGAAGCCAAGGAACTGCGCGCGCTCGTGACGCACCTCGGCTTCGAGTTCGCGATCGAGAACTTCGGCTCGGGACGGGATTCGACGCACCTGCTGCACCACCTGCCGTCGAACTACGTGAAGATCGACGGGTCGCTGATGCAGGGCATCGCGAACGACCGGCCGCTGCAGGAGCGGGTCAAGGCGCTCGTGGACGCGGCGCGGTCCCACCATGTGAAGACGATCGCCGAGCGCGTCGAGGACGCGAACACCATGGCCGTGCTGTGGCAGCTCGGCGTCGAGTTCGTGCAGGGTTATTTCGTGTCGAGTCCCGAGGAAGTCGTGCTGGGGGCGTGACGGAAGCGGGTTTCGTCAGCCGCCCTCGACCTCGAGCCCATCCACCTTCCTCCAGCCGCGCGGCAGCACCGCGCCACGCTGGCCGCGCTCGCCTCGATACTCCTCGAGTTCGCGGAAGCTCAAGCCCATGTGGCGCTCGCCCGACAGCACGCGCAGCGTCTGCCCCGGTGCGACGACGGCGATCGCGACGAGCGACTCCTCGCCCGTTGCCGCCTTCTTCGACGGGATGCCGAAGATCTTGTTGCCCTTGCCGCGCGGCAGTTCCGGCAGGTCGGCGACGGGAAACGCCAGCAGGCGCCCGTCGGAATTGACGGCGGCGAGCAACGCCCCCGCGGCGGCCGGCACCGGCGACGGCGCGATCACGGCGGATCCCTCGGGCACCTTGAGCACGGCCTTGCCCGCGCGGTTGCGGCTGTGCAGGTCGGCGAGCTTGACCACGAATCCGTACCCGGCACCGCTCGCGAGCACCCAGCGTTCCTCGGGCTCGCCGATGAGCATCCCGGGGAACGTGGCGCCGTCCGGCGGATCGAGGCGCCCGGAAAGCGGCTCGCCCTGCCCGCGGGCCGACGGCAGGGTGTGCGCAGGCAGGCTGTAGGCCCTTCCCGTGCTGTCGAGGAACACGGCGAGCTGCGTGCTGCGGCCACGCGCCACCGCCCGGAATTCGTCGCCCGTCTTGTAGGACAGCGCGCGCGGATCGATTTCGTGGCCCTTCGCGGCGCGAACCCAGCCGCTGCGCGACAGCACGACCGTCACGGGTTCGCTCGCCACCAGCTCCGTCTCCGCGATCGCCTGCGCCGCCGCGCGCTCGACGAGCTTGCTGCGACGGCCGTCGCCGTACTTCTCGGCGTCCGCGATGATCTCGTCGCGCACCAGCTTCTTCAGCCGCGCCTTGCTCTTCAGGGTGCGGTCGAGCTCGTCGCGCTCCGCGGCCAGCTTCTCCTGCTCGCCGCGGATCTTCATCTCCTCGAGCTTCGCGAGGTGCCGCAGCCTGGTCTCGAGGATCGCCTCGGCCTGGGCCTCGGTCAGCTGGAAACGCGCGATCAGCGCCGCCTTCGGATCGTCCTCGTAACGGACGATGCGGATGACCTCGTCGAGGTTGAGGTACGCGACCAGCAGGCCGTCGAGGATGTGCAGGCGCGCGTTGACCTTCTCGAGTCGGTGCGTGAGGCGCCGCACGACCGTGTCCGTGCGGAACGTGAGCCACTCCTCGAGCAGCGGCTTCAGGCCCATGACGCGCGGACGGCCGTCGCGCGCGATCACGTTCAGGTTCACCCGGTAGCTGCGCTCGAGGTCCGTGGTCGCGAAGAGGTGCGCCATGACCTGCTCGACGTCCACGCGGTTCGAGCGCGGCGTGATCACGAGGCGCGTCGGGT
>VEPJ01000113.1 GCA_012026925.1 Gammaproteobacteria bacterium | reverse complement strand
GAGTGCGGCGGTCACCCGGGCGAGGACGACATCCCGAACTTCATCCTGCTGCCGCGCGCCGCCGAGGAGCTCGAGATTCCGTTCGTCGCCTCGGGCGGCATGGCGGATGGCCGCTCGCTGGTCGCGGCCCTGGCGCTCGGCGCCGACGGCATCAACATGGGCACGCGTTTCATCGCGACCAAGGAAGCGCCGGTCCACGAGAACGTGAAGCAGGCGATCGTGGCTGCGAGCGAACTCGACACGCGGCTCATCATGCGACCGCTGCGCAACACCGAGCGCGTCCTGCGCAACGCCGCCGTCGACCGCCTGATCGAAAAGGAGAAGACGCTCGGCGCGGGCATCAGGTTCGAGGACATCGTCGCGGAGGTGGCGGGCGTCTATCCGCGCATCATGCTGAACGGCGACATGGACGCGGGCGCGTGGTCCTGCGGCATGGTCGCGGGCCTGATCCACGACGTCCCGACGGTGAAGGAGCTGATCGACCGGATCATGCGCCAGGCCGACGAGATCATCACGCAGCGCCTGCGCGGGATGGTGGCCGGCTGACCGCATGGAACGCACCGAGCGCTTCTATCGCATCCAGCAGCTGCTGCGGAACCGCCGCTTCGTAGGCACCCAGGAGTTCCTCGACGAACTCGAGGTTTCGCGCGCGACCTTCAAGCGCGACCTCGAATACCTGCGGGACCGCTTCCGCGCGCCGATCGTCTACGACCCGGAGCACGAGGCCTACCGCTTCGACGACAAGGTCGAGGACCGCGCGGTCTGGGAGCTGCCGGGGCTGTGGTTCAGCGCGGATGAGCTGCGCGCGCTGCTCACGATGGACCGGCTGCTCGGGGACCTCGAGCCCGGCGTCCTGTCGGAGCTGGTCGGGCCGTTCCGCAAGCGCCTGAAGGAGCTGCTCGCTTCCGGCGAGCATTCCGCCGAGGACGTGGCGCGGCGCATCCGCGTGCTGACCATGGGCGCGCGCGAGGTCGAACCCGCGCACTTCCGAACGCTGTCCACGGCGCTGCTGTCGCGCCGGCGTCTCAAGATCCGCCACAACCGCCGCCAGGAGGGCAACATCCTCGAGCGCGAGGTCTCCCCGCAGCGGCTCGTGCACTACCGCGACAACTGGTACCTCGACGCGTTCTGTCACAAGCGCCAGGCGCTGCGCACGTTCGCCGTCGACGCGATCGAGGCCGCGACGGTCCTGGACAAGGCCGCGAAGGAAGTGAGCGAGGAGCAGCTCGACCGTCACTTTGCGAGCGGTTACGGGATCTTCGCCGGCGCCGAGACCCAGGAGGCCGTGCTGCTGTTCGATGCCGTGCGCGCCCGATGGGTTGCACGCGAGACCTGGCACCCCGGGCAGGATGGCAGGCTGCAGCTCGACGGGACCTACCTGCTCAAGTTCCCGTACTCGCGCGAGCCCGAGCTCGTGATGGACATCCTGAAGTACGGCGCCGACGTCGAAGTGCTGTCGCCGGAGTCGCTGCGCAAGGCCGTTGCAGAGCAGCACGCGAAAGCGGCGAAGCTCTACTCCCGCTGATCCACCGATCCTGGCGACACGCGTGCAACTCGCAGGGTTGCGCCCGTTTTCGCACATTCACGCCAATTATTACGGGTGCGCCTCCACCCCGGCGGAGCAATTCTGACCCGGAGCACGGCTCGAGGATTGCGGGACAAGGTTATATGTGTGAAAGTCTGTGTGAGGTTTCACACATGGCAACGAACCTGTCGATCGACCCGAAGCTCATCGAGGAGGCCCTCGCGGTGAGCGGCGAACGCACCAAGGCTGCCGCGGTCACGCGGGCGCTCGAAGAGTTCATCGCGCGACGCCGCCAGAAGCGCCTGCTGGACCTCATGGGCAAGCTCGAGTGGGATCCAGGCTTCGACTACAAGCGCGAACGAACCCGGCGATGACCCTGTTCGTGGACACCAGCGTCTGGTCGCTGGCGCTGCGCCGTGATGCCGCCAGCGCGTCGCCCGAGGTGCGCGTGCTGACCGATGCCATACAGTCCGGCGAGACCATCGTTACGACGGGCCTCGTCCTGCAGGAGTTGTTGCAGGGATTCTCGGGACCACGGGCTCGCAGGCAGATCATCGAGCACTTCTCGGCTCTGCCACTGATCACGCCGGACAGGCGCGACCACGTCGATGCGGCGGAGATCCGCAACACCTGCCGCCGCAAGGGCCTGCAACTGGGCACGATCGATGCGCTGCTGGCGCAGGTCTGCCTGCGCCATGGCCTCGTCATGTTGAGTGCCGATCGGGACTTCCACCGCATTGCGCCGTACGTCGGGCTGCAGGTCTGGTCCGACACGGCCCGCCCGCATTGATGCCTGCGGGTCAGCCGCGAGGGGCGGCCATGCTCGCCCGCAGGGCCCGCATCCCTTCCTCGAACCCCACGCGCGGCGAGTAACCCAGCTCGCGCCGGGCCTTGTCGCCGACCAGCGTGCACTCCCGTGTCATTGCCATCGCGGCGTGACGTGTGAGCGGCGGCGTACCGCGCAATCCGAACGATCGCCATATCCGCTCGAGCACCCACGCCGCGCCTGCCGCGAGCCAGTACGGAACCGACTTCTCGGGCAGCGTCAAGCCGGCGGCCTGCGCCATGGCGCCAATCATCTCGTGCAGCGGTCGATCGCCATCGTCCAGGATGAAATACGCCTCGCCGGGCTGGCCGCGGGTGAGCGCCAGGTCGATCGCGTCCACGAGGTTCTCGATGTACGTGCTGGAGGTGAGCGCCCGCCCGTGATCGATCCAGGTCCACTTCCCGGCCTTGGCCATCTCCAGGATGACCGGCAACAGCGTCTCGTCGCCCGGTCCCCAGATGAACCGCGGCCGCAGCACGAGCGTGGCGAATCCTCCCGGCGGATCGTTCGCGGCCCGGACCGCCTGCTCCGCCAGCGCCTTCGTACGGCAGTACGGATACGGGCTGTCGAGCGCGAGAGGATAGCTCTCGTCCACGCGGTGCAGCGCCTGCCCGCGGACGAGCGCGGCCTCCGTGCCGATGTGGATGAAGCGCTTCACCCCGGCCTCGCGCGCCGCCTGGAGCATGCGACTCGTCCCGCCGACGTTGATCCGGTCCCAGGCGTCGACAGGGCCCCACTGCTCGACGAACGCGGCCGCATGGATGACGACCTCGGCGCCGCCCACGTGGACTGCCGACACGTCCTCGAGAGTGGAACGCACCGGTTCGGCACCGAGAGCGCGAACCTTCGCATCGCTGGCTGCCGACCGCGACATCGCGCGCACCCGATGGCCGGATGCGACCAGTCGCCGGATCGTGGCCTGCCCGACGAAGCCCGAGCCGCCGGTGACGAAGATCTGCACCGCTCGACGGACCTACTTCATCGAGTGCAGGCCGAACATGTTGCCTTCGGTATCCACCGCCAGGACGATGAACCCGTACTGGCCGATGGACATCTTCTCGCGGTGGAGTTTTCCGCCCGCCCTGGCCACCCGCGCTCCCTCCACCGCGCAGTCCTCGCACTCGAAATAGACGAGCGTGCTGTTGCCGCCCGACGGCACGCCGGGAACCCGGGACAGCGCCCCGCTGATTCCCATCCGGTCCTTGACGGGCGGAAAGCCCCAGTAGTCCATGTCGCCCGCGTTGATGCGCTCGAGCTTCGAGCCGAGCACCGTCTCGTAGAACCGGCGGGCCCGGTCCATGTCCTGCACGTAGATCTCGAACCAGGTTACGGGATTGCCTGACATCGTTCTTCCCCCTCTGCGTGTGTCGTCGTCAGGCGACGCGCTCGATCCGCGCGGGCACGTGCTTGTGCCACGGCGTCCCGGCGAGGAAGTCGCGCATCGCAATGTCGGTCAGCTCGTTCGGAGCAACGCCCGCGCGCACGGGCTTGCCGTCGGCCGCGCGGTAATCGAGGCCCTGCCCGTTCGGCAGCGAGACGTGGCCCGGCTGCATGATGGGCGTCACTTCCGCGACCACCTCCGCGCTGCCGCGGCGGGTACTGAGGCGCAGCAGGTCGCCGCTCCTGCAGCCGATGGCCTCGGCGTCCTTCGGGCTGAGCCGCAAGGTCCCGAAGGCACCCTTGCGGTGCCACGCCGTGTCGCGGACCAGCGTGTTGCTCGTGTCGCTGCGGCGCTCGCCGGCGGACAGGACGTACGGATACTCGGCGTCCTTCGGCAGGCTCTCCCGGTCGATCCGCTCGAGCTCGGGCACCAGATCTGCGAGATACAGGTTGATGCGGTGACCGGGCAAGCCGATCGCCTGCCAGCTGTCCGCGTACTCGCTTTCGGCAAAGACCAGTCCCGACGGGCTCGACAGGATCGCGTCGAACAGTCGGTTGCCCGCGCTCACCGGCGAGCCGCCGAAGCCAGCGCGAGCCGCCGCCTTCGGGCTCGTGCGGACGAAGAGCTGCGCGATCCCCCACAGCGATGCCGCGGGCTCCAGGCCCTTCGGCAAGGTGGGACCGAGCGTCCGATACAGGACGACGGACGCGTATCTCGCGATGCGCGGGTTGCGCGACGATGCCCAGGCGAACGCGAGCGAGAAGGCAGTCCGTCCCAATCGCGCGGCCCGGCGCAGCAAAGCGTAATCGCGCTCCGACACCTCGCCGAGCGCCTCGACCAGCCGGGCGTGAATCTCCGCCTCGGGAAGCGTCCCCGGCCGCGGCTCGAACAGCGGGTGCCGCAGGTGGAAGCCGTTGCGCGGGAACTCGAGGTTGAAGAA
>VEPJ01000135.1 GCA_012026925.1 Gammaproteobacteria bacterium | reverse complement strand
CGTATCAGCTCCGAGGCGATGTCCGCCTGCAGGTCCGAGAACCCGAGCACGAGGTCAGGCTCGAGCGCGAGGATGCGGGCGATCTTCGCGCGCGTGAACGCGGAGACACGTGGCTTTTCCTTCCGGGCCCGCGGCGGACGTACCGTGAAGCCCGAGATGCCGACGACCCGGCACTCTTCGCCCAGCAGGTACAGCGTCTCGGTTGTTTCCTCCGTGAGGCACACGATGCGGGCTGGATAGTCCGGTGTGGTCGTGGTCGGCAGGCTGTGCTCAGGCACGTCCAGTGGCCTCGCGGTTCGAAAGACTGGTTCCAACCGTGGATTCTGCACCATTGCACGGCGCGGCTTGCCTACGGGTGTGGGCCGTGCAAGGCTTGGAGCATCCTCCGCAAACGGACCGGCCTTGTCCTCCCCTTCCCTGCTCCGGACGCTGCAGCTGCGCTTTGAATACTGGCTGTTCGACCTGCCGGAAGAAGTGGGCGGGCGGGCACTGCGGCTGCTGCTGGTCCCGTTGCGCTATCTCTATGCGCTGGTCCGCGACTTCAGCCGGGGCGACCTGGGCCTGCGCGCCATGGGGCTCGTGTTCTCCTCGCTGTTCGCGCTCGTCCCGGTCGTGGCCGTCTCGTTCTCGGTGCTCAAGGCATTCGGCTACCACCGCGAACTCGAACCGGTGCTGTTCGAGTTCCTGCGTCCGCTCGGCCCGAAGGGCTACGAGCTCACCGCGAACATCATGACGTTCGTCGAGAACGCGCAGACCACGCTGCTCGGCACCCTGGGCTTCGTCATCCTGATCTACACCGTGATCACGATGATCCAGAAGGTCGAGGACGGCCTGAATTTCACGTGGCACGTGGAACGGCCGCGCAGCCTCGCCAAGCGCTTCAGCGAGTACCTCGTGATCATGATGATCGGCCCGGTCGTAGCGATCGCCGCGATGGTGCTGATGGCCCGCATCGAGGCGAGCGAAGCGATGGCGCGGCTGTCCGGCTTCGCCGCCAGCGCGACCGGCAACGAGGCGGGCCAGGGGCACTTCGCCCCGTACCTGCTGATCATCGGCCTGTTCTGGTTCGTTTATTACTACATGCCCAATACGCGCGTGCGCTGGCAGTCGGCGTTCATCGGCGCCGTGTTCGGCGGCACGGTCTGGGTCGCGGTGGGCGCGATCTTCGCGCGCGTCGTCGTGTACTCGGCCAAGACGGCCGCGATCTACGCCGGCTTTGCGGTCGTGCTGCTGTTCCTGATCTGGCTGTACGCGAGCTGGCTCGTGATGCTGTTCGGGGGCCAGCTCTCGTTCTACACGCAGCACCCCGAGCACCTGCGCACCGGCCACGGACCGATACCGACCACGGCGATCCTGCGCGAGCGTATCGCGATGGCAGCGATGTACCTGCTCGGTGAACGGTTCCTCGAAGGCGGCCCGCGCTGGAAAGTCTCGGACCTCGCCGACCGCATGGACGTCCCCGCCTCGCTGCTCGACGGCGCCCTCAGCAACCTGGAGGACCGCGGGTTGGTGATGACCGCGGAGGACGATACCGTGGCGCCCGGCAAGGACCTGGCCAGCATCACGCTCGCGGACATCCTCGATGCGGTGCGGCACGAAAGCCCGGATCCGCGCCGGCCGGAACCGCACGGCGTCCCCGCGGCCGATGCCGCGGCACTCGCGGCCGATGCTGCAATGCGCGAATTTATGTCGCAGCAGACCCTGCGCGACCTGATCACGGGGAGGAAGTGACTAGTGGCCAGTGACTAGTGACTAGTGACTGGTAGGAGGTGCAGCTGGTTCGTCCGCCTCAACAACACTTCCTACTAGTCACCAATCACTAGTCACTAGTCACTTCCTGCTCAGTCGCCCGCGATCGTCATCTCCTCGACCAGCACCGAGCCGATGCGAATGCCGCCGCGCAGGTCGATGTCCGAGCCGACGTCGGCCACGTGCCGATACATGTCCTTGAGGTTGCCGGCGATGGTGACCTCGTGCACGGGGTACTGGAGCTTGCCGCCTTCGACCCAGAAACCCGCGGCACCGCGCGAGTAATCGCCCGTCACACCATTGACGCCCTGCCCCATCAGCTCCGTGACGAGCAGGCCGCGGTCCATGAGCTGCAGCATCCCCTCGAAGTCGCGGCCGCGGCCGTGGACGATCAGGTTGTGGGTACCGCCGGCATTGCCCGTCGTGCGCAGGCCCAGCTTGCGCGCCGAATACGTGCTGAGCACGTAGCCTAGCAATCGGCCGGCCTCCACGAGTTCTCGATCTCGCGTCGCGACGCCCTCGTGGTCGAAGGGAGCGCTCGCCAGCGCCTTTGGCAGGTGGGGCCGCTCCGACAGTGCGAACCACTCCGGGAACACCTGCTCACCGGCCGCATCGAGCAGGAACGACGAACGCCGGTACTGGCTGCCGCCGCGGATCGCCCCGATGAAATGGCTGACGAGACCGCGCGCCACGTCCGGCACGTACAGCACCGGCGCCTTCATCGTGGGCAGCTTGCGCGCACCGAGCCGGCGCACGGTGCGCTCGCCGGCGCGCTGGCCGACGCTGATGGCGCCCTCGAGCTCGCGCCAGTCGCGCATCGTGCTGTACCAATAGTCGCGCTCCATGTGTTCGCCTTCCGTGCCAAGCACCGAGCAACTGATGCTGTGCACGGTACCGGGATAGGCGGACAGGAAGCCGAGCGAATTGCCGTAGGCGCGCAGGCCACGGTGCGTACTGACCGCCGCCCCCTCGGAATTGTTGATCCGGGGGTCGTACGCCATGGCCGCGGCTTCGCAGGCGATGGCCATTTCACAGGCCTGCTCGGGCGAAACGTCCCAGGGATGGGACAGGTCGAGGTTCGGGACGTCGCGCGCAAGGTCTTCCGGATCGGGCAGGCCTGCGCAGGGGTCGGCGGCCGTGTACTTCGCGATCGTGCAGGCCTTCGCCACCGTCTCGCGCAGCGCCTTCGCGCCGAGGTCGCCCGTGCTCGCGCTGCCCTTGCGCGTGCCGAAGTACACCGTGACGCCCATGCCGCGATCGCGCTGGTACTCGATCGTCTCGACCTCACCGAGCCGCGCACTGACGCTTAAGCCCACATCCATGCTGATGGCGGCTTCGGCCTGGCTCGCACCGAGTGCGCGCCCCTCCTCGAGGGCGAGCTCGACGAGCGCCAGCAAGTCCGCGCCATCGGCGTTCAGCGCGGGCGATCGATCCATGGATCCGGTCGTGCTCATGGTGCGGTGGCTGGACTGGAGGAAGCGGCGATTGTAGCAGCGAGCCGGCGTCGCGCCCCGTGCTAGCATGGCGCAATGGCGCGAAAGCAGGCATTTCCCGGCGAATCCGGCGTCGTCGACGACGACCGCGACGGACTGGACGAAGGCCCGAGCAAGAGCGAGCTGAAGCGTCAGGACCGCGAACTGCGAGCCCTGGGCGCCGAGCTGGTCGAGCTGCCGCCCGCGGAGCTCGAGGCGCTCGACCTGCCCGAGAAGCTCCTGGACGCGGTGGTCGCCTGCCGGCGCATCACGGCGCACGGTGCGCGCCTGCGGCAGGAGATGTACATCGCCAAGGTCATGCGCAACGTGGACGTCGAGCCGATCCGCGTGGCGCTGGCCCGCCGCAGCGACAAGGACCGCCAGCGCGTGCGCCACGAGCATGGGCTCGAGCGCTGGCGCGAACGCCTGCTGGCCGACGAGCCAGAGGCCTGGACCGAGATCGCGCACAAGGTCGCGCCGGATACCCTGCAGCAGCTGCGCTCGCTCGCGCGCCAGGCCCGGGCGGAACTGGCGGCGTCGCGACCCCCGGCAGCCTCCCGGCAGCTGTTCAGGCGGCTGCGGGAAGCGCTGGAAAACGCAGAGATTTAGAAGATTCCCGCGCCCGACGGTACAATGCGCCCGTGAAACCGCTCGTTGGCATCATCATGGGGTCGACCTCCGACTGGGAGACCCTGCAGCACGCCGCCGGAATGCTCGAGCGTCTCGGCATCGCGCACGAGGTGCGCGTCATCTCCGCGCATCGCACGCCCGACCTGCTGTTAGAATACGCCGCGACGGCGCGTGAGCGCGGGCTCCAGGTGATCATCGCCGGCGCGGGCGGCGCGGCCCACCTGCCCGGCATGCGCGCGTCCAAGACCTCGCTGCCCGTGCGCGGCGTGCCGGTCCAGTCAAAGGCGCTCAATGGCCTCGACTCGCTGCTCTCGATCGTGCAGATGCCGGCCGGCATCCCTGTCGCCACGTTGGCCATCGGCGTGGCCGGCGCCACCAACGCGGCGCTGTTGGCAGCGTCGATCCTCGCGAACCACGACCCGAAGGTCCGCACCGCGCTCGACGCGTTCCGGAAGGCGCAGACGGACAAGGTCCTCGCGCAGCCCGACCCGCGCAGCCCGACGATATCGACATGAAGATCGGCGTCATCGGTGCCGGCCAGCTCGGAAGGATGCTGGCCCTGGCGGGTTATCCGCTCGCGTTGCAGTTCCGCTTCCTCGATTCCAGCGCCAGCTCGCCCGGCGGGCAGGTGGCACCCATCGTGACCGGCGCATTCGACGACCCCGGGAGCCTCGAGCGGCTCGCGGCGGACGTCGACCTGGTCACGTACGAGTTCGAGAACGTGCCGGTGGCTGCGCTGCAGAAGGTCGCACGCACCCACGCGGTCTGGCCGCCGGTCGAGGCGCTGCGAGTCTCGCAGGATCGCCTGCTCGAGAAACAGCTGTTCGAGAAGCTGAGGATCCCCACGCCTGCGTTCCGCGCGATCGACTCGCTCGGCGACCTCGAGGCGGGCGTGAAGGCGCTCGGCCTGCCGTGCGTGCTCAAGACGCGCCGGCTCGGCTACGACGGCAAGGGCCAGCGCGACCTGCGCAAGCCCGCCGACGTCGAGCCGGCCGGGCGGGCGCTCGGCGGCGTGCCGCTGATCCTCGAGGGCTTCGTCGACTTCGAGCGCGAGGTCTCGATCGTCGGCGTGCGCAGCACGACCGGCGAAGTCCGCTGCTATCCCATCGTCGCCAACACGCATCGCGAGGGCATCCTGCGCGTGACGCTGGCCCCGCACCGCCATCCTGCCCTGCAGAAAGCCGCCGAGACGCACCTCAAGCGCGTCATGAAGCATTTCGGCTATGCGGGCGTGCTGACGATCGAGTTCTTCGTCCGGCGCGGCAAGCTCGTGGCCAACGAAATGGCCCCGCGTGTCCACAACTCGGGGCACTGGACCATCGAGGGCGCCGCGACGTCCCAGTTCGAGAACCACCTGCGCGCGATCCTCGGGCTTCCGCTCGGCGACACCCGCCCGGTCGGGCATTGCGCCATGATCAACTTCATCGGCGGGATGCCGCCACGCGACGAGGTGCTGGCGCTGCCGGGCGTGCATTGGCACGACTACGGCAAGGAGCCGCGGCCCGGCCGCAAGGTGGGGCACTGCACGATCGTCGCCGGCAGCGCCGTCGAGCGCGACCGGCTGGTGCGCAAGGTGCTGCGCAAGGTCGACCGCTGAACGTCACGGCCCGCCGCGAGTGAGCATGCGCTGACGGGCGATATGTGACCGGTCGCGCAGTCCCAGCCCCCCGCAGGTCCCGTATAGTAGCGTTCGGCACGGCACCCCCCGCATGTACCTCGAACACTTCAAGCTCAGGGAACTCCCCTTCCGGCTCAGCCCGGATCCGGCCTTCCTCTATCCGAGCCAGATCCACTCCCGCGCCAAGGCGTACATGGAGTCGACGATCTGGTTCACGGATGGCTTCGTGGTCATCACGGGCGAGATTGGCGCGGGCAAGACGACCCTGATCGAGACGTTCCTGAAGGAAATCGACCAGGACGTCGTCGTCGCGCAGATCAACCAGACGCAGGTCTCGCCGATCGAATTCCTGCAGGCGGTGCTGGCGCAGTTCGGCTTCAGCCCGTGGCGCATGCGCAAGGCCGAGCTGCTCGCCACGCTCAACAGCTTCCTGATCGAGCAGTACGCCAACGGGCGAAAGGTGCTGCTCATCGTGGACGAGGCGCAGAACCTGACGCACAAGGTGCTCGAGGAAGTGCGGCTGCTGTCGGGCGTCGAGACGACCAAGGAGAAGGTGCTGCGCATCATCCTCGCCGGCCAGCCGGAGCTGAACGAGAAGCTCGACTCACCCGAACTCGTGCAGCTCAGGCAGCGGGTGCGGCTGCGCTTCCACCTCACGGCCCTCACCGAGCAGGACACGATCGCCTACGTGCGCCACCGCCTGCGCGTCGCGGGCGCCGAAGACCGGGAGATCTTCGAGCCCGAGACATTCCCGGTCATCTATCGCTACACCGGCGGGATCCCGAGACTGATCAACACGCTCTGCGACACCGCGCTGCTGGCCGCATTCGCCCAGGACCGCAACACGGTCTCGACCGAGGACATGCAGGCGGCGGTCGGCGAACTGCAGTGGGTGGAGTACGCAGCGCGCACGTTCTCGCAGCTGGGCGCGGTGATGGACGACACGGCTCCGCAGGAGCAACCGCCGGTGGGCCGGCTCGTGCTGTCGCTCAAGGGCGCGCAGGTGAGCGAAGCCTACGTCGTCCCGGGCCGCATCGTGATCGGGCGAACCTCGGACAACGACCTGCAGATCGAGAGCAAGTACGTGAGCCGCCATCACGCGCAGATCGTGACGACGGCGGACGGCAGCTCGATCGAGGACCTGAACAGCACCAACGGCATGTTCGTCCGCGGCAAGCGCGTGCGGCGCCACAAGCTGCAGGACGGCGACGTAGTGAAGCTCGGGATGCACGAACTCGCCTACTTCCGCGCCGAGCCGCCGCCGACGGCGACGGTCACGCTGCAGCGCGAAGACTACGACGCTGCGGACGACGAAGAGGACGCGGAAGTCGAGGACGAGCGCGACGCCTGACGGCTCACTCGTCGAGCGAGCGCGAGTCGTATTCCGACTGGTTCGCGCGGTAGTCGCGCCGGCGCATCCAGAGCACGAGGCCGACCGTCAGGCCGAGTCCGCCGATGAACATCAGGAAACCGTGCGGGCCGCGCTCCGCGAGGAAGGCGGCACCGAGCGCCGCCGCGCCCGCCGCCATGTACGCGTACGGCAGGACTTCGTAGAGCGGCCGCGGGATCCACATCGGAATGCGCCCGTCGGTCCCGGTCTCAGGCCGTGCCGCCGACGGTGAGGCCATCCACCCGCAGCGTGGGCTGCCCGACCCCGACCGGCACGTCCTGGCCTTCCTTGCCGCAGGTGCCGACGCCGTCGTCGAGCTCGAGGTCGTTTCCCACCATCGAGACGCGCGTCATCACGTCGGGGCCGTTGCCGATGAGCGTCGCCCCCTTGAGCGCCGGCCCGAGCCGGCCGTTCTCGATGAGGTAGGCCTCGCTCGCCGAGAACACGAACTTGCCGGACGTGATGTCCACCTGCCCGCCGCCGAAGTGCCGGCAGTAGATGCCCTTCCCCACCGAGGCGATGATCTCCTCGGGCGCGTGCGGACCGGGGAGCATGTAGGTGTTCGTCATGCGCGGCAGCGTGAGGTGCGCGAACGACTCGCGCCGCCCGTTGCCCGTCGGTGCGACGCCCATCAGCCGCGCATTCAGCTTGTCCTGAAGGTACCCCTTCAGCACGCCGTCCTCGATCAGCGTGGTGCAACCCGTCGGCGTGCCTTCGTCGTCCACGTTGAGCGAGCCGCGGCGCGCGCGCAGCGCGCCGTCGGCGACGACGGCGACGCCGCGCGCCGCGACCTGCTGGCCGATGCGCCCGCTGAACGCGGACGTGCCCTTGCGGTTGAAATCGCCCTCGAGCCCGTGGCCCACGGCCTCGTGCAGCAGCACGCCGGGCCAGCCCGGGCCGAGCACGACGGTCATCGTCCCCGCCGGCGCAGGCACGGCCTCGAGATTGACCTGCGCCGCGCGCACGGCTTCGCGCACGAGCTCGCGCCAGCGTTCGCCGGCCAGGAATTCGGTGTAGGCGAAGCGCCCACCCCCGCCCGCGTAACCCTGCTCGCGGCGCCCGTCCTGCTCGATGATCACCGATACGTTGAGCCGCACGAGCGGGCGCACGTCGGCCGCGAGCGTGCCGTCGCTCGCGAGCACCAGGATCGTGTCGTGCGAGGCGCTCAGGCTCGCCATGACCTGCCGGATGCGCGGATCGAGCGCGCGTGCCTCGCGATCGATGGCCTCGAGCAGCTGCACCTTGGCGCCATCGTCCAGCGACTCGACCGGATCGATCGGGAGATACAGGCCGTGGCCGCCCTGTGCGCGCCAGGCCTGCAGCGAGCCGCCGGAGCCGGAGCGCGCGATGGCGCGCGCTGCGTGCGCGGCCTCGAGCAGCGCGGGCAGCACTACCTCGTCCGAATACGCGAAGCCCGTCTTTTCGCCGGACAACGCGCGCACGCCGACTCCCTGGTCGATGCTGTGCGCACCGTCCTTGACGATGCCGTCCTCGAGCGCCCAGGACTCTTCGCGGATCAGCTGGAAATACACGTCCGCATAATCCACCGCGTGACCCATCACGTCGCCGAGGATGCGTGCGACGCCGTCCTCGTCGAGTCCCGCGGGCGCCAGCAGCGCGGTGCGCGCGATCGCCATCGGATCGCGCGCGCCCGGCGCGACCTCGGGCCAGGACCGGGGCGCGAAGAGCGCGGGCGGGATGCTGGGTCTCATGCGGTTCAACTCGGCAGGCGTCGATGCTGGACGGACGGGAAATTCTGCCTGACCTCGCGCTGTCGCACGAGGTCGATTTCGCCCGTGACCAACCCGGTGCCCCTCGGCAGGCGGCCGATCACGCGCCCCCAGCAGTCCACGATCATCGAATCGCCGTAGGTCTCGCGCCCGTTCTCGTGGAATCCGGACTGCGCCGGAGCCACCACGTGGCACAGGTTCTCGATGGCTCGCGCGCGGAGCAGCGTCTCCCAGTGGGCGCGGCCCGTCGGTGCCGTGAAGGCCGACGGCAGGCAGAACCACTCCGCGCCCATGGAAAGCAGCCTGCGGAACAGCTCGGGAAAGCGGATGTCGTAGCACACCGCGAGACCGAGCCGGCCGGCCGGCGTATCCACGCAGACCGGGACCTCGCCGGGGTGCACCGTCGACGACTCCTGGTAACGCTCGTCCTTGCCCGGCACGGCGACGTCGAACAGGTGGATCTTGTCGTAGCGCGCGACTTGCCTGCCCTCCGCGTCGTAGACGAGCGACGCCGCCGCGAGCCTCGGCTCGCCTGCCACGCGGAGCGGGATGGTGCCGGCGACGATCCAGAGCCCGAGATCGCGCGCTGTGGCCGCAAGGAACGACTGGATCGGGCCCTCGCCCTCGGCCTCCGCAACGGCGGACTTGTCGGCTTCGGCCAGGCCCATGAACGCGAAGTTCTCCGGGAGGGCCGCGACGAGGGCCCCGCGTGCGCGCGCCTCGCGCAGCAGCCGTCCCGCCTCCGCGAGGTTCCGCTCGCGGTTCGCCGCGGAAGTCATCTGCACCGCCGCCACGATGGTCATCGCTTCTCTCCCTGCTGCTGAGCCGTTTCGGAGGCCGCGTTCTCGCTCGCCTGTGCCGAGATCCGTTCCACCACCGGGTTCGCCCAGGGACCGGTGACGCGATAGTAGACGCGCGTGAGTCCCTGCAGCTGCCCCTTGAAGATCTGCGAGATCAGCAGGCCGCCCGCGGCGCCGATCGGGCCCGCTGCCAGCGCGCCCGCCACGGTGATCGGCCCGCTCGGATTGCCGCTCACGACCAGCGTCTGGTCGTAGTCCTCGGCGACGAGCCCGGTGCGACCGACGATGCCGATGTCCACCGCCGCCCCTTTCAACAGCGTGTTCTGGGTGTACGCGTTGCCGTCCCGGATCTCGAAATCGCCCTTTACGGTATCGAACGCCAGGCCTGCGTCCGTCACGTCGTGGAAGTCGAGCGCGAGGCGTCGCGGCAACTCGGCGATGCTCGTGAGCCCAAGCATGCGCCCCGCTCCCGGCTTTACGTTGCGCAGCTGGCCGCGATGCAGCGACAGGCTCAGTGTTCCCTGCATCGTCGCCAGGATCCGGGCGGACGGCCCGCCCGGCCACGCGAGGCTCGCCTTCGCGCGCGCCTCCGCGGCCTCGAGCGCGCCGGGGATTCCCAGCGCAGCGGACGTGGCGCCGAGATCGGTGCTCTCGACCTCGAGATCGACGTTCGTCCTCGAGCCGGTGCCGTCCACGAGCCAGGCGCCGCTCCCCGTGATCGCGAAGCTCTTCGACCTGGCCTCGAGGCGCCTGAATCGCAGGCCCTGCGGGTCCTTCGCGATCTCGGCGCTCACGTGACCGAACTTGCGGTCTTCCCAGGCGAAATCCGCCGCCTCGATGCTCACCGCGGGCACGGCGCGTGGATCGGACTGGCCGGTCGATTCGCTCGCCGCCTTCGCGCCCGGCTTCAGCTGCAGGCGAACCATGTCGAGCCGGATCGGCGCGCCCGAGTCGAGTTCGTACGGAATCGTCACCTGCCCCTCGGCCATCGGGCCGGAGACAGTCAGGTGCACCGCGTCGGCCTGCGGCTGCAGCATCGCATCGAGCTGCGCGAACTCGAATCCCAGCACGCGCGCGCGGTCGAGGTGAACCTCGGTGGGCCCGAGCCAGTCCGACAGGCGCGCGCCCGCCGACGCTCCCGACCGCAGCTCGAGCCACTCGCCGAGGTCGAAATCGGGCCAGTCGCCGGCAACCCTCAGCCCGGGTCGATCCGGCAGCAACGCCGGCCGCCCGTCGAAGCGCGCGATGCCCCGATCGAGAGCGTAACGGCCGTCGCGTTCGACGAAGACCAGCCGAGCTCGCGCCGAACCCGAGTCCACCGCCACTTCTTCGCGCGCGCCCGGCGGAAAGTCGAGCGCGACTCGCGTCGGCCGGGCGTCCGACGGTTCTTTCGCGAACGGCGCCGGGGCGGCGATGCCGAGCCCGACGAGGTCGCTTGATACCTCGTAGCGGGACGCCCACTCTCCGGTCGGCGCGCCGCGCTCGATGCGCGCCTCGAGCTTCCAGTCGGCACCGCCCGTCATGCGGATGCCCTCCGGGAGCCCGATGAATGCCGGCAGGCGCGGGCCCGCGACGCGGCCCCGGCCGTGCAGCAGCACCGATGCATTCACGTCACGCGTGATCGGCCCCGGTTCGACGTCGAGCTCGAACGGGCCGTCGAGCATCGTCCCGCGCAGCGACTTCGCGCGCATCTCGAGCTTGTGCAACTCGAACCTGCCGCTCACCGACTGGGCCGGCGCGCGCAAGGCCGGCAGCGACACGTTCACCCCGTGCAGGTCCGCGCCGACGTAGTAGTCCTCCTGCGCGGGATCATGCATCGGCAAGTGCAGGCGGAACGCGTAGTCACCGCGGCCCTGCCCGGCGAGCTGCATGAACTGGGCGCCGAGCATCGGACCAAGCGGGCTGCCCTGCACGACCGCGAGCGCGTTCGCGAGATCGCCGCTCGCCGATGCGTCCACGTCGAGGACGACCTGGCCGAAGTCCGGGATCGTCCCTTCCGCGCGCGCCACGCGCAGTCCGCCGACCTCGCCGCCGGTGAGCGTGGCTCTCATGCCGGCGTTGCGAAACTCCACGTCGCCGACCCCGTTCTCGAGCGGCGCGTAACCGGTGAAGTAGTTCAGCTTCACGCCCGTCACGGCGGCGGTCGCCACGAACTCGCCCTCGCCGTGGTGGAACGGGAACTTGCGCACCGGCCCGCGGTAGATCACGCGGCCGTCGTGCACGCGCCCGGCGAGGAACGCCGGTTCGAGCCACGAGATCGAGCCGCTCTCGAGGTGGCCGTAGGGGAGCACGCGCCGCGTGAGCGCAACGTCGGCGTCGTCGACGCGGAGGTCCATGTTCAGGATCGGCGAGAGGCCGGGTCGCTCATAGACGAACTCGAAGGATCCCCGGGCCCGCGCTCCCGGGTGGTTGACGGCGAGATCCGGCGTGCCGATCACGTACGCGTCCCCGGAGCGCCGCCAGTCGAGGTCCGCGCTGACGTCGATCCCGGCAATGGGCTCGCGAAAGAGACGGGGCCAGTCGAAATACAGGCTCTTCGAGCGCAGTGCGAAACGCCCGCGCTCGTCCGTGCCGGACAGCACGCCGCTCACGCCGACGATGCCCGGTGCGCGGCCCGAGGCGCTGACGGACAGCCCCTCGACCGCGGCGCTCACGCTGAAACGCGGCCACGCGCCGGCCCTGTCACGCGAGACGTCGGCGCGCAGCGAGCGCACCTCGCCGGCCGGATTCAGGGCGGCGAACCGGTCGAATCCGGCCGGGGCAACCGCGAGCACGAGTGGCCACGCGTCGGCGATCCGCAGCTGATCGGCCGAGACGCCGAGAGCGAACGTCGTGAGCAGCTGGCCGCGCCAGGTGCCGGAAACGGACGCAAGGCTCTTGCGCTGCCCATCGCGAACCCGCACGTCGACGTCCTGTGCACGGAAGGTCCAGGTGTCATCCTGGCGCCGCAGCCGGAAGCTGCCCGCCAGTCGTACGTACCGTACCTCCGACGGGCCGGCAGCCGCCGGTCGCTGCACGGTGGTCTTCTCGACCACGGGCAGACTGGTGGGCGGGGTGCCTTCGCGATGTTCCGGCGCGGACAGCTCGAAGGCCTCCACCGTCGGCAGGTGGCGTTCCGGCAGTCGCAGGTTGACGTTCTCGAGATCGAGGTCGAGGCGCGCATGCGTCAGCCGACCGCCCGCAACGGCGACGACGGCGGTCACGGGTCCTGCGCCCGCAAGCGGCCGCGCAGTCCGCCCGGGGAGGAAGCCTTCGAGCCCGGGCAGGAGCAGCCGGTCGACCTGGACCTCGACGCGGGCGTCGAGTTCGTCGTATCGATCGAGCGAGCCCTTGAGCCGTCCGGTGAAATCGATGCGCGTTCCGAGGCTCGCCGGCAGGCGACCCGACCCCGCGATCCCGACGTGGCCGTGCTGCCGCCTGAGCGCCATCGTCAGCCGAGTCAGGGTGAGCGGCGGATCGCCCGACATCTGGTCGCGGTAGGTGACCGTGGCATCCGTGATCTCGACGCGTCCGGCCGGCAGGCGGTCCAGGTCGAACGGCGGCCGGTCCGACGGTCGCTCGCTCTGGCCGAGCAGCCGGATGCGTCCGTCGGCCAGCCGGACGACGGTGACGTCGGGGCCCACGAACTTCACGCGCCCGGCGACGAATTCACCCGTACGGAAGAAGTTCCACAGGTCGAGGCCGACGCTGCCCTCCTCCGTGGCGAAGAGCGCCTGGGTGCCGTCGCGGTCGAGGACGCGCACGTCGCGCAGCACGATCTCCGGCCCGAACCAGCGCATGCGCGCATCGAGCGCGCCGTACTGGATGCGCAGGTCCGTCTGCTTCTCGATCCAGGCCTGGATGCGCGCGGCGTGCCCGGGAACCTGGGCGAGCGCGAGTCGCAGCGCGCCGAGCAGGAGTGCGGCGGCGATGAGCAGCCCCGCGACGACCGCGGCAGTGACGCGCCACAGCCGGGCGGACCGGCCGCGCGCGGCCGGCGGATTCACATGAGCACCACGTCGTACTGGTCGAGCATGTACAGCGACTCGGTCTGCAGCCGGATCGGCTTGCCGAGCTGCACCTCGAGCTCGCCGAGCGCGGCCGACTCCTCGTCGAGCAGCCGCTCGATGACGTCCTGGTGCGCGAGCACGAGCAGCTGCTGCAGGTCGAACTGCGCGGCCTGCCGCAGGATCTCGCGGAAGATCTCGTAGCAGACGGTCTCGGGCGTCTTGACGAAACTGCGCCCCTCGCACGCGGGGCACGGCATGCACAGCTGGTGCACGAGGCTCTCGCGGGTGCGCTTGCGCGTCATCTCGACGAGCCCGAGCGGCGACACCGCGGAGAAGTGCGTCTTCGCGTGGTCCTTCGCGAGCGCCTTCTCGAGCGCCTGCATCACCTGCCGGCGGTGCTCCTCCTCCTCCATGTCGATGAAGTCGATGATGATGATGCCGCCGAGGTTGCGCAGCCGCAGCTGGCGCGCGATCGCCACCGCGGCCTCGAGGTTGGTGCGGTAGATCGTCTCCTCGAGGTTGCGGTGGCCGACGTAGGCGCCGGTGTTCACGTCGATGGTGGTGAGCGCCTCCGTCTGGTCGATGATCAGGTAGCCGCCCGACTTGAGCGCCACCTTGCGCTCGAGCGATCGCTGGATCTCCTCCTCGACGCCGTGCAGGTCGAAGATCGGGCGGTTGCCGGTGTAACGCTCGACGCGCGCACCGAGGCCCGGCATGAAGGTCGCCGCGAACTCGCGCATGCGCTCGCAGGTGCGCTCGTTGTCCACCAGCACGCGGTCCACGCCTTCGCCGACGAGGTCGCGCATGAGCCGCAGCGCGAGCGGCAGGTCCTCGTGCACGAGGGTCCCGGGCCCGGTGGCGCGGGCCTTCTCCGTGAGCACTTCCCAGAGCTTGCGCAGGAACAGCATGTCGGCGCTGAGCGCCTCGGGCGCAGCTCCTTCCGCCGCCGTGCGCACGATGTAGCCGCCGGTGTCCCCCGGCGCCATGAAGCCGTGCACGGCGTCGCGCAGGCGCTGGCGTTCGCCCTCGTTCTCGATGCGCGCGGAAACGCCGACGCCGCGCCCGAACGGCATGTAGACGAGGTAGCGCGAGGGAATCGTGATGAACGTGGTGAGCCGCGCGCCCTTCGTGCCGAGCGGATCCTTCAGCACCTGGACCAGGATGTCGGCCCCTTCGCCCACCAGCTCGCGGATGCTGTCGGTACGCGGCGCATCGCTCGAGACCTCCGCGTCCGCGGGCTGCACGATGTCCGACACGTGGAGGAAGGCCGTGCGCTCGAGCCCGATGTCGATGAACGCCGCCTGCATGCCGGGCAGCACGCGCGACACGCGCCCCTTGTAGAGATTGCCGGTGAGACCGCGCTTGCTCGCGCGCTCCACGAACAGCTCCTGCAGCACGCCGTTCTCGAGCAGCGCCGCGCGGGTTTCCCGGGGACTCACGTTGACCACCATCTCGGTGCTCATGCGGCGACACCTCCGGCGATGAGACCCGGCACCGCGCACAGCAGTTCCCACGTCTCGCAGAGCGGCAGCCCCATGACGCCGGAGTAGCTGCCGGCGATGTGGCTGATGAAGATCGCGGCGCGTCCCTGCACGGCGTAGCCCCCGGCCTTGTCGGCGGGCTCGCCCGTGTCCCAGTACCAGTCCATCTCGGCACGCGAGATTTCGCGCATCGTCACGCTGCTGCTCACGACGCGCGCGATCGCGCCGCCGTCGTGCAGCAGGGCGACCGCCGTGTGCACCTGGTGCGTGCGGCCCGAGAGCCGCGCCAGCATCGCGACCGATTCCGCGCGACTGCCCGGCTTGCCGAAGATCTCTCCCTCGAGTGCGACGGTGGTATCGGCCGCGAGCACCGGCAACCTGCCCGCGGCCGGGAGCTGCGCCCAGAGCGTCCGTGCCTTTTCCTCGGCAAGTCGCAGCACGTACTCGGCCGGCGCCTCGCCGTGCCGCCAGGACTCGTCGACCGCGACCGGACGTACCTCGTGCGCGACGCCGACCTGACGCAGCAGTTCGCTGCGCCGGGGCGAGGCCGAAGCCAGCAGGACGAGCGGCCGGGTCATCGGTTCCTCAACCCACGCTGACCGTGCCTTCGACGTGCCGCTCGGCCACCAGCGAATTGCTGATCAGGCAGACCTGCTCGGCGCGCTCGACGGCTTTCAGCGCCTTGTCGCGGTCGGTGCCCTCGGGCACCACGAGAGCCGCCTTGAGCACGATGCGCGTGAAGCGGGTCTTGCCCTCGACCCGGTCCAGCGTGCCCTGCACCTCGCACTGGAGGGAGGTCCACGCGAGCTTCTGCGCGCGAGCCACGCTCCGGAAGCTCAGCAGGAAGCAATCGGCGACGGCGGCGCAGAGCAGGGTCTCCGGCGACCAGCGGTCACCGGGTCCGTCGAACTCGACGGGAGGGGCGGTGGCGAGCACCGGAAGGCCCGCCGAGGACACCGGGACGTCCCCCTCGGGACGTGCCGAGGCCTGGACAGTGTAGAGATGGGGATACGGGTGCATGGTCCGTCCTGCGTTCAGGATCAACCGTGCATTCAAACGCGCCGGCCCGGCGCTGTCCACCGTGGAGGCCGCAGAATCAGGCCCGATGGTATGGAAGGCCCCGCAGGACGGTGACCGCCCGGTACAGGGCCTCGGCCACCACGACGCGTGCCAGGCCGTGCGGCAGGGTGAGCGATGAGAGCGACCAGCGCAGCCGCGCCCGTGCATCCACCTCGGGAGCGAGCCCGTCGGGACCGCCGATGCAGAAGGCGAGCGGCTGTCCGTCGCGGGCTCGGTCTTCGAGCCAGCGGGCGAGTTGCCCGGTCGTGAGCGACCGGCCCCCGACCTGCAGTGCCACGAGGTGCGCACGGTCGCCCACGGCCGCGAGCATGCGCGAGCCCTCGGCGGCAACAGCCCTCGCAACGTCACCACCGCCGCGCTGCCCGAGCGGAATCTCGACGAGTTCGAGGCGAAAGTCGCCGCGCAGGCGACCGGCGTAGTCCGCAAACCCGGCGTCCACCCAGGCCGGCATGCGGGTCCCGGCCGCGATCACGCGCATGAGCACGACCGGCCCTCGTCGGTCAGGCGGCGGCGGCCCCGCCCTCCCACAGCTTCTCGAGTGCGTAGAACTGGCGGACGCGCGGCAGCATCACGTGCAGCACGACGTCCTGCAGGTCGAGCAGCACCCATTCACCGTCCCGCTCCCCCTCCAGGCCGTACGGCCGGAAGCCAGCTTCCTTGCAGCGCTGCACGACTCGATCGGCGATCGACTTCACGTGCCGGTCCGACGTGCCGCTCGCGACCACCATCGTGTCGGTGATGTCGGTCAGGCCGCGCACGTCGAGCGCCTTCACGTCCACCGCCTTCATGTCTGCAAGCGCATTGAGCACCACGTCACGGAGGGTGGGTCCGGCCTTGGGCGCGGAGGTCTTCTTTCTTGGCGCCGTCTTTCTCGCCGCGCGCTTCGCCGGCCGCGCCGCGTTGCCCTCGGGATCCTGCTTGCGTGGTGTCGTCCTGCGCTTTGCCGTCATGCTCACCTCGTGCCCTCGCGTGTGTAACAACCTGTGCGCCGGATGATGTCGCGCACCGCATCCGGCATGAGATACCGGGGGTCGCGGCCGGAAACGATGATGTTGCGGAGATCCGTCGAGGAAATCTCGAGCTGCGTGACCGGGTGTACGTAGACCCTTCCGGCCGTAGCCTCGTGCAGTTCGTCCACGTCGCTCGCACCGCACTCGGCGAGGATCTCGCCCAGGAGCCCGGCGGTCGGCGCCCTCCAGCCCGGGCGATGCGCGACCGCGATGTGCGCGAGCCCGAGGATCTCGCGCCACTGGTGCCACTTGGGCAGGCCAAGGAACGCGTCCATGCCGACGACGAGGCACAGCGGGCATCCCGGATGCTCGGCGCGCAACTCGGCCAGCGTCGTGACGGTGTACGACGGCCCCTCGCGTCGCACCTCCCGATCGTCCACGACGAAGCCGGGCTGGTCGCTGACCGCCGCGCGAACCATTTCGAGCCGCAGGCCGGCCGCGGCGAGCGGAACGTCGCGGTGCGGGGGACTGCCGGCCGGGACGAAACGCAGCTCCGTGAGGCGCAGCACCTGCAGCAGCTCGAAGCCGGTGCGGAGGTGCCCGAAGTGGATCGGATCGAAGGTGCCGCCGAAGACGCCGATCGGGGTCATGCGGCCAGTCGAACACCGGCGATCTTCGCCACCAGGCCCTCGATTTCGACCCAGGCGTCGCCACGCAAGCTGCCCTTCGCGACGCGGTCCGCGCGCGCGGCCGCCGCGATGAGCGCGTCGATTCTCCGCCGGTCGTGCCGCGACAACGCGGCGCGGATCGGCCCCTGGCGGTTCGACCAGACCTGCTCGGCGCGGAACACCTCGTCGAGCGAGCGTTGTCCACCGACCCGCATCGCGACCCGGGACAGGGCGCGCAGGTCCTGCACGAGCGCCCACAGGATCAGCGGCGGTTCCTGCCCTTCCGAGCGCAACCCCGAGAGCACCCGGAGCGCGCGCGACGCATTGCCGGCGAACGCGGCCGCCGACAGCTCGAAGACGTCGTAGCGCGCGCTGTCCGCGACGACCGATGCGACGTCCTCGGGCCCGAGGGTCGCACCCGGCATGAGGAGCCCGATGCGCTCCACCTCCTGCTGGGCCGCGAGCAGGTTGCCCTCGACGCGATCGGCGAGCAGCTGCGCGGCCGCGGGCTCGATGCGCACGCCCTGCTGCGCGAGGCGGTCCCGGATCCAGCCGGGCAACGCCCCGCGTTCGACGACCTGCGCGACCACGAGCACGCCGTGATCCTCGAAAGACTTCACCCACTGGGTGCCGAGCGACTTGCGCTCGAGCTCGCCCGTGACGAGCAGTATCGTGTCGGCCGGCGGCTGCGCCGCGAGCCCGGCGAGGGCGCGCTGCGATTCGGCGTCGGGCGTGCTGTTGAACTTGAGTTCGATGAGGCGTCGCGCGGCAAAGAGGGAAAGATTGGCCGAATCGCGCAGCAACTCGTCCCAGTCGAAACCACGCTCGACGAAATGGACCTCGCGGTCCGCGTAGCCCGCCGCTCGCGCCGCCTGGCGCACGGCGGCCGCGGCTTCCGCGATCAGCAGGGGTTCGAACCCGGTGACGAGGTAGGCGCTGCGCAGGCCGCGCGCGAGGCCGGCCGGCAGGGCATCCGGGGTGGTCCTCACTGCCCGGCGTGACTCATGCGCACCGCAGGCGGGCAGTGCGGCCGTGGGATTGGCTCAGCATGCGGCACGATTATGCCGCCTTGACCCCGTGGGTGCCACCCGCTAGCGTGCAGCCCCTTTTCCCGGCTCCCTTGGGCCCCTGGCCATGGCCGTCCCGGCAATCGAACTTCGCGACCTGACCTTCCAGTGGAAGGCCGGCGAGCCCCTGCTCTCCATCGCCGGGCTCTCGGTCGCCCGCGGCGAGCGCGTGTTCCTGCACGGCCCGAGCGGCAGCGGCAAGAGCACGCTCCTCGGCCTGATCGGCGGGGTCCTGCAGCCGGGCGGCGGCTCGATCCGCCTGCTCGGCGAGGAGGTGACGCACCTGCCGGGGCCGCGGCGCGACGCGTTCCGGGCCGAGCACCTCGGCTTCATCTTCCAGCTGTTCAACCTCGTGCCGTACCTCTCCGTGCTGGAGAACGTCCTGTTGCCGCTCCGGTTCTCGACGCGGCGCCGCGAGCGCGTCCCGGACCCGGGCGCCGAGGCACGGCGCCTGCTCGGGGCACTGGGTCTCGAGGATGCCCGGCTGCTCGGGCGCCGGGTCACGGACCTGAGTGTCGGGCAGCAGCAGCGGGTCGCGGCCGCCCGCGCGCTCCTCGGACGCACCGAGATCCTCGTCGCGGACGAGCCGACGTCCGCGCTGGACGCCGACGCGCGGGAGTCGTTCCTCACCCTGCTGATGCGCGAGTGCGCGGCGTCCACCACGACCGTCCTCTTCGTCAGCCACGATCGGTCGCTCGGGGCGGCTTTCGACCGCAGCCTGTCGCTCGTCGAGCTGAATCGTGTCCCGACACCCGGGAGCGAGTCGTGAGCGCGCTCATCGGTCTCGCGCTGCGCAGCGTGTGGAACCGGCGCGGCACGGCAGCGCTCACGGTATTCGCCATCGCGGTCAGCGTCGCGCTGCTGCTCGGCGTGCAGATGCTGCGGACGTCCGCGAAGGACAGCTTCGCAGGCACGATCTCCGGCACGGACCTCGTGGTCGGTGCACGCAGCGGACCGATCAATCTGCTGCTCTACGCGGTCTTCCGGGTCGGCGAACCCACGGCCAACGTGTCCTGGGCCACTTACGAGCTCGTCGCGCGCCATCGCGACGTCGCCTGGACGGTTCCCTTGTCGCTCGGCGACTCGCATCGCGGCTACCGGGTCGTCGGCACCGACGCGGGCTATTTTGCGCACTACCGCTACGCGGGGGGGCGGCCGCTGCGTTTCGCAGAAGGCACCGCATTCCGCGCGGACGACGACGTCGTGCTGGGCCGCGACGTCGCCGACGCGCTAGGCTATCGCCTCGGATCGCGTGTCGTGCTGGCGCACGGCATCGGCGCGGGCAGTTTCCTGCAGCACGAGACCAGGCCACTGCGCGTGGTCGGCATCCTGGAGCGCACCGGCACGCCCGTGGACCGGACCGTCCACGTCAGCCTCGCGGCCTTGGACAAGGTGCATTCCGGAGCCGGAGGCTCGCCGGCAAGCGCGGTTCCGCAAGCCGCTCACGCGTCGATCTCCGCGTTCCTCGTCGGCATGAAGAGCCGCGACACCGTGCTCGTGATGCAGCGGGCTTTGAACGAGTACCGTGGCGAGGCCCTGCAGGCCGTGATCCCGGGCGTCGCGCTGGCCCAGCTCTGGAGCATCGTCGGCGTGGCCGACCGCGTGCTGCTCATGGTGGCGGCCTGTGTCGCGCTGGCCGGTCTGCTCGGCATGCTGGCGGCGATCCTGACGAGCCTCAACGAGCGGCGCCGCGAGATGGCCATCCTGCGTTCGGTCGGCGCGCGGCCGCGGCACATCTTCGGCCTGCTGATGCTCGAGGCCGGCGTGCTTGCGCTGGCGGGCGCGGCCTGCGGCCTCGCACTCGCGTATGCACTCCTGTTCCTCGTACGCCCATGGCTCGCCGGCCGCTTTGGGCTCGACGTCGCGGTCGGGGGACTCACCGCCATCGAAGGCGCGTTGCTGCTCGCCGTCGTTGCAGCCGCGCTGGTCCTGAGCGCGTACCCCGCCTGGCGCGCCTATCGCGTCGCCCTGGCCGACGGCCTGACCGTGCGACTCTGAGGGAGACCGGGTGTCGGCGCGGCTACGCACGATGATCACGGCGCTCGTCCTGGCGACGACCCTCGCCGTTGCGCGTGCGGAGACGCCGCCGCTCAGGCCGGGCGCGCCCTTGCCCCGCGCCGTCGAGGCCCCGGGCAGCCCGGCGAACGTGCTGCAGCTCGAATGGAAGGACCTGTTGCCGCCGGATGCGCGCGACCGTGCGACGCTCGCGCCTCCGGCGCCGCTGCACGACTATCTCCTCGGCGAGGACAGCCCGGCGGCGCGCCAGCCGACCGACGCGCGGGTGAATGCGGCGCTCGACGGCCGGATGGTCAGGCTGCCCGGTTTCATCGTCCCGCTCGAGATCGATGCCGAGGGGCGCGTGACGGAGATGTTCCTGGTGCCGTTCTTCGGCGCATGCATCCACGTCCCGCCTCCGCCCCCGAACCAGATCGTGTACGTGGTCCTCGCGGCACCGCTGCCGCTCGAGTCGATGACCGATGCCTACTGGGTCACGGGGCGGATGAAGGCGTCGAGCCGCAGCACGCGACTCGGCGACTCGGCGTACGTGATCTCGGCGGCGACGACCGAGAAGTACCGGTTCTGACGGGAGCGGACGGCCGCTTACCGCTTTCTCCTTGCCATCGCTAGAATCCCAGCATGAAAACGCCTGCCACGCCGTCCCATCGCCGCACCCTGTATCCCGCGATCGAGCCCTACCGCAGCGGCTGGCTGCGCGTGTCGCCCGTCCACGAAATCTACTGGGAGGAATGCGGCAACTCGAGAGGCAAGCCCGCGGTCTTCGTCCACGGCGGCCCCGGGGCGGGCGCCGATCCCGGCTCGCGCCGCTTCTTCGACCCGCGGCGTTACCGCATCGTCGTCTTCGACCAGCGCGGCTGCGGGCGCAGCCGGCCGCACGCGAGCCTCGAGGACAATACGACGTGGCACCTCGTGGCCGACATGGAGCGGCTGCGGACGTTCCTCGGCATCGATCGCTGGCTGGTCTTCGGCGGGTCCTGGGGATCGACGCTCGCGCTCGCCTACGCCGAGACGCACCCGAAGCGGGTGACCGAGCTCGTGCTGCGCGGCATCTTCATGCTGCGCAAGTGGGAGATCGACTGGTTCTACCAGGGCGGCGCGAGCGCGCTGTTTCCGGACCGGTGGGAGAACTACCTCGCCGCGCTCCCGCCCCGCGAACGCGGCGACCTCGTGAGCGCGTACTACCGCCGGCTCACGAGCCCGAACCGCGCCACCCGGGTGCGGGCCGCCCGCGCGTGGTCGATCTGGGAAGCCGCCACGAGCTACCTGCACACGAACGAGGCGAACATCGACAAGTGGGGCGAGGAGGACTTCGCCGTCGCCGTGGCGCGCATCGAGTGCCACTACTTCGTGAACAAGGGCTTCATGCGCAGCGAGGACCAGCTGCTCCGCGGCGTGAACCGCATCCGGCACGTGCCGGCCGTCATCGTGCAGGGCCGCTACGACGTCGTGTGCCCGATGCGCACCGCGTGGGACCTGCACCGGCGCTGGCCCGAGGCCGACTTCCGCGTCGTCCCGGACGCCGGGCACTCCGCACTCGAGCCGGGGAACACCCACGAGCTCGTCGGCGCGACGGACCGCTTCGCCCGTGCTACAGCGACTCGAGGCGCCTCAGCACGAGGTCGGCGAGGTCGCGCGCCATAGCCTCGCGCAGGATCGCTTCCTCGCGATCCTTGGCGAGCGCGTCCGACTCGCTGTAGCTGTAGCTGCGCGTGAGCTCGATCTCCTGCTGCGGGACGGCCTGCTTGCCCCCGCGATCGATCGAGTACTGCAGCGAGTAGAAGACCTGGTACTCCTGCGGCGTATTGCGCGTCGAGACCGAGAGCACGCGACGGCCCGTACGGTCCTGCGCGATACGGACGACCGCGTCGGCCTCGGCGGGAGTCGCCGGAATCTCCGCGCCCGCAGCCTTCAGCGAGCGTTCGAGTTCGACCGCGAACGGCGACAACTCGTCCGTCGTCGCAACGTAGACCTTCTGCAGCCCCGGCGGCAGGCTGGACGCGCCCTGCAGGTGAAACCCGCAGCCACCCGCGAGAGCCGCGGCCAGTAGGACGACGACGCGCAGCACTGCCTGCATCGCGCTCACACGACCAGGTTCGCGAGCTTGCCGGGCACGTAGATGAACTTGCGCACCGGCTTGCCCTCGACGAACTTCTGCACGTTGGCGTCCGCGAGCGCGGCCTCGCGCACCTGTGCCTCGTCCGCCCCGACCGGGACCGTGACGCGCCCGCGCAACTTGCCATTGACCTGCACGACGACCTCGATAGCTTCGCGCGCAAGTGCGTCCGCATCGACCTGCGGCCAGCGCTGGTCCACGACCGCACCCTCGTGGCCGAGCTCGCGCCACAGCGCGTGGCACGCGTGAGGAACGACCGGCGACAGCGCGAGCACCACGATCTCGAGCGCCTCCTGCATGACGGCGCGGCCCTGCGGCGAACGATCGTCGAACCGCGCCAGCGAGTTCATGAGCTCCATGACCGCCGCGATGGCCGTATTGAACGTGCGGCGTTTGCCGAGGTCGGTCGTCACCTTCGCCAGCGTCTCGTGGACCTGCCGTCGCAGGTCCCGTTGCGGGGGACTCAGGCTCGCGGCTTCGAGCTTCGGCGCGACCCCCAGCCCGACGTGCTGGTGCACGGCCTTCCACAGGCGCTTCATGAAGCGGAACGCGCCCTCCACGCCCTCGTCCGACCACTCGAGCGACTGCTCCGGCGGCGCCGCGAACATCATGAAGAGCCGCGCGGTATCGGCGCCGTACTGCTCGACGAGCGCCTGCGGGTCCACGCCGTTGCCCTTGGACTTCGACATCGTGCCGATGCCGCCCGACTCGACCGGCTGCCCGTCCTCGCGCAGCACGGCGCCGATGCGGGCGCCCTTGTCGTCCACCTGCACGTCCACGTCCGCCGGGTTGTAGTAGACGATGCGCCCGGAGGCGGGTTTACGGTAGAAGATCTCGTTCAGCACCATTCCCTGCGTCAGCAGGTTGGTGAACGGCTCGTCGAGCTTCGTGAGCCCGAGGTCGCGCATCACGCGCGTCCAGAATCGCGAATAGAGCAGGTGCAGGATCGCGTGCTCGATGCCGCCGATGTACTGGTCCACCGGGAGCCAGTACGCGGCGCGGTCGTCGACCATCGCATCGGGGTTGTCGGCGCTCGCGTAACGGAAGTAGTACCACGACGAGTCGACGAACGTGTCCATCGTGTCCGTCTCGCGGCGCGCCGGGCGGCCGCACTTCGGGCAGGTGCACGACAGGAACGCCTCGTTGCGGTTGAGCGGATTGCCGCTGCCGTCCGGCACGCAGTCCT
>VEPJ01000157.1 GCA_012026925.1 Gammaproteobacteria bacterium | reverse complement strand
CGCGGTGCTCGACTACGCGGAGGGCAACCAGAGCCGCGCGGCCGACATCCTCGGCCTCAACCGCGGCACCCTGCGCAAGAAGCTCCGGACCTACGGCATTTCCGCGAACTGACCGCCGCGAAGGGGATTCCAGCGTGAGCGCACCGATCCGCCGAGCCCTCCTGAGCGTGTCCAACAAGGAGGGGCTGCTGGAGTTCGCGCGCGCACTGCGCGAGCGCGGCGTCACGATCCTCTCGACGGGCGGCACCGCGGCCCTCCTCCGCAACGACGGCGTGGAGGTCACCGACGTCTCCGCGGTGACGGGCTTCCCCGAAATCATGGACGGCCGCGTCAAGACGCTGCACCCGAAGATCCACGGCGGCCTGCTCGGCCGTCGCGGCACCGACGACGCGGTGATGGCGGAGCACGGCATCGAGGCCATCGACCTGCTCGCCGTGAACCTCTATCCGTTCGCGGCGACCATCGCGAGGCCCGGCTGCACCTTCGAGGACGCGGTCGAGAACATCGACATCGGGGGGCCGGCGATGGTCCGGGCCGCCGCGAAAAACCACGACCGGGTGACCGTCGTGGTGGACCCGCTCGACTACGGCGCCGTGCTCGCGGAGATCGACCGCGGTGGCGGCGGCGTTTCTGCCGAGACGCGCCTGCGGCTCGCCACCAAGGCCTTCACGCACACCGCGCAGTACGACGCGACGGTCGCTTCCTATCTCGCTCGCGCCGCCCGTCCGTCGTCGGGCGAGTTCCCGGATCTCCTCGCGCTGCAGTTCCGCAAGCGGCTCGACCTCCGCTACGGGGAAAACCCGCACCAGCAGGCGGCCTTCTATGTGGCTGCGGACGCGCAGGGCGCGTCGGTCGGCTCGGCGTCGCAGCTGCAGGGCAAGGAGCTGTCGTTCAACAACCTTGCCGACGCCGACACGGCCTTCGAGTGCGTCCGGCAGTTCGAGACTCCGGCCTGCGTGATCGTCAAGCACGCCAATCCCTGCGGCGTGGCCGTCGGCGCGAGCCTCGGCGAGGCCTATGACCGCGCCTTCCGCACCGACCCGACGTCGGCGTTCGGCGGCATCATCGCCTTCAACCAGCCGCTCGACGGCGCGACGGCCCGCGCGATCGTGGAGCGCCAGTTCGTCGAGGTCATCGTCGCGCCTGCGGCGGATGCCGACGCGCGCGAGGCCTGCAGCCGGAAAGAGAACGTGCGGCTGCTCGTGACGGGCGGCGTGGCACCCAGCAACTCGCGGTTCGAGATCCGCAGCGTCAACGGCGGCCTCCTCGTGCAGACCCGCGACGAGGGCATGGTCGCGGCCAGTGCCCTGCAGGTCGTGACGAAGCGCGCGCCGACGCCTGCGGAGCAGGCCGACCTGATGTTCGCCTGGCAGGTCTGCAAGTACGTGAAGTCGAACGCCATCGTGTACGCGAAGGACGGCATGACCGTCGGCATCGGCGCCGGCCAGATGAGCCGCGTCGTCTCGAGCCGCATCGCCGCCATGAAGGCCCGCGACGAGGGCCTCGACCCGAGGGGCGCCGTCATGGCGTCCGATGCATTCTTCCCGTTCCGCGACGGCCTCGACGCCGCGGCCGAGCACGGCATCGCCGCGGTCATCCAGCCGGGCGGCTCGAAGCGCGACGCGGAGGTGATCGCCGCCGCGGACGAGCACGGCATGGCGATGGTCTTCACCGGCATGCGGCATTTCAGGCACTGAAGCGAGCGGTTGGTGATCAGCGGTCAGCGGTTAGTGAAAGATCCGGAGAGTGGGCATGCGAACCATCGTGCAAGCGTGCGTCGACTCGCTAACCGCTAACCGCTGATCACTAACCGCTTTCTGCACCACCACCCCTGCACGTACCCACTTCTCCATGCGCGTACTCATCATCGGTTCGGGCGGCCGCGAGCACGCGCTCGCGTGGAAGGCGGCGCAATCGCCGCGGGTCTCGCAGGTGTACGTCGCGCCCGGCAACGCCGGGACGGCGCGCGAGCCGCGCGTACGGAACGTGGACGTCGCGGCGGAGGACGTTCCCGGGCTGCTGCGGTTCGCGCTCGCCGAGCAGATCGACCTCACGATCGTCGGCCCCGAAGGTCCGCTCGTCCTCGGCATCACGGACGAGTTCGACGCCGCAGGATTGCGCTGCTTCGGCCCGAGCCGCGAGGCGGCGCGCCTGGAAGGCTCGAAGGCCTTCATGAAGGAATTCCTGCGCCGGCACTCGATCCCGACGGCGGCGTACGCGACGTTCACGCGCGAGTCGTTCGACGCGGGGTGGGTCCGCTCCCAGCGCGCGCCACTCGTCGTGAAGGCGGACGGCCTCGCCGCAGGCAAGGGCGTCGTCATCTGCGCGACGAGCGAGGAGGCGGTGTCGACGGCCGAGGCGATGTTCGCCGGCCGCTTCGGTGCCGCCGGCTCGACGATCGTGATCGAGGAGTTCCTCGAGGGCGAGGAAGCGAGCTTCATCGCGATGGTGGACGGCACGCACGTCCTGCCGCTCGCCACCTCGCAGGACCACAAGCGCCTGCGCGACGACGACGATGGCCCGAACACTGGCGGGATGGGCGCGTACTCGCCTGCTCCGGTCGTCACGCCCGAGGTTCATGCGCGGGCGATGAACGAGGTGATGTGGCCCACGGTGCGTGCGCTCGCGGCCGGGGACACGCCGTACGTCGGCTTCCTGTACGCGGGGCTCATGATCGCGCCGGACGGCACGCCGAAGGTGCTCGAGTTCAATTGCCGCTTCGGCGACCCGGAGACGCAGCCGATCCTGTCGCGCCTGCGTTCGGACATCACCGAGCTCTGCGACGCGGCGCTCGACGGCCGGCTGTCGGCCGCGAGCGTCGACTGGGATCCGCGTGCCGCCGTCGGCGTCGTGCTCGCCGCCGGCGGTTACCCGGACACGGTCCGCAAGGGGGACGTGATCCACGGCCTCGATGCGGCCGCGAAGCTGCCGGGCAAGGTCTTCCACGCGGGCACCCTGCTGCGCGGCGACGAAGTCGTCACGAACGGCGGGCGGGTGCTGTGCGCCGTGGGACTCGGCGAGACCGTGCGCGCGGCGCAGCGCCAGGCCTACGACCTCGTCAACGCCATCTGCTGGGAAGGCATGCAGTTCCGCCGCGACATCGGCCATCGCGCCATCGCGCGCGAGTAGGATCGGCGGACGATCAGGGCAGCGATTCGCCGTCGCCCGGGCTGCGCTGCGCCGCTTCCCGGCTGATGAGGTAGATGCCCGCGCCGATCACGATCGCGCCGCCAACGAGCGTGACGGCGCCCGGCAGCACGTGCCACACCACGAGATCGAGCAGCACGCCCCAGACGAGCGCGGTGTACTCGAAAGGCGTCACCACGGACGCCGGCGCGTTCCTGAAAGCCTCCGTGATGAAGTGCTGCCCAAGCGCGCCGAACACGCCGACGCCGACGAGCAGCCGCCAGTGCGAGGGATCGACCGGCGTCCAGCCCGGAATCGACAGCAACCCGGCGCCGATCGCGAGCAGGAACGTGAACGAGAAGACCATGCTCTCGGTCGCGTCGGTGCGCGACAGCACGCGCAACGTGATCACCGCGAGCGAATAGCACAGGGCGGCGACCACGGCCGCGATGCTGCCGACCGAGATCCAGTCGCCGCCTTCCGGGCGCAGCATCAGGAGCACGCCCGCGAGGCCGACGCCGATGGCCGCCCACTGCGCGCGGGAGACCTTCTCGCCGAGGAACGGCGCCGACATCGCCGCGACGACCAGCGGCGCGCACATGAAGATCGAGTACGTGCGCGCCAGCGAAGACTCGCGCACCGCGAACACGAAGCTGCCGAGCATCAGCACCGAAAGCGCGCCGCGCAGCAGGTGCAGGCGCACGTTGACGGGCTTCAGCCGGGCGAGGCGCCCGCGCAGCAGGATGGGCAGCAGCACGAACGGGATCGACGTCGCGCCGCGCAGGAAGCTCACCTGCAGCGGCGGGTAGTGCGCGGCCAGCAGCTTGAGCTGCGCGTCCATCACCGAGAACAGCGCGACCGCCAGCAGCATCGTGAGGATGCCGCGGATGTGCTCGGAGCCGTGCACGTGCGTGCGGGGTCCGGGACGGCGGGCGTCCCGCGCGCCTCAGCGCTTCATCGCCTCGAAGAACTCGGCATTGGTCTTGGTGTCCCGCATCTTGTCGATGAGGAACTCCGCCGCCGCCAGCTCGTCCATCGGGTGCAGCAGCTTGCGCAGGATCCAGATCTTGGCGAGCTCGTCCGGCGAGGTGATGAGCTCCTCGCGGCGCGTGCCCGAGCGGTTGATGTTGAACGCCGGGTAGACGCGCTTCTCGGCGATGCGCCGGTCGAGGTGGATCTCGCTGTTGCCGGTGCCCTTGAACTCCTCGTAGATCACGTCGTCCATGCGCGAACCGGTGTCGATCAGCGCCGTCGCCATGATCGTGAGGCTGCCGCCTTCCTCGATGTTGCGGGCCGCGCCGAAGAAGCGCTTCGGGCGCTGCAGGGCGTTCGCGTCCACGCCGCCGGTGAGCACCTTGCCGGAACTCGGCACCACGGTGTTGTAGGCACGCGCGAGGCGCGTGATCGAGTCGAGCAGGATGACGACGTCCTTCTTGTGCTCGACGAGGCGCTTCGCCTTCTCGATGACCATCTCGGCCACCTGCACGTGGCGGCTGGCCGGCTCGTCGAACGTCGACGACACGACTTCGCCGCGCACGGTGCGCGTCATCTCGGTGACTTCCTCGGGCCGCTCGTCGATGAGCAGCACGATCAGGTACACCTCGGGGTGGTTGCCGGTGATCGAGTTGGCGATGTTCTGCAGCAGCATGGTCTTGCCGGCCTTCGGCGGCG
>VEPJ01000032.1 GCA_012026925.1 Gammaproteobacteria bacterium | reverse complement strand
CGCCTGCGAACTCGGGATCGAGCGCGACCGCGCACCGGTCCGCGCCGGCGCCACGCGTATCGAGCTGTCGGCTGGCCGCCCGCCACCGTCCCCGCCTTCACGAGCACCATCCGGCCCGGATCGATGCGCCGCTTGATCGCGTCGTTGACCTGCGCGCGCGAGATCTCGGCGATCTTCTTCGGGTAGTCGTCCACGAACGACAGCGGCATGCCGCGGTTCAGCATCAACAGGATCGTTCCCGCCATGCCACCGGTAGTCGCAAGGCCGACCTGGTAGAGCCCGGCGAGCTCGCTCTTGGCCCGCTTCAATTCCTCCTCCGTGACACCCTCATTGCGCCAGGCCTCGAGTTCGCGCCGCGTGGACGCGAGACCCTTGTCGAGCAGCTCCGGTGCAAATGCCGCCTGCAGGCTCCACTCACCGTCGGTGAAGGTGTCGTTCGCCATGGCGGCGGAGATGCCGTAGGTCAGGCCTTCCTTGTCGCGCACGCTCGACATCAGGCGGCTCGTGAATCCGCCGCTGCCGAGGATGCGCGTGCCCAGCCGCAGCGGCAGGGCGTCCGCATCGGCATACCTCAGCTCCGAGGGCTGGCCCATGATGACGCTCACGCTGGGCTTGTCGGCGATGAAGACGGTCTCGCCCCGCTCCTTCGAGAGCGCAGGAGCCCTGGCCGACGGCGCCGGCGCGGATCCGCCGCGCCAGCCCGCAAACGCCTTGCGGATCTCGGCCTGCGCGGCCGCGGGATCCACGTCGCCGACGATCACTAGCCGCATGCCGGTTGGGCCATAGTAACTCGAGTGGAACTGACGAACCTCCGCGACCGTGGTCTTCGCGGAGTCCGCCATGAACTTTTCGGGAGTCGGCTGGCGGTTCGGGTGCCCCGGCGGGAAGATGGCGCGCGAGAATGCGTCCTCGGCGCGGAAGTCCGGGTCGTCGAGCTGCGAACGGATAGCTCCCTCGAGCTGCTTCTTCACCTTCGCGAGCTCCGGCTCGGTGAAGGCTGGCTCGCGCAGCTGTTCCGCCAGCAGCGAGACGACGAGCGGCAGGTCTTTCCGCAGGCACCGGCCGCGGATGTCCACCGTGCTCGCGGACACTCCGAAAGACAGGCCGGCGCCGACGTTGCCGAGCGCCCGGGCGATGGCGAACTTGTCCTGCTTCGTGGTGCCCTTGTCGAGCATCGAGCCCGTGACCGTTGCAAGCGCCACGTTGTCGGTGGGGCTGCGGTCGTCGCCGGCGCGGAGCGAGCCCACCAGCGTGACGACGTCGTGCACTTCGGTCTTCAGGATGACGACGTCGATGCCGTCGATCTCGGTGCGGACCGCGTCGCGCGCGGCGGCCGCGTCCGCGTTCGAGCCCGCGAGCAGCGCCGCGGCGCAAGCGACCCAGGCGAGCAGCTGATTCACGAACATGCCTCGCATCACATCCCGCCCGCTCATGGCTTCTGCTCCTCGCCCGTCGGCGGCAGGGGAATGAACCATCCCGTCGTGCTCTTGTCCGCGTCCAGGTACTTGTTCGCGACTCGCTTGACGTCCGCGGCCGTTACCTTGTTCGTGGCATCGTCGATCGAGTAGTAGAGCGTCCAGTCGCCCGCCGCGATGGCCTCGTTCAGGCTGGACGCGATCGAAAACGAACCGTCGCGACCATAGGCCGTGGATGCGTTGTACTTGCCGAGCGCCATGGCGACCTCGGCGTCCGTCACGCCTTCCTTCTTCACGCGTTCGATCTCCTCGAGCAGCACGCGTTCGACGTCGGCGTGCTCCACGCCCGGGGCGAGCACCGCGTAGACCTGGAACAGCGACGGGTCATGCAGCGCATACGGGCCACCGCCGACATTGAGCGTCAGGTTCTTGTCGGTGAGTGCCTTGTAGAAACGGCTCGTCTTGCCGTTGCCGAGGATCGTGCCGAGCACGTCGAGTGCCGGATAGTCCGGGTCGGCCGCGGCCGGGCTCTTGTACGCGATTCCGACCATGCCGACTTCGCCGACACGTCGCACGGTGACGCGCCGCGGCCCGATCTGGTCGGGCTCGGCCGTGTACACCTTCGGGATCGGCTGCGGCGCGCGCGAATAGCTGCCGTAGTACTTCTTCACGAGCGCCAGTACCTCGGCGGGGTCGAAGTCGCCGATGACGGAGACGGTCGCGTTGTCCGGCCAGTAGAACGTGTCGTAGAACGCCCGCAGCTTCTCGATCGGCACGTTCTCGATGTCGCTGCGCCAGCCGATCACCGGGTGATGGTAGGGGTGCGCCATGAAGGCCGTGGCCCACATCTCCTTCTCGAGCGAGCTGAACGGGTCGTTCTCGCCCTGCTCGAATTCGTTGCGCACGACGGTCATCTCGCGTTCGCGGTCCGCCTCGTGCAGCCACAGGTTGCGCATGCGGTCGGCCTCGATGGCCAAATAGCCCTCGAGGAACTCGCGCCCGACCACCGCGTAGTAGTTCGTGCGGTCGTAGGACGTGGTCGCGTTGAAGCTGCCGCCGACCGTCTCGAGGTACTGCTTGATGCTGTTGCCTTTGGCGTCGTTGTACGCGTCCGAGCCCTTGAACATCAGGTGCTCGAGCAGGTGCGTGGCGCCGGTCGTCCCCGTCACCTCGTTCCGCGACCCCACGCCGTACGTGACCATGAACGTCACGACGGGGGCAGAGTGCTCCGGCATGAGGAGCACGGTCAGCCCGTTGGACTCGAGCTTGTACTCGGAGATCGTGCCGACGGTGCGGACGTACCTGAAGCCCGGGGCGTTCACGGGCTTCAGGTCGTCCGCGGGGGTGGAACCGGCAGCCGTGAACAGGGCCAGGCCCAGCAATGCAAGGATGCGTTTCATGGAGATGGAACTCGTTTCCGGACGGCGAAGCTTACCCTACGGTCCCGGGACTACGTACAACCCGCGGCGGCCTCTCCGCCTGCGCGAGTGGTCCGGGCCGTATGCTTTGTCCACGGCAAGCTCAATTCGTTCCCTCCGACCCCGGGGAGGTGCCCATGGACGCACTCCGGAACATCCTGGTGTTGATGGAACCCGGCGCCGAGTCACAACCGGCGTTCGACGCGGCGATGGTGCTGGCCAGGCGCTTCGGCAGCCGTCTCGAGCTCCTGGTCGGCGAGTTCCAGGACCTCCACTCGGCGTACTTCGACCCGATGACGGCGACGCTGCAGGAATTCCACGACTCGCTCATGGCCGGTCACCGCGCGATGCTCGAGCGCTACGTGCAGGCCGCGGCGGACGAGGGCGTGAACGCCCTGGGCGAGGCGCTGTGGGGCACGCCGTTCCACGAGATCGTCCTCGCGCGCGTCGCCGCGACGAAGCCGGACCTCGTCGTCAAGCACAGCGTCTTTCACAATCGCATCGAGCGCACGCTGTTCACCGGGTCGGACTGGCACCTGATCCGCGACTGCCCGGTGCCGCTGCTGCTCGTCAAGGACCCGGCGCGGCTCGCCGGCGCGAGGATCCTCGTCTGCGTGGACCCGATGCACACGCACGACAAGCCGGCGGCGCTCGACAAGCAGTTGCTCCGCAGCGGCGCGATGCTGGCGCATCGTCTCGAGGGAGAACTGCACGCGCTGCACGTCTTTTCGATACCGGCACCGGTCGGTGTCGTCGGCGATGCGTACATCGCGTCCGCCGCCATGCCGCCGATCGAGGACTCCATCGAGAGCGCGCGCATCGCGCACCGCGACCTCATGACGGCCCACGGGATTCCCGCGGACCGCAGTCACTTCCAGGTCGGTGTCCCGGCGCGCGACATCGTCGCCCAGGCGCGCGAGCTGCAGGTCGGGCTGGTGCTGATGGGGGCGGTGTCGCGCCGCCGGCTGGAACGATGGTTCGTCGGCAGCACGGCGGAGTCTGTGCTCGACCGGCTGCCGTGCAATGTCTGGGTGGAAAAGCCGAAGAGCGCGAAGTAAGCGCAGTCAGCGGACGCCGAGCGCCTGCAGTCGTTCCAGGGCGGCCGTTGCCGAAGCGGGTGCGGATGTATCGAGCGTGACGACGCGTGCCCGTTGCGCGTCGTCGAAGTCCTCCCAGAAGCCGGGCTGTCGCTCGAGGATTGCGAGACCGGCCTCCGACGCGTCGGACCCCGTACGAGCGCGGCGGGCGACCCGTTCCCGCAGGACGTCCGGCGGCGCGAAGCAATGCAGGATGGCGACGGGCGCGGCCAGTTCGTTTGCGAGCGCCAGCATGCGATGGCGCTCGTCGCGCTTCAGGAACGCGGCGTCCACGATCACGTTCTCGCCGCCGTCCAGTGCACAGCGCGCGCACTCGTGCAGCCGGTCGTAGGTTCGCTCGGTGAACTCCCGGGTATAGATTCCTCCGTCGAGCGGCGAGCGCGAGTTCTCGAGCGGTTGCAGCCCCGCCAACCGCTTGCGCTCGACGTCCGAGCGCACGTGCAGCGCCCGGAGTGGCGGTGCGACCGCGCGCGCGAGCCAGGTCTTGCCCGAGCCGGAAAGGCCGCAGGTCAGCACGAGGCTGCCCGCGGGGCGCTTCGTGCGGGCCAGTGCGCAGTCGACGTACTTCGATGCCAGCCGGCAGTCGCTCGCGCGCGCCGTGCTGCCTGCGGGCTCCTGCAGTGCCCTGAGGGCTGCAACCTTGGCGCGCACGAGCGCTCGGTAGGTCTCGAACCAGGGGAGCAGCGGCAAGCCGCCGAAATCGCCGAGCGACTCGAGCCAGGACTGCAACACCGCCCGGCGCAGGTCGTCCCGGCCGTGCTCGCGCAGGTCCATCGTCAGGAACGCGAGGTCGTTCATGACGTCGATGAACCGCAGCGCCGGATCGAATTCGATCCCGTCGAACGGCGTGAGGTTGCCGGACCAGCGCACCACGTTGC
>VEPJ01000044.1 GCA_012026925.1 Gammaproteobacteria bacterium | reverse complement strand
ACCGCGACGGCGCGGCGAAGCCGGCGCCCGCCGTGGAAGCGGGCGCCGAGCCGGCGCGGCGCGTGATCGCCGTGGGCTCGCTCGGGATCGCCACGCCGATCATCACGCGGCTGGAACGCGCGGGCATCGACGTCGTGCGCGTGCAGGGACCGCGCGAGGCGCAGCGGGCGTCGTCCGGCTGGCTGGAGATCGGACCGGCGCGCGTGATGATGACCGACGGCCGCCCTGCGACCCGGCGTGCGGCCGAGGACGCGCACGAGCACCTCGTGCTCTTCGACCTCGCGCTCGACTACGGAACCACGCCGCGGCTGGGGCTGGCACGCGCCGACCAGTGCGGCAGCGGGGCGTTTCGCACGGTGTGCGCCACCCTCGGGATGGCCGGCTTCCAGTGCTCGCCGCTCGACGATGTCGCCGGAATGGTGGTGCTGCGGCTGATCGCGATGCTCGTCAACGAGGCGGCCGACGCGGTCGCCCACGGCATCTGCAGCGCGGCGGCGATCGACGTCGCGATGCGCCACGGCGTCAACTACCCGCGCGGCCCGCTCGAGTGGTCCGAGCAGGTCGGGCTGCACGTGTTCGCGCGCGCGCTCGCCAACCTGCGCGAGCACTACGGCGAGGAGCGATACCGCACGTCGGCCCTGATCACGCGCAAGGGCTACACGGGAGACGGGTTCCATGGCTGAGCACCCGCGCGCCGCGGCGGCGAAGGATGCGCACGCGATCGCCGAAGCGGTGCGGCAGGGCATGCTGCGGGACGACGCCGCCACGCAGGCGCTGGGCATGCACGTCGAGGCGATCGGGCCGGGCTACGCGCGCGTGTCGATGACGGTCCGTCCGGACATGCTGAACGGATTCCGGATCTGCCACGGCGGATTCCTCACGACGCTGGCCGATTCGGCGTTCGCCTACGGCTGCAACAGCTACAACGAGATGACGGTCGCCTCCGGGATCGTGGTCGATTTCCTCGCGTCCGCGCACGACGGCGACCGCCTCGTTGCCGAGTGCCACGAGGTGTCCCGCACCGGGCGCACCGGCGTGTACGACATCAAGGTGATCAACCAGCACGGCAAGGCCGTGATGGTGATGCGCGGCCGTTCGCACACCATCAAGGGCCGGCCGGTCGTCGAACTCTGAACGGGACGCGAAGATGCCAGCGAAGAAACCGAACCCGTCCGACCTCGAACCGATCGAGCGCGCCAGCCGTTCGGAGCTGCAGGCGCTGCAGCTCGAGCGCCTGCGCTGGACGCTGAATCACGCGTACGACAACGTGCCGCATTACCGGCAGAAGTTCGACCGGGCGGGCGTGAAGCCGTCCGACCTCACGAGCCTGGCGGACCTCGCGAAGTTTCCGCCGACGACGAAGAAGGACCTGCGCGACACCTACCCGTTCGGCATGTTCGCAGTGCCGCGCGAGAAGGTCGTGCGGCTGCACGCGTCGAGCGGTACGACCGGCAAGCCGACCGTCGTCGGTTACACCGCGAAGGACATCGACACCTGGACCACGGTGATGGCGCGCTCGATCCGCGCTGCCGGCGGGCGTGCCGGCGACATGGTCCACGTGTCGTACGGCTACGGGCTGTTCACCGGCGGGCTCGGCGCGCACTACGGCGCGGAGCGGCTCGGCTGCACGGTGATCCCGATCTCGGGCGGCATGACCGAGCGGCAGGTGCAGGTGATCCAGGACTTCCGGCCCGACATCATCATGGTCACGCCGTCGTACATGCTGGCGATCGCCGAGGAGATGGAGCGGCAGGGCATCGATCCGAAGACGACGTCGCTGAAGATCGGCATCTTCGGTGCCGAGCCGTGGACGCCGGCGATGCGCGACGCGATCGAGGCGAAGACGGCGCTCGACGCGATCGACATCTACGGCCTGTCGGAGATCATCGGCCCGGGCGTCGCGCAGGAGTGCATCGAGACCAAGGACGGGCTGACCGTCTGGGAGGATCACTTCTATCCGGAGATCATCGATCCGGAGACCGGCGCGGTGCTGCCCGAGGGCGAGAAGGGCGAACTCGTCTTCACGTCGCTGACGAAGGAGGCGCTGCCGATGATCCGCTTTCGCACGCGCGACCTGACGCGGCTGCTGCCGCCGACCGCGCGCAGCATGCGTCGCATGGAGAAGATCACCGGGCGCTCGGACGACATGCTCATCATCCGGGGGGTGAATCTCTTCCCGACCCAGGTCGAGGAACTGATCCTGAAGCAGCCCGAACTCGAGCCGTACTACACGCTCGAAGTCACGCGGCCCGGCAACCTCGACGAACTGACGGTGCACGTCGAGATGGGATCGGAACTCGCCAACGGCAGCCATGAGGCGCGCCGCACCGCCGCGCAGAAACTGGAACACGGCATCAAGGCCTACATCGGTCTGTCGGCCGCGGTCGCGCTGGCGTCGCCGATGGGACTCGAACGCTCGGTCGGCAAGGCCCGGCGGATCATCGACCGACGTCCGAAGCAGCCGGGCGCGCAGCAGGCAGGAGGCAGCACGGATGTACACCCAGGCCATGGACATTCCGTCCCCGGAGCGGGACGAGACGGCGCGCGGCGGCCCGCGGTCGGTGCGCGAGGCCGAGTACGAGGCCGAGATCGACGCGAAGGTCGCACGCGGCGAATTCATCGAGGCGAAGGACTGGATGCCCGAGGCGTACCGGAAGACGCTCGTGCGGCAGATCAGCCAGCACGCGCACAGCGAGATCGTCGGCATGCTGCCCGAGGGCAACTGGATCACCCGCGCGCCGACGCTGAAGCGCAAGGCCATCCTGCTCGCGAAGGTGCAGGACGAGGGCGGTCACGGCATGTACCTGTACGCCGCCGCCGAGACGCTCGGCGTCGCGCGCGACGACCTCGTCGACGCGCTCCACTCGGGCAAGGCCAAGTACTCGTCGATCTTCAACTACCCGACGCTCAACTGGGCCGACATCGGCGTGATCGGCTGGCTCGTCGACGGCGCGGCGATCATGAACCAGATCCCGCTGTGCCGCTGCTCGTACGGGCCGTATGCGCGCGCGATGATCCGCATCTGCAAGGAGGAGTCGTTCCACCAGCGCCAGGGCTACGACCTGCTGCTGACGATGATGAAGGGCACGCCCGAGCAGCGCGACCTGGTGCAGGACGCGGTGAACCGCTGGTGGTGGCCGGCGCTGATGATGTTCGGCCCGCACGACTCGGCCTCGACGCACTCGGGCGACTCGATCAAGTGGGGCATCAAGCGCATCAGCAACGACGACCTGCGCCAGAAGTTCGTCGACGCCGCGGTGCCACAGGCGCGGGTCCTCGGAATCACGCTGCCGGATCCGGCACTGAAATGGAACGAGGCGCGCGGCCACTGGGACTTCGGCCCGATCGACTGGAGCGAGTTCTGGAACGTCGTCAACGGCCACGGCCAGTGCAACCGCGAGCGCCTCGCCGACCGCGTGCAGGCCTGGGAGGACGGCGCGTGGGTGCGCGAGGCCGCGATGGCGCACGCGGAGAAACAGCGCAAGCGCGATCGGCTCGCAGCGTGAACGAGCGGAGGAAGAACAGATGACCGAGCCCAGCCGCCAGTGGCCATTGTGGGAAGTGTTCATCCGCAGCCGCAACGGCCTCGACCACAAGCACTGCGGCAGCGTGCACGCGCCCGACGCGAAGATGGCGCTGCAGAACGCGCGCGACGCCTACCCGCGGCGCAGGGATGGCGGGAGCATCTGGGTGGTGCGCGCCGAGCACAGCGTCGCGAGCGACCCGGACGCCAAGCCCGAGATGTTCGACCCGGCCGAGGACAAGATCTACCGGCACCCGACGTTCTACACGCTGCCCGACGAAGTCAACCACATGTAGGCGCCGCGATGACCGCCGCCACGCAAACCCATCCCGCGCACCTCGAGTACGTGCTGCGCCTCGCCGATACCTCGCTGATCCTCGGCCAGCGTCTGTCGGAATGGTGCGGCCACGGCCCGGTGATCGAGGAGGACATCGCGCTCACCAACATCGCGCTCGACCTGATCGGCCAGGCGCGGCTGCTGCTGACGCACGCCGGTGCGCTCGAGGGCCGCGGCCGCGACGAGGACCAGCTCGCGTTCCTGCGGCGCGAGCCGGAGTTCCGCAACCTCACCATCGTGGAACTGCCGAACGGCGACTTCGGCCAGACGATCCTGCGCAACTACCTCGTCGCCGCGTGGCAGCGCGAACTGTGGCAGGCGCTGCCGGGCTCCGGCGACGCCGCGCTCGCGGCGATCGCCGCGAAGAGCCTGAAGGAGGCGCGCTACCACGTGCAGCATGCTTCCGACTGGGTGGTCCGGCTCGGCGACGGCACCGACGAGTCCCACCGGCGCATGCAGGCTGCGCTCGACCTGCTCTGGCCGTACACCGCGGAATTCTTCAGCGCGACGCCGGTCGACGAAGCCGCCGCCGCCGCGTCGGTCGGACCGGCGTGGGCCTCGCTCGAAGCGGCGTGGACGGGCGCGGTGACGCCGGTGCTCGAAGTGGCGACGCTGGCGATGCCGGCCCGCACGCCGTTCCTGTCGCGCGGCAAGGCCGGCGTGCACAGCGAACACCTCGGGCACCTGCTGACCGGCATGCAGCATCTGCAGCGCACCTACCCCGGCGGAACCTGGTGATGCTGACCGCCGAACGCGCGTGGGAGGTGCTGGGCGGCGTGCCCGATCCGGAGATCCCGGCGGTCTCGGTGACCGAGCTCGGCATCGTGCGCAACGTGCGGACCGAGGGCGGGGATGTCGAAGTCGTCGTCACGCCCACGTACTCCGGCTGCCCGGCGACCGAGGCGATCGAGCGGTCGATCCGCGACGCGCTGGCGGCCGCCGGGCAGCCGGAGTA
>VEPJ01000215.1:18069-24159 GCA_012026925.1 Gammaproteobacteria bacterium | reverse complement strand
CGGGCGCCGAATCGCGGCAGGCCATCGGGGTCGTCGTGTTCTACGGCGTCGTGACCTCTGTCTTCCAGACCCTGGGCGTCGTGCCGGCCGTCTATACGATCGTCGCCCGCAACACGAAGTCGCCCCAGACGATTGCCAGGATGCTCGAGAAGCTGCGGGGTGCCACGGCCCGTGGGTCGGCGGGCGGGGAAGCGAAGGAAGCCGGTGGCGCCTGAGATGGCTTGCGCCTTCTGGAAAGTTTACATAACTAACTGATATTTAATTAAAAAAGCCCGGCTGCAGGACGCTTTCCCGGGCTGTCGACAGGCCGGCTTGCTAGAATCCGGCGTCCCGGGGCGTGTTCCGCCCCGGAACCCCGTCATGGCGCAGACTCCGTACCAACAACTCGAGCAGGAGTTCCGCCGTCTCCACGCCTTCCGCGGAGCGGCCAGCCTGCTGCGCTGGGACGCCGCCGTGATGATGCCACGCGGCAGCGCCGACGTACGCGGCGAGCAGCTCGCGACGCTCGAGTCCGAGTGCCATGCGCTGCTGACGGCCCCGAAGGTCTCGCGCCTGATCGAGCGCGCCCTCGCCGCGGAGTCGCAGCTGGAGGACTGGCAGCTCGCCAACCTGCGCGAGATGCGCCGGGAGCGCGACCACGCGATCGCCACGCCGCTGTCGCTCGTTACGCGCATGGCCCGTGCCACGGCCATGGCCGAGGTGCGCTGGCGTGAGGCGAAGCAGGAAAGCAACTTCGCGCTGTTCGCGCCGCACCTCGAGGAGGTCGTCGCGCTCACCCGCGACAAGGCGGATGTGCTGTCGAAAGCGCTCGGCCTGTCGCCCTACGACTCGCTGATCGACGTCTTCAGCCCGGGGTTCCAGAGTGCCGAGATCGACGCGCTATTCCGCACGGTGTCGCGTCGGCTCCCGAACCTGATCCGTGAAGCCATCGAGCTGCAGTCGACGCGGACGCAGCTGCCGGTGAGCGGCAAGGTGAGCACGGCCAAGCAGCGCAGCCTCGCGATCGAGGTCATGCGCGCGATGGGCTTCCCGTTCGACCGCGGCCGGCTCGACGAGGCCGATCACCCGTTTACCGAGGGCGTGCCCGGCGACGTGCGGGTGACCACGCGTTTCGACCTGAGGGACCCGTTCTCGGGACTGATGGGCGTGCTGCACGAGACGGGGCAGGCCATGTACGACCTCGGGCTGCCCGAAGCCTGGCGCGACCAGCCCGTCGGGCGGGAGCGTGGCATGGCTCTCGACGAGAGCCAGTCACTGCTGCTCGAGATGTTCGTCGGGCGCAGCCGCCCCTTCCTGACCTACCTCCGGCCGCTGCTAGAAAAGCACTTCGGCGCGACGGGTCCGGAGTGGGAGGTCGAGAACCTCTACCAGACCCTGATCCGGGTGAGGCGCGGGACGATCCGCGTGGACGCCGACGAGCTCACCTACCCGGTCCACATCATGCTGCGCTACGAGCTCGAGAAACGGATCTTCGACGGGACGCTGCCGGTGCGCGATCTCCCGGAAGCCTGGCGGGAGAGCATGGACCAGAAGCTCGGCATCCGTCCCGCCAACGACGCGGAAGGATGCCTGCAGGACGTTCACTGGGCGGTCGGGTCTTTCGGCTACTTCCCGTCCTACGCACTCGGGGGGTTCATCGCCGCCCAGCTCTACGAGACCCTGCGCAACGATCATCCCGATTTCGACCGCGAGATCGAGGCGGGGCGCTTCGGCGGCCTGTTCGAGTGGCTGCGGGCCAACGTGCACAGCTTCGGCGCAAGCCTGAGCGCCCAGCAGCTCATCAAGAACGCGACGGGCAAGGCGCTCACGGCTGCCCCGTGGCTGCGGTACGCGGAAGGCAAGTACCTGGAAGCGCCCGACGCCGGTTGATAGAGGCCGTCTGGTATCCTTGGCGCCGGATTCTACGGACGTTTTCCGGCTTCCGGTCGTCGGACGGATCCAATAACAGCACGCGATGTCAGGTCGAACCGGAAGGTCTGGTCCGGGAGAGGGTTTCTTGAGCGATTCGAAGAGGCAGGGCGATCGGCTGCTCACGCGCCGTCGCGTGATCGGTGCGCTCGGCGCCGCGGCGATCGCTGGCTTTCCGGCGATTGCAGCAGCGAGGCGGTCCCGCAGGGTGAAGGCGCCACCGGTGCCCGTGCTGGCGGACGGCTATGCGGACCGGCTGTCCTACCGTCCGGGCGACCGGGCGACGCTTTACCTGAACGGGATCCAGGCGGGGCAGAGCACGCTCGGGTTGTACGACCTGGCCGGCAAGCGCGTGCAGTCGTTTTCCGCCGGGCTGGCCCCGCAGGCGCCCATGGGCCCGAATCCGTGGGAGACCGGGTTTGGCTACCAGCCGAGTACGACGCTCGCTGTCCCGAACCTGCGCAGTGGCGTGTACCTGGTCGAGAACCTCCTGCCCGTCATCGTCAAGCCGGCGAATCGCGACAATGCCGACGTGATCATCGTGGTGCCGACGAACACCGAGGCGGCCTACAACTCGAACGGCGGCCGGAGCATGTACACCAAGGCGCCGGATACCGCGCCGGTCGTCTCCTTCCTGCGCCCGACGGCGCGTCCGTTGCCCGCGTATGCGGACCAGTTCCTGCTCTGGATGGCGTCGCTCAAGCTGCCCTACAGCTGCAAGTACTGCGCCGACGTCGATCTCGACGACTACGCGGAGATTGCCGGCGCCAGGCTCATCGTGCTGATCGGGCACAGCGAGTACTGGACAAGGCGCGCGCGAGAGAACTTCGACCGGTTCGTCCTCGAGGGCGGAAACGCGCTCGTCCTGTCGGGCAACAGCATGTGGTGGCAGGTGCGCTACAACGACGAGCGCACGCAGATGATCTGCTACAAGTGGCAGACGGACCCGGTGGCCGATCCGATGGCCCGCACGCTCAACTGGGTCGACCCGACGCTGCAGTACCCGCTGTTGCCGAGTCTCGGCGCGGACTTCCTCGGCGGAGGAATTGCGGACGACCCCGCGGACGCCGGCTGGAACGGCTTCAAGGTCCTGCTGCCAAATTCGCCCGTGTTCCGTGGCGTGCCCGTCGCAAAGGGTGACATCCTCTCCATGCGCTCGCACGAATACGATGGAGCACCCCTGCTCAACAACCCGGTCACGCAGGGAGAGCCCGTGCTGGACCTCGCCGCGATGGGTGCCCATCGCGCAGAGATAATCGGCTACGACTACGGCCGGCATTACAGGACCGGTGCCGACACGGTCGGCACCTGGATCGCGATGCAGCGCACGGCGAGCTCGGGCATCATCATCAACGGCGCGTCCACCGACTGGTGCGGCATGGCCGGCCTCGGCGGCCGTGACGGCGACAAGATGCGCAAGATCATCTCCAACATGCTGACGGTCCTCGTGAACGATCAGCCGGTCTTCGTGACCTGAGGGCCGGGCGCCCGCGATCCGGTTCCCGTCGACCATGAACGCAGTCGTCGAGCGACCATCGAACAGCTTCAAGCGGCTCCAGGCGCGGCTGCGCGGCCTCGTCGGCAAGGCCATCGATGACTTCTCGATGATCGGCGAGGGCGACCGCGTCATGGTCTGTCTCTCCGGCGGAAAGGACTCGTACACGCTGCTCGACGTGCTGCTCTCGCTGCAGCGGAGCGCCCCGGTGCGCTTCGAACTGGTCGCCGTCAACCTCGACCAGAAGCAGCCCGGCTTCCCGGCGCACGTGCTGCCCGAGTACCTGGGCGCCCTCGGCGTTCCATTCGAGATCCTCGAACAGGACACGTACAGCGTGGTGAAGCGAGTGATCCCCGAGGGGCGCACCATGTGCGGCCTGTGCTCGCGACTGCGCCGCGGCCGTCTCTACCGCTACGCCGCCGAAAACGGGATCACGAAGATCGCGCTTGGCCACCACCGCGACGACATCGTCGAGACGCTGTTCCTCAACATGTTCTTCGGCGGGAAGCTGAAGGCGATGCCGCCGAAGCTGCTCTCGGAGGACGGGCGGCACGTCGTGATCCGGCCGCTCGCCTACGTGCCCGAGCGCGAGATCGAGCGCTACGCGCGTGCGCGGCGCTTCCCGATCATTCCGTGCCGGCTCTGCGGCTCGCAGGAGAACCTGCAGCGCGTGGCCGTGAAGAAGATGCTGGCGGACTGGGAGCGCGAGTTCCCCGGACGCACGGAGACGATCTTCTCCGCGATGCGCGACGTCGCGGTATCGCACCTCGCCGATCCTGCCGCGTTCGACTTCGCGGCGCTCGACGCAGTGCGCGTCTCAGTCGGCCATACGTCGCCGGGCGAACTGGAGCCCTGGGACGAGGTGTAAGGCGTCTGGCCCGAGGAGGCCGGCCGGGACGCCGTAGATCCATCCCTGGAGGCTCCGCGCGAAACGTCCTGTTTCGCGACGGCCCGGCCAGCCTCCTCGGGCCAGACGCCTCTCGGTGTCCGCAGCGCATCGTGAGCGACCCCGCGAGCCACCGCAGCCGAGGGCCGCGACCGCGCGGCTGGCGTGTTGGGGAACGCTTTCCCGGGCCGGCGCGCGACACGACGTTGCGCGCGTAGCCTCCATGGATGGATTTACGGCGTCCCGGGAAAGCGTTCCCCAACTCGCCTGATGCGCGCGGACGGGCGATGAGGGCGGCGTCAGCGCTGCGCCTGCTTGTGCAGGCGACTGTTCCAGTAGCCGTACCCGAAATACACGGCGGCCCCGACCAGCGACCAGATCACCAGTCGGATCCACGTGTCCTTAGGCAGCGCAAGCGTGAGCCCGAGGCACACGATCACGCCCGCCGTGCACGTGAGCGGCGCGTACGGCACGCGGAACGGCCGCGGCGCTTCCGGCATCGTCCTGCGCAGCACCAGCACGCCGATGCACACCGCGGTGAAGGCGAGCAGGATGCCGATGGACACGAGCTCGCCGAGCACGTCGATCGGGAAGACGCCGGCGAAGAACGTCGCGAGCAGGCCCGTGATGATGGTCGCCACCGAAGGCGTGTGGTACGTCGGGTGCACCTTCTGCATCGACGGCGGCAACAGGCCGTCGCGGGCCATCGCCATGAAGATGCGCGGCTGGCCGAGGATCGACATCAGGATGACCGAGGTCATGCCGATGATCGCGCCGATCTTCACCGGCAGCCCGAGCCACCTCAGGTTCGGGTGCGCGTCGAGGGCCACGGCAACCGGCGCCGCCACGTCGAGCTGGCGCCAGTCCACCATGCCGGTCATCACCGCCGCCATGCCGACGTACAGCACGGTCGAGATCACCAGGGCTCCGATGATGCCGAGCGGCACGTCGCGCTGGGGATTGCGGGCCTCCTGCGCGGTCGTGGCGGCCGTGTCGAATCCGATGTAGGCGAAATAGATGATCGCCGCGCCCTGCATGACGCCGCTCAGGCCGAAATGCCCGAACTCACCGCCATTCGGCGGCAGGTACGGATGCCACAGCGAAGTGTCAACGAACGAGATGCCGACGACGATGAACAGCACGATGATCGCGACCTTGATGACGACCATCACGTTGTTCAGGCTCGCCGACTGCCGGATCCCGATGTAGCAGAGCCACGTCAGCGCGACGACGATCAGCACGGCGGGCAGGTTCACGATCGCACCGGTCGCGGCGAGCGTGTGCTCGGCGGTCTTGCCGACCGGCGCGTTCGTCAGTGCGGCCGGCAGGTGGATGCCGACTTCCTCGAGCAGGTTCACCACGTAGCCGGACCATCCGACGGCGACGGTCGCGGCCGACATCATGTACTCGAGCGCGAGGTTCCAGCCCACGAACCACGCGACCCCCTCGCCGAGCGTGGCGTACGTGTAGCTGTAGGCACTGCCGGCGACGGGGATGAGCGCCGCGAGTTCCGCATAGCAGATGGCCGCGAGGCCGCAGCCGAAGGCGGCGACCAGGAAGGCGAGGGTGACCGCCGGGCCCGTGTGTTCCGCGGCCACCGTGCCCGTGAGCACGAATACCCCGCTGCCGATCATGGATCCGAGGCCGATGGACGTGAGCGTCCGGGCGCTCAGGACCCGGTTGAGACGGGGGCCGGACTCGACCTCCTGGATGATCGTGGCTACCGACTTGCGGGCCGCAAGCTGCTTCAGCACTTGGGACACTCCCCCCGTCATTCGAATCGTGCCAGTCTCTCACAGGC
>VEPJ01000215.1:0-18059 GCA_012026925.1 Gammaproteobacteria bacterium | reverse complement strand
GTATCATGCACTCCATGCCGGACCGTCCCGACGAACCGAGCGACAGGAGCCCGCCACGGCCGATCCCGGAGACCTATTGGCTGGTCCCCGGGCGCCTGCTCGTCGGCGAATACCCGGGGTCCTCGTCGCGCGCCGAGGCAATGGAGCGTCTGCGCCGCTTCCTGCAGGCGGGCGTCACGTGCTTCGTGGACCTGACGGAGCCGCGCGAACTGCCTTCTTACGAGGCGCTGTTGCCGTTTGCGACGCCGGACGGTCGCCGGGTCGAGTACCTCCGCGAACCGATTCCAGACCACGGTATTCCGCAGAGCCCCGAGGTCATGCTGCGCGTGCTCGCCACGATCGACGACGCTCTGTCCGCGGGGCACGTCGTGTACCTGCATTGCCGCGCAGGCATCGGGCGCAGTGCCACGGTGGCCGGTTGCTGGCTGGCCAGTCGCCCGGTGCGGGCAGGCGACGCGCTGGACGAATTGCAGCGGCAATGGCAGCAGTGCGCCAAGGCCGCCGTCTGGGCTGCCGTGCCGGAAACGGACGAGCAGGTCGAATACGTTCGCAGGTGGGCCCCATCCCGTCCCGGTCGGCCGACATTGCGCATCCCGGCGGGACGGCCCGACCTGGGCGGGCGAGCGCGGGGCGCGCTGCTCGGGCTTGCGGCGGCAGATGCGGCGGGCTCGGCTACGGAAGAGGGCGGGTCGACTGCGGGGCAATGGACACAGCACACGGCCCTCGCGCTGTGTCTCGCGGAGAGCCTGCTCGAGCGTGGGCGGTTCGACGCGCGCGACCAGATCGGCCGTTACCTGCGCTGGCAGCGCGACGGGCATCTCACGGCGACGGGGCGTCCTTCGGAAGTTACGCCCGACGTCGCCAGGGCGCTCGCGACCTACCAGTGGCGCGGACTGCCGACGGCGGGATCGCACGATCCGCATGACCGCAGCACGGCGAGCCTGCCGAGGGTCGTGGCCGCGGTCCTTTACTCGCTGGCGGACCCGGCGGCCGCCGTGCAACTCGCGGGCGAGTGCGCACGGACGACGCACCAGTCGCCGTTCGCGATCGACGCGTGCCGCTACTACGGGGCCATGCTCGTGGGGGCGTTGCGGGGTGCGGAACCGGCCCCGGTGCTCGGCGCCATGTTCGAGCCGGTGCCCGGGCTGTGGGCCGCGCGACCGTTGAAGCCGGCGGTTGCGGCCATGGCGCGCGGAGTGGACCTGACCGTGCCCGGCCCGAATTACCGGAAGCCGCACAAGGCGGACGTGCTCGACGCGGTGGCGCGGGCGAGGGCAGCCGTCGCCCGCGCAGCCGACTTCGATGACGCCGTGCGGCGTGCCCGTGCCGCAGCGGTCGAGCCCGGGCTCGAAGCAGCATTGGCAGGAACACTGATGGGCGCGCTCTACGGCGTGGAGTCGATACCGCCGGCGCGCCGCGAAAATCTCGCCCGAGTCGATCTGCTCGAGTCGTTCGCGTCCCGACTCTGCGAGCGGCGCGCCGAAGATTCCACGACGACGGCGTCCGGGGCGCGCGAGCCGTGACCCCGCGCCCCCGTCAGCGGCGCGCCAGCCGGGGTCCTCGCCGCGCCCGCAAGCGCGAGCCTGCGTGGACGCGGCTCGATGACGACGCGCTGCTCGACAAGCGTTTCTGCGACCTGCGGCTCACGCTGGCCGGCTCGCGCCTCGAGCACAGTGTCTGGCGCCTGTACGACGAGCTGGCCCGCAAGGGGATCCGCTTCCGGCCGCATTTCTGGCTCTCGGAGGAGTGGTTCTCGCCCGACGGCGTGCCGGGCATCGCGATCCCGTTCTACCTCGCCCACCCGCGCCTGATGCGCCTCGAGCGCCGCTACATGCACGAGGTCGAGGGCGGCAACGACAAGTGGCTGATGCGGATCCTGCGCCACGAGACCGGGCACGCGATCGACACGGCCTTCGGCCTGCGGCGTCGCAAGGCCTGGCGCGAGACCTTCGGCAAGGCATCGCGGCGCTATCCGACACGATACTCGCCGCGGCCGACCAGCCGGAACTTCGTGCTGCACCTCGGCCACTGGTACGCGCAGCGCCACCCCACCGAGGATTTCGCCGAGACCTTCGCGGTCTGGCTGCCGCCGCGGTCGCGCTGGCGCAGCCAGTACGAGGGCTGGCCGGCGCTCGCCAAGCTGGAATACGTGGATCGGACGATGCGCGAACTCGAAGGGCGACGTGCGGTCCGCCTCGCCCGCGACACGGTCGAGCCGCTGGCGGGGAACCAGCGCACGTTGCGCGAGCACTATCGGCGCAAGCGGGCCCGCTACGAGATCGACCTCGCGCGCTCCTACGACCGCCGGCTGCTGCGCGTGTTCGGTCGGCGCGAGATCCATCCGCGCGGTCCGGCGGCGAGCCGATTCCTGCGCGAGGTGCGACCGCAGCTGCGACGGCTGCTGATCCGTCGCGCCCGCATGCATCCATATCTCGTGAACCACGTGATGCGCACCGCCACCCAGCGGGCGCGGGTGCTCGACCTGAGGCTCAAGGGTAGCCAGCGCAAGGCCAAGCGTGACGTGCTCGGGATGCTCGAGCGGATCATGCTGGACATGCTGCTGCGGGACCGGGAGAACTACGCACTATGAAGAAGCAGCGGGTGCTCGTGCTCGTGCACGAGACGCTGGTGCCGCCGGACGATTCGAGCGGCTACACGGAGCAGGAGATCGACGAGTGGCGCACCGAGTACGACGTGACCACGTCGCTGCGCGCCATGGGGCACGAGGTCAAGGTGCTCGGCCTCGGCAACAACCTCGCGGATCTCCGCAACGCGATCACCGACTGGAAGCCGGACATCGCCTTCAACCTGCTCGAGGAGTTCCAGGGCATCGTCACCCACGACCAGTACGTGGTCGCGTTCCTGGAGCTGATGCGCATGCCGTACACGGGCTGCAACCCGCGCGGCATGATGATCTCGCGCGACAAGGTGCTGTCGAAGCAGATCCTGGCCTACCACCGCATCCCGACGGCGCGCTTCGCGCTGCTGCCGCGCAATCGCCGCTACCGCGAGCCGCGGCGGCTCAAGTTCCCGCTGTTCGTGAAGTCCGCGACCGAGGACGCATCGCTCGGCATATCGCAGGCCTCGATCGTGCACGACGGCCAGAAGCTCCGCGAGCGCGTCGAGTTCATCCACGACCAGACGAACTCCGATGCGCTGGTCGAGGAGTACATCGAGGGCCGCGAGATCTACGTCGGCGTGATGGGCAACGACCGGCTGACGACGTTCCCGCTCTGGGAACTCAACTTCGGCACCTTGCCGGAGGTGATGGCCGGCATCGCCACGCGCAAGGTGAAGTGGGACCGCAAGTACCAGAAGAAGCACGGCATCGGCACGGGGCCGGCGCTCGAGCTGCCCGAAGGCATGCAGCAGCGCGTCGCCCAGCTCGCGCGCCGCATCTATCGGGCGCTGTTCCTGAGCGGCTACGCGCGCATCGATCTCCGCGTCCGGGAAGACGGCAGCGTCTTCGTGCTGGAGGCGAACGCCAATCCGAACCTCGCGCAGATCGAGGACTTCGCGACGTCGGCGCTCGCGGCGAGCGTCGGCTACGACGAGCTGCTCGAGCGGATCATGAAGATCGGGTCAGGCTATCAGGCGGCGTGGCGGCAAGCATGAGGGAGTGCAGGACGATGCCAGGAGCGGGAAGGCGGCGCCGGTTCAAAGTCGGCGCCATGGTGGCGGCCTTGGCCATGGTGTGGTCTGCGTCTGCGACGGCGGTCGCCGCCGACGCGAGCGGCGGACAGGAAGCCGCCTCGGTCGAGCGTGACATCCAGCCAGCGGACCTCATGATCGCGAACCGCCGCATCTACACGATGCGCGCCGAAGTCTTCGGGTCCAGTCCGGGCGAGCGCGCCGAGGTCGCGGAGGAGCGAATCCACGAACTGGCCGCAAAGGGTGGGGCGCTGGCGGTGAGCACACGGCCGCTCCCGGAAGGCACGGCGGTCCTGGTGGACGGCAAGGTCGCTTTCCGCGTCCTGCAGGGCGACGTTGCCGTGGACTCGGACGAGACGCCGGCAGGCGTCGCGGCCGACGCCGTCCACAACCTGCAGCTCGCGCTGGACGAGATCCGCGAAGCCCGTGACGCGCGCGCACTGCTGCCCGCGATCGGCTATTCGCTGCTCGCCACGGTCCTGCTGGTCGCAGCGCTGTGGTCGGTGTATCGCGGGTACCGCTGGGCGGTACGACGTACGCACGCCTTCGTCGAAAAGCGCTTCGCCACGAAGTTGCCGGGCTGGGCCGGACATGCGCTGGGGGAGGCCGTGGTCGCGGGACTCTTCACGCTGCCCGTGAAGCTCGCGTCGATCCTGTTCGTCGTCCTGGCCATCTACCAATGGGTTGGGTTCGTGCTGAGCCGGTTCCCGTACACGCGTCCCTGGGGCGAGGCGCTGGCGGAAAACATGCTGCAGGCGCTCGGCAACTTCGGCGAGGCGATCCTCAAGGCCGTGCCGGGCCTGCTCTTCGTCGTGCTGATCTTCGCACTGACGCGGATCGTCGTGCGCACGGTGCGCGCATTCTTCGACGGCGTGCAGAAGGGGCGCATCGCGCTGGGCCTCGTCGACGAGACGACCGCGCGGCCGACCGGGCAGCTGTTCATCACGGGCATCTGGATCCTGGCGCTCGTCGCGGCCTATCCCTACATCCCGGGCAGCGGCAGCGAGGCCTTCAAGGGGATCGGCGTGTTCGTCGGCCTGATGATGTCGATCGGCGCGTCCGGCGTCGTGAACCAGGCGGTGAGCGGACTCATGCTCATGTACACGAAGGCGCTCCGCCCCGGCGAGTTCGTGAAGATCGGCGAGACGGAGGGCACGGTGCTGTCCGTGGGGTTCGTGACCACGCGCATCGAGACCCTGCGGCACGAAGAGGTCAACATCCCGAACGCGATCATCGTGAGCAGCGTGACGCGCAACTACTCCCGCCTCGCCGGGGCGGGAGGCCTGTGGCTCGCGACGACGGTGACGATCGGCTACGACACGCCGTGGCGACAGGTACAGCGGCTCCTCGAACTCGCGGCCGACCGGACCGAGGGGATCTCCAGGGACCCTGCCCCGCGCGTGCGCCAGACGGCGCTGCAGGACTTCTACGTCGAGTACACGCTGCTCGTGAACGTGGCGGACCCGCTGCAGAGGCTCGTCGTGCTCGACCGGCTGCACGCCAACATCCAGGACGCGTTCAACGAGTTCGGCGTGCAGATCATGTCGCCCAATTACGAGGCGGATCCGGAGACGCCGAAGATCGTGCCCCGGGAGAAGTGGTTCGAGCCGCCCGCGAGCCGCTAGGCGTGTGTCAGAGCGTGTGCCCCGTCTTCTGGACGTGGTTGCGCTCGTAGCTCGACTGGCAGTCGAAGCAGCGGATCGCGAAGGGCGTGAGCTGCAGGCGCCGGAACTCGATCGGCATGCCGCAGTGCTCGCAGACGCCGTAGGCACCTTCCGCCATGCGCAGCTGCGCGGCCTCGATCGCGCGCAGCTCGTCGAGGTCGCGGTCGATCTCCGCGAGGTTGACGTCCACCATCAGGTCGGCGAACGACTCGTCCTCGAGGTCCCGCACCTCGTTCGCGATCTGCACGTACTGTTCGTGGTCGCTCTTGATCAGTGTCTGACGTATTTCCTCGCGCAACTGCCCGGCGCGATCGCGCATCCTCGACTTGAGCTCTTCCAGCTTTCGTGAGTCGAGTTCGTGGCTCATGCGGGTCTCCCTGGGGCGCGCGCCGGAATGGGGTTCCATCCCCGGCCGCGTCCGGAAGCATTGCCCGTCGTTTTCCGCTCACCAATACGGGAATAGCGCAGGTCACGTCTCGGAAAGCTGCGGTCTGCCGCGGAACCGGCTGGCGGGCCAACTGTCATAATTGGGTCACACAATGCGGGCACCGCGGCTGGATCGTCGGCTTTCGTCCGGGTTGGTTGGAGGAAATGGACATGGAGGGTAGGAAGACCACGGCACGGCGAACCAGCCGTACCGCGACGACGCGCCCTGCGCCCGTCTCGGCTGCGAAGGAGCCGGCCAAGCCCAAGGTCGCCAGGCCCAAGGCCCGGCCCAGGACATCCGCGGCGGCCGTCCCGCTCATCGAGGAGCGGCGGCGCATGGTCGAGATGGCCGCGTACTTCCGGGCCGAGCGCCGGGGATTCGAGCCCGGACTCGAGCTCGAGGACTGGTTCTCCGCGGAGGCTGAGATCGAGGCGCAGCTCGCGCCGGTCCCCGGGAAGAAGCCGGTGCGGCGGCCCCGCAAGTCGCACGCGACCTGAGCGTTACCCGGGAGGGAGCGCGCCCCCGTCGGGGAAGAGGGTGTCCTCGTATCCGAGGTCGCGCAGGTCCCGCATTCGCATCGGGTATAGCACGCCGTCGAGGTGGTCGACCTCGTGCTGGACCACTCGCGCGTGAAATCCTTCGACGGTACGGTCGATCGGCCGGCCGTCGGCGTCGAACCCGGTGTATCGCAGCCGGCGGTGGCGCGGCACCAGGCCGCGCAGCCCGGGCACGGACAGGCAACCCTCCCAGCCGTCTTCCATGCCGCCTTCCAGCGGCGTGAGCCGGGGATTGACCAGGACGGTGTACGGCACGACCTCGGCTTGCGGGTAACGCGGGTTGTCGCGCACCTCGAAGATCACGACGCGCAGCGAAACGCCAATCTGCGGGGCAGCGATACCCGCGCCAATCATCGCGCGCATGGTGTCGTCGAGGTCGGCGACCAGCGCCGCGAGTTCGCGCGTCCCGAAACGCTCGACTGGCGCCGCGACCTGCCGCAGGATCGGGTGCCCCATCTTGAGGACTGTGCGGACGGGCACGTCGGCCACCTCTTCAGGCAGGGGCGGGCAACCCTTCCAGGATCGTCACGTAGAACGTCCCCTTTCCCTCGCGCAATTTCTTCGCCTCGGTGTACTCGGGCGAGTTCCAGAAGGCGCGCGCGTGTTCCCGGGACGGGAAACGGGCGATCACGATGCTGCGATTCTCGGCCTCGCCTTCGACGACCTCGACGAGCGGCGACGGCACGAGCGCGATGTACTCGCCCCGGTACTTGCGGTAGATCGGCGGCAGGGCGGCGTTGTAGGCCTTGAAGCCCTCGCGATCGGTCACGTGGCCCTGCACGAGCAGGTAGGCCGGTCGCTCTGCGGCTGTTGTGTCGGTCATCGAAGCGCGCTCCTCGGGTTCCTCGCTTGCCGGCAAGGTTAGACGAAGGCACGAGGTTGACAAGGGCGGGAGGGCGGCGTAGCAAGGCGTCCTCATTCCGGGAGGGCGGCCCGTGGACCATGGACTCAAGTGCTGGAAGTGCGGCGCGTCGCTCGCCGACTACACGCTGCCGCTGCGCCGCCTCGAGGAGTGCCGGTCCTGCGGGGCGGAACTGCACGTCTGCCGCATGTGCGAGTTCTACGACACTGCGGTGGCGAAGCACTGCCGCGAGCCGGTCGCGGACGAGGTCAAGGACAAGACCCGTGCGAATTTCTGCGATTACTTCCGGCCGACCCCAGCGGCCCATCGCCCGGGCGACCTCTCCGCCGCGGATCGTGCCCGAGCCGAGCTCGAGGCGCTGTTCGGCAGGAAGAGCTGACAACGGACATCTTCCCAGCTTGTTTCAACTGCTTTCCGGAGTTTCCGAATCATGCGAATGCGTCGTTTCCTGACCGCCGCGCTGGCCTGCATCGCCGCCTCGTCCGTGCTCCCGGGTGGCGCGGCCGCAGAGACCGCTCCCGTCACGAAGCTGGTCCCGGCGCGGCCGGACATCTATGCGCCGGTGACGCTCACGACCGACCTGTCGGGGCTGAGCGCGAAGGAGCGCGAGATGCTGGGGCTCTTCATCGACGCGGCGGTCGTCATGGACGACCTGTTCTGGAAGCAGGCCTATCCGGGTGACCGCGCAGCGTTTCTCGCCGGGCTCTCGGACCCGAAGGTGAAGCGCTTCGCCGAGATGAACTACGGGCCGTGGGACCGGCTCGAGGGCAACGCCCCGTTCGTGCCGGGCGTCGGCGCCCGCCCGCCGGGCGTCGGCTTCTACCCGCTCGACATGTCCAAGGCGGAATTCGAGAAGGCCGATCTTGCGAAGAAGACCAGCGAGTACACGGTGCTGCGGCGCGACGCGAAGGGCGCGCTGACGGTGGTGCCCTACAGCGCGGAGTGGCGCGAGCCGCTCGGCCGCGCGTCGGCCCTGCTCACGAAGGCAGCTGCGCTGGCCGAGGAGCCGGGGCTCGCGAAGTACCTCGACCTGCGTGCGAAGGCGCTCGTGACGGACGACTACCGGCCAAGCGACGTCGCCTGGCTCGACATGAAGCAGAACCGCATCGACCTCGTCATCGGCCCGATCGAGACCTACGAGGACAAGCTGTACGGCTACAAGGCCGCCTTCGAGGCCTACGTGCTCGTGAAGGACATGGAGTGGAGCAAGCGACTGGCCCGCTATGCCGCGATGCTGCCGGAACTGCAGCGTGGCCTGCCGGTCCCGGAGCCCTACAAGGCCGAGAAGCCGGGTACCGACTCCGACCTCAACGCCTATGACGTCCTCTATTACGCCGGCGACTGCAACACCGGCGGCAAGACGATCGCGGTCAACCTGCCGAACGACGAGACCGTGCAACTCGAGAAGGGCACGCGCCGCCTGCAGCTCAAGAACGCGATGCGGGCGAAGTTCGACAGGATCATGCTGCCGATCGCCGACGAGCTGATCGCGCCGGACCAGGTGAAGCACGTGACGTTCGACGCGTTCTTCGCGAACACGATGTTCCACGAGGTGGCGCACGGCCTCGGCATCAAGAACACGGTGAACGGCAAGGGCACCGTCCGCGACAACCTGAAGGAGCTCGCGTCCGGCATCGAGGAGGGCAAGGCGGACGTGCTCGGCCTCTACATGGTCACGAAGCTCCACGAGAAGGGCGAGCTCGCCGGCTCGCTGGAGGACTACTACACGACCTTCCTCGCGGGCATCTTCCGCTCCGTCCGTTTCGGCTCGGCCGACGCGCACGGCGAGGCCAACATGATCCGCTTCAACTTCTTCGCCGACCGCGGCGCGTTCACGCGGGACGCAAAGGGCCAGTACCGCGTGGACATGGCGAAGATGCGCAAGGCCGTGGACGACCTCTCGGCGACGCTGCTCGAGCTCCAGGGTGACGGTGACTACGCGGGCGTGCAGAAGCTCGTCGAGGAGCTCGGCGTCATCAAGCCGCAGCTGGCCGCGGACCTCGCCCGCCTGAAGGACCGCAACATCCCGGTGGACGTCGTCTTCGTCCAGGGCAAGTCCGTCCTCGGGCTCAAGTGAATTAGCCGTGACGACCGTCGCACGAGTGCTCGAAGGACGGCCGCGCGACCTCGGCGGCTGCGGCGTGCGTCGCGTGCTGCCCGCGGGCGGAATGCAGACCGTGGGTCCCTTCATCTTCTTCGATCACATGGGGCCCGCGACGTTCGCGCCGGGTGCGGGAGTGGACGTGAGGCCGCATCCGCACATCGGCCTCGCCACGGTCACCTACCTGTACGCCGGCGAGTTCATGCATCGCGACAGCCTCGGCACGCAACAGCTGATCCGCCCGGGTGACGTCAACTGGATGGTGGCGGGCCGGGGCATCGTGCACTCGGAACGCACGCCGCCCGAGGCGCGGAAGGCGGGGACCGGCGCGACGATCCATGGGATCCAGACCTGGATCGCGCTGCCGCGCGATCACGAGGAGGCGCCGCCGGCATTCGAGCATCATCCCGCGAGTGCGCTGCCAGAACTGCGTCCCCGGGGCGCGGTGCTGCGGCTCATCGCAGGCGAGGCGTACGGCCAGCGTTCGCCGGCGTCGGTCTTCTCCGGGATGTTCTACGTGGATGCGAGGCTCGAAGCCGCTGCGACTGCAGAGCTGCCGCCGGAGTACTCGGAAAGAGCGGCTTACGTGGCGGAGGGTGCGATCGATGCGGCGGGGACCCGGCACGGCGTGGGCGAAATGATCGTGTTCGCCGCAGGCGGAGGACCCACGATCCGCGCACTCGAGGCGTCGCGGGTGATGCTGCTTGGCGGGGCGCCGCTCGACGGACCGCGCGACATCTGGTGGAACTTCGTGTCGAGCTCGCGCGAGCGCATCGAACGGGCGAAGCGCGACTGGCGCGAGCAGCGGTTCGCGGCCGTGCCCGGAGACGACGAGCGCATCCCGCTGCCGGAGGCGTAAGAGCCTTCCCGGGCGGGGATTGCTACTGCGAGCGGCCCAGCCTGACGACGGTCTTTCCTGAATCGTCCTTGAGCAGCAACCGGCCGTTCTCGACCACCGCCGAGCGCGTGGCCCGGAGCGCGTTGTAGTAGAACGCCTCCTGGGCCATCGCTTCACCCTCGCAGGCCTTCTGAGTCGCGCCGAGCGGCCCGAATTTCACCTTGTCGCCCGAGATGTCGGCCGTGCCCGTGAACGAGTTGCAGCCGCCGTAGCCGGCCACCTCGGACGCGCTGACGAACTGCAGCCTCTGCTGCAGTTCGGCCCTGGCCCGGGTCCCGCCGAGGTCCTCGACCACCCAGACGGACCCAGCCAGCGAGGTCGCATCGAAAGTCGCTGCGGCAGGAGTGGCAGGCGGTGCCGGCGGCGGGGGCGTCTCGGGTTCGAAGGGCGGCGGCGTGGCGCAGGCGGCGAGCAGGCTCGCGACGAATACCAGCGAAACGAGACGGCGGGGCATGAATCCCTCCCGGACTTGAGCAGGCGGCGAAGTCTAGCGCAAGGCACTTGCCGCGGCCCGATGATCAGCAGCGCGCCGAGAAAATCTCGTTGTTCAGTTCCCGCCAGCGATTCCACAGGCGGGCAGCCTCGCGCGCTGTGTAGCCGCTGCGCATGTGGTCGTCGAGTTTGCCGCGCTCCTCGCGCAACGCGCGGCATCGCTCCTCCTGCGCACTCGGTTTGTCGTCACCCGGCGCGGGCTTGGGACGCGGGCGGGTTTCCGCCGGGGCGGGCGACGGGATCGTCGAGGCGACGCGACCGGCCGTGGGCGCGGGAACCTCGACCTTGAGTTCGCGCTCCAGGAAGCCTTCACCGCAGGGTCGATCGGAGAAGATGACCGGCCGTGCGCGGCCACAGACGAAGATGGCGCGCGACCGGCGCGTCGCCGGCTTCGCCGGCACCGGCTCGAGAAGCACGGTGCCGCCGCCCCCCGTGGGGTTCGCGACGGCATCTCCCGCCACGACCGATCTCCAGTGGATCGCCGCTGCGCAGCCGATCAGCAGGGACGAGCCGAGTGTGAGTGCGAGCGTCGCTGGTGAGGCCATGGTCCGCCCTCCGTGGCAGTTCCATGACGATGGTGCGACGGCCGTCGTACCGAGTCGCGCCGGATTTACGGCGCAATCGCTCAGAAATCCGTCGCGCTATTCCTTGCGCGTGTCCTTCGATGCGTCGCCCGCGGTGCCGGCAGCCTGCCCGAGCAACTGGTTCAACTCGATGAAGTAGCCGTCCGGATCCCAGACCGCGCTCACGCGCACGGGGATCGTCCCCTTGCCGTCCGGAGAAGGATACTCCGTGAGCTGCGGCTCGCTCGCCACGCGGACGCCCGGCGTTGAACGCACCCGCTCGAAGCGCTGGTCCAGGTCGCTCGCGTTGATCACCAGGATCACCTGGCCGATGCCGGGCCGCTTCGCCTCGTTAGGCGGATCGGGCAGGCGAGGCGAGGTGTACTCGAGCAGACCGATGACGCCCACGAAGGAGTCGTTGGCGCGCAGGAGCGCGAGACGCATCCTGCGCTGCGTGCCCGGAGGGTCCTCCGGGCGGCCCGGCCGGGTGATCGCCTGGTCGTACACGAGCTTGAGTCCCAGCGCGTCGCGATAGAACGCAAGCGCCTTGTCCACGTCACGCACGATCAGGGTCGTGCGCCGGACATCGACGGGGATCCGCTCGTCGGCGGGGACCGGGCCGGCCCAGACCGCCGAGGTTGCCGCGAGCAGTGTCGCCGCGAGCGCGAGCGCCCGCCACGAACGGAGCTCGCGCATCAGGCTCGCCCGACGTTGGAGTCGGTGGGCGAGTGGAAATACTGGCTTTCCTCGGAAAATTCCCTGATGAGCCGGCGCAGCTCCTCCAGCCGGCCCTCGGCCGTGCTGATGGGCAGGCACTCCTCGCAGCGCGGGTCCCCGCAGGGCTGCCGCGTGTACAGCCAGTACTGCACGGCGCCGGCCAGCAGTCCGTCGGCGATGTCCCAGAGGTCTGCCTTCTCGTCGGCGTCGGCGATCTGGTTGCCGAGGTCGACGGCCTTGCCGAAGGCTTCGTCAAAGGGGTGCGATTCTTGCTGCATGGGTGTCGGCGCTGGCCCGACGGGCCGCTCTGAGGGGGAGGCGATGATACCAGATGGACGCCGTCGGGCGGCCAGCCATCTGCCGAAAATCACTTTTAAAACAGAACGATACGGCCAGCGTCAGATGCCGGCCTTGCCGAGCGCGTCGAGCACCGCCCGGATGGCGCTGGCCACGCCGGGGTGTCCCGCTTCGAGTTTCACGGCCGCGCCTTCGAGCGACTCGCCGTGGCGCCCGGCGGACCCGCCCTGCGGCGGAGCCTGCAGCAGTCGCTGGATGTCGCCCAGGACTGTCTCGAGCATCGCGCGGTCCGCAGGGTCGAGTTGCTGCGCCCGCTGAAGTTCTTCGTGCAGGCCCTGCAGGCTGTGATGCAGTTCGCTCATGGTCCCACCGATCGTCCAGGGTACAGGCGCAGTTTAGCAGCGACCCCGCGGCCGGGCTCGGTCCCCGTGGCGCCCGCTCGCGTACAATTGCGCGACCGGCCGCGCCGCCGCGGCCCACTGCCATCGCATCGGGAGAAGAACGCATGCAAACGCTGTCACGGACGCTCCTCACGGCCGCCATTGCGCTGCTCGGCGTGGCCACCGCCTCGGCGGCCGACAAGCCGACAGTCGAGATCACGCCCTTCATCGGCTACCGGATGGGCGGGCAGTTCGATGTGAACAATCCGACGGCCGGCTACGACAACAGCGCGGACCTGCAGGACAGCAGCAGCTGGGGCGTGGACATCGGAATCTACCGTGACGCGACGTCCTTCTACGAGGTGCTCTACGGCTACCAGAGCACGAGCCTCGACACGAATGATCCCTCCCTCAAGAGGGCCGACATGAAGGTCGAGTACTACCAGGTCGGGGGCACGCTGCTCTACCCGATGGACAGCTGGGCGGTGCCGTACCTGTCGCTGACCGTCGGCGCCACGCGCCTCGACGCAAAGGGCGCCGGCTCGGGCTCGGACACGAAGTTCTCCGGCACCCTCGGCGGAGGCATTCGCGTGCCGGTCGGCAACAACTTCGCCGTGTCGCTCGGCGTGCGCGGCTACCTGACCGCGATCAGCTCCGACACGCAGTTCCTCTGCGCAAGCGGCGGTGGCAACGGCAGCTGCCTGATCAAGTCCTCGGGCAGCACGCTGTTCCAGGGCGAGGCCCTGGTGGGATTCACCGCGATCTTCTGAGCCGGCCCCGCGCGGCTCAGACCAGTACGCGCTCGATCCCGCCCGCGTTGGCGCGGCGCACGTAGTCGGCGAGCCAGTCCTCGCCGAGCAGGTGCCGCGCCATCTCGACCACGACGTAGTCGGCCGCGGTGCCCGAGTCGTCGTCGTAGCGGCTCAGCCCCTGCAGGCACGACGGGCACGACGTGAGGACCTTCACCGTGCCGTCGAATCCGTCCGCGCGCAGCCGCGCCGCGCCGCGCTCCATCTCCCGTTGCTTGCGGAAGCGCACCTGCGTCGCGATGTCGGGCCGCGCGATCGCGAACGTGCCCGACTCGCCGCAGCAGCGGTCGTTCTTCTCGATGCGCTGCGGACCGGGGTTCATCAGGCCGTTGACCACCTTGAGCGGGTCGGTGGTCTTGATCGGCGAGTGACAGGGGTCGTGGTACATGTAGCGCACCCCCCTCACGCCCTCGAGCCGCACGCCCTTCTCGAGCAGGAACTCGTGGATGTCGAGGATGCGGCTGCCCGGGAAGATCTCGCCGAACCGGTAGTCCTGCAGCTGGTCGTAGCAGGTGCCGCAGCTCACCACGACCGTGCGGATGTCGAGGTAGTTGAGCGTGTTCGCGACGCGGTGGAACAGCACGCGGTTGTCCGTGATCATCTTCTGCGCCCGGTCGAACTGGCCCGACCCGCGCTGCGGGTAGCCGCAGCAGACGTAGCCGGGCGGCAGCACCGTCTGCACTCCCGCGTGCCACAGCATCGCCTGGGTGGCCAGGCCGACCTGCGAGAAGAGCCGCTCCGAGCCGCAGCCCGGGAAGTAGAACACCGCCTCGGAATCGCTCGTCGTCCGCGCGGGATCGCGCAGGATCGGCACGTAGTGCGGGTCCTCGATGTCGAGCAGTGCCCGCGCCGTGCGCTTCGGCAGCCCGCCCGGCATCTTCTTGTTCACGAAGTGGATCACCTGCTCGCGCAACGGCGGCAGTCCGCCGGTCGTCGCGGGCGGTCGCTTCGCCTGCGCGGCTCCCAAGGCGCCGAGCGCGCGATGGCCGAGGCGCTGCGCCTTGTAACCCCAGTCGATCATGAGCCTGCGTGACAGCTTGATCGTGTCCGGGTCCGTCGTGTTCAGGAAGAACATCGACGCCGCCTTGCCGGGGTTGAAGCGCTGCTTGCCCATGCGTCGCAGCAGGTCGCGCATCGCCATGGAGACGTCGCCGAAGTCGATGTCCACGGGGCAGGGCGTCTCGCACTTGTGGCAGACCGTGCAGTGGTCCGCGACGTCCGAGAACGCGTCCCAGTGCTGCAGCGACACGCCGCGCCGCGTCTGCTCCTCGTAGAGGAAGGCCTCGATCAGCAGCGAGACCGCGAGGATCTTGTTGCGCGGCGAGTAGAGCAGGTTCGCGCGCGGGACGTGCGTCGAGCAGACGGGCTTGCACTTGCCGCAACGCAGGCAGTCCTTGATCGCGTCCGAGATGGACGTGATGTCCGACTGCTGCATGATCAGCGACTCGTGGCCGAGCAGGTTGAAGCTCGGCGTGTACGCGCGGCTCAGGTCGGCGCCGGGCAGCAGCTTGCCCTTGTTGAAGCGGCCCTCCGGGTCGATGCGTTCCTTGTAGGCGCGGAACTGCGCGAGTTCGTCGTCCGCCATGTACTCGAGCTTGGTGATGCCGATGCCGTGCTCGCCCGAGATCACGCCGTCGAGGTCGCGCGCGATGCGCATGATGCGGCCCACGGCGCGGTTCGCCTGCTGGAGCATGGCGTAGTCGTCGGAGTTGACCGGGATGTTGGTGTGCACGTTGCCGTCGCCCGCGTGCATGTGCAGCGCGACGAAGACCCGTCCCTTCAGCACCTTCCTGTGGATCGCGTCGAGGTCGGCCACCAGGGGCGTGAACGGTCCGCCGGCGAACAGGCGCGCAAACTCGCGACGCACCTCGGTCTTCCAGGAGACGCGGATGGTGCGGTCCTGCACGAGGTCGAATACCGTGAGCCCTGGGCTCGACGCGCTGCGTGCGGCGAACTCCGGGCGACGTGATGCGAGACCGATGGCGGACAGGTCGTCGAGCGAAGCTGTCACCGTGCGGTCCAGGTGCCGGGCGAGCCACGACCAGCGCTGGCGCACGTCCGCGATGAGAGCGAGTGCGCTCTGCGGCCGGTCGCCCAGGATCTCCTCACGCGGCAGCCGGTCCACGTCGGGATCGCCGATCTTGCCCACGCGCGGCGTGCCCGCCAGATAGGCCTCGGCCGCGTCGAGCATGGCGAGCTTGTTCGCCAGCGAGAGTTCGATGTTGATCCGCTCGATGGCATCGGTGTACTCGCCGAGCCGCTCGAGCGGGATCACCACGTCCTCGTTCACCTTGAACGCATTGGTGTGGCGGGCGATCGCCGCGGTGCGCGCCCGGTCGCGCCAGAATGCCTTGCGCGCCTCGGCGCCCACGGCAACGAAGCCCTCGCCGGAGCGCGCATTGGCGATGCGCACGACCTCGGAGGCGCAGTGCGCGACGGCGGCCTCGTCGTCACCGACGATGTCGCCGAGCAACACCATCTTCGGCAGGACGCCGCGCTTCGACTTGGTCGCGTAACCGACCGCCTTGAGGTACTTCTCGTCGAGGTGCTCGAGGCCGCCGAGCAGCACGCCGCGCGCGGCGCCGTGGGCGGCGAGGTGGTCGCGGATCTCGACGATGGCCGGGATCGCATCGCGGGCCTGCCCGAAGAACTCGAGGCAGACCGTGCGGATGTGCGACGGCATGCGGTGCAGCACCCAGCGCGCGGAGGTGATGATGCCGTCGCAGCCTTCCTTCTGGATGCCCGGGAGGCCGCCGAGGAACTTGTCGGTCACGTCCTTGCCGAGGCCGCGCTTGCGGAATCGATGGCCCTCGATCTCGAGACGCTCGCTGCGCAGCACGCGCGCCTTTTCGGCAGGCTGCTCGCCGTTCTTCCACACGAGTTCGAACACTGCCGTCGGTGCGTCGTGGATCTTGCCGAGGTTGTGGGCGACGCGCGTCACCTCCAGCCAGTTGCCGTCGGGATCCACCATCCGCCACCAGGCTAGATTGTCTAGCGCGGTGCCCCAGAGCACCGCCTTCTTGCCGCCGGCGTTCATCGCGATGTTGCCGCCGACGCAGGACGCGTCGGCCGATGTCGGGTCCACGGCGAACACGAAGCCCGCCTGTTGTGCGGCTTCTTCCACGCGACGGGTGACCACGCCGGCCTCGGTCAGTACCGTCGGCACGGCGTGTGCAACGCCCGGGATCGCTGTCTGCTCCACCGGGCCAACTCGTTCCAGCTTCTCCGTGTTGATCACGGCGGCGAACGGCGTGAGCGGGACCGCGCTGCCGGTATACCCCGTGCCGCCGCCTCGAGGGATGATCGTGAGGCCGAGCTCGATGCACGCGCGAACGAGGCCCGGTATCTCGTCTTCCTCGTCGGGCGTCAGTACCACGAAGGGAATCTCGACCCGCCAGTCGGTCGCGTCCGTGGCGTGCGAAACCCGCGCGTAGGGGTCGAAGCAGACGTTGTCGGCGCGGGTGTGGCGGTTCAGGGCCCGTCTCGCCTTGCGGCGCAGCGCCTCGACGGTCTCGAAGGAGCGTGCGAAATCCGCCACGGCCCGCTGTGCCTGCTCGAGCAGGCGGCCGCCGCGTGCGTCGCGCCCGGAGTCCTCGCGGTCACGCCGCCGCTCGATGTCGGCGAGCCGGTGGTGCAGGGCCGCCACGAGAAGCCCGCGCCGCCGCGGGTTGTGGAGCAGGTCCTCCTCGAGGTACGGGTTGCGGTGCACGACCCAGATGTCGCCGAGCACCTCGTAGAGCATCCGCGCCGAGCGCCCGGTGCGTCGCTCCGCGCGCAGCTCGTCGAGCAGGCGCCAGCCCTCGTGACCGAGCAGCCGGATCACGATCTCGCGATCGGAGAAGGACGTGTAGTTGTAGGGAATCTCGCGCAGGCGCGGGAGCGCGCCTGCGGACACGGGAGCGTCGTCGCGGTCGTCGGTCCGTTCGGGCTGGGCGTTCACTGCGGCTCGGGCATCCAACGGGATGGACGGGCATTCTCGCCTGCGGTGCCAATCCGTGGAACTGCGGCTTACCCGGGCCGCGCCGGCGCGCGGGTGGTCAGCTGTTTCCGCGAAGGAACGTCACGTGCGCTCCTCGAGGAGCGATTCTTCATCGACCCGGCCGGCGCGCCGGAAGAGCCGCTGATCGCGAACGCGAAGAAGCTGCGCAAGCGGAAATACCCGCGAGGCCGCGGCGGGCCCGGCCTCGGCTTCCGACGCGGGCTCGAACCCCGCCTCGCCGATCCACCGCCCCGACAGGTCGAGCGCGTTCACGAGCGAGACGCACGCCGCTGCGGCGTAGGGGATCGACTGGATCAGCAGCACGGCCACCCACACGGTCAGGTCCGGGCCCCCGATGAGGCCGGGCAGGTCGCCGTCGAGGCTGGGAATCCGGCTCACGCCGAAGGCCGCGAACCACAGGCCGAGCATCAGGGCCGCCTCTTCGCGCGCCGCTGCGAGTGCCTGGCCGAACGCATGGCGCTTCGCCATCTTCGGCGTGCGGAAGAACGGCCGGTCCTTGCGCACGAGGCCGCTCAGCATCGCGGTGCCGATCGTGTGCGAGAGGCTGAGTCCCGCAATGGCCGCGGCGATCGTCTGCCTGAAGTTCGCGCCGACCCGCGTGCGGTACAGGTGCAGCAGCTTCACCAGCTTGAAGACGAACA
>VEPJ01000204.1 GCA_012026925.1 Gammaproteobacteria bacterium | reverse complement strand
TCGAGGACGAGCGCTTCGACCTCGAGTACCACGTCCGCCACATCGCGCTGCCGAAGCCGGGTGACTGGCGCCAGTTCTGCATCCAGGCGTCGCGCATCCACGCGCGGCCGCTCGACCTGGCGCGCCCGCTCTGGGAACTCTACCTCGTCGAGGGGCTCGACAACTTCCTCGACCTGCCACCAGACAGCTTCGCGATCCTGGCCAAGATCCACCACGCCGCGATCGACGTGAAGGGCGGCGCGGAGATCACGACGCTGCTGCACGACACGACCGCCCAGCCGCCGGCGCCCGAGCCCCCGGAACCCTGGTTCCCCGAGTCACCCCCGAGCGCGCTGTCGCTGCTCGCACGGGCGGCGATCCACAACCTGGTGCAGCCGTTCATGGTCGCGGCACCGCTGACGCGCGTGATCCGCAAGGTTGCCCCGGTCGTGTTCGGCACGCTGCGCGAGGCGCTGCTGCATCCGGAGCGACTGCCCATCACGCGCTTCAACGCGGAGGTGTCGCCGCATCGGGTCTTCGAGACGCGCCGCTTCACGATCGAGGAGTTCAAGCGGATCCGCGAGCTGGTGCCCGGAGCGACGATCAACGACGCCGTGCTGGCCGTCTGCGGAGGCGCGCTGCGGCGCTACCTGCTCACGCACGACGAGTTGCCCGGACCGAGCCTGGTCTCGATCGCGCCGGTCTCGATCCGCAACGCGGACAGCGCTGCCGGCGGTCGCAGCGGCATCAGCCTGCTGCGGGTGCCGCTCGGCACCGAGATCGAGGACCCGGTGCGTCGCCTCCGGGCGGTGCATCACCACACTTCGAGCGCGGACGAGTTCGAGCAGGCGGTCGGCGCGAAGGAGCTCACGGACATCACCAAGCACGCGCCCGCCGCCACGCTGGCGATGTCGGCGCGGCTCCTGGCCGGATCCGCCATCGGTATCGGGCAGAACGCGCCGCTCGCGAGCTGCACGATCACGAACGTGCCCGGTCCGGCGATCCCGCTCTACTGGAACGGCGCGAGGATGACGTATTTCTCGGCCATCATGCCGATCTCCGACGGCATGGGACTGGTCTTCGCCGTGACCAGCTACGACGGCAAGATCATCATCTCGCCGACCTCGTGCCGCGAGCAGATCCCGGACCCGGAGTTCTTCGCGCTCTGCATTCGCGAGTCGTTCCAGGAATACCTGGAGGTCGCGATGCGGGCCAAGCCGTCGCGTCGCCAGCCGGCGGCACGGGCGAAGAAGGGCAAGGCTGCGTCCAAGCGCAAGAGGGCGGAGCGCCCGCGCCGGTCCGCGGCCTGACGAAAGCCGGGGCCTCGCGCGCGGCCCGGCTCAGGCGGCCTGCGCCAGCCGCGCGGCGCGCTCGTAGATCGAGCCTACGACGCCATGCGGCTGGAACGACTGCCAGGCGTCCTCCGCTTGCGCCAGGCGATCGGCGAGGATCCACATCACCACCGGATTGAATCCGAGCCCCAGGTGGCTGCCGGGTACCCAGATGTTCTCGTGCTGCCTGTCGCCCGGCTCGAGTTGCGCCGAATCGGGCGGCACGACGCCGTCGGTCAACGAGAAGATGCTGGTCGACGGCATCGGCGGAGGCGCCTTCAGGACCTTGCCGCGGACGTGCGAGACGTGCGCGGCGGGACCCATCGGGTGCGCGAAATAGCGGTAGAGGGCCTGCACCACCAGCGGCACCTTGACGTCGCCCACGGCGAACCGCAGCGGGCTGCCGAGCGAAACGACCGTGCGGATGCACTCCGGGGCGCAGTGCCCGGCGTAGTAGCTGTAGACGCCGCCCAGGCTCCACCCGACGAGACTCACCTTGCGCCGGTGACGGTGGTGCATGAACCGGACCTTCTGCTCGAGCGCCTGCGAGAACTTGAGCTTGAAACCGGTGTTCTGGCCGAAGCCCCAGGTCTCGACGTGATAACCCCGTGACTGGAGGAACGTGCGCAGCCCGATGAGCGTCGCGTCGCCCGCCGTGAATCCCGGCACGAGCAGGACCGGGTGTCCGTCGCCCCGCGGGGTCGTCTGGAGCAGCGGCAGGAACGCCGGGAACATCGCTGCCTCGAGCAGCCCCCGTCCTTCGAGCAGGGTGCAGATGCGGCGGGGTGGCTTGCCGACTCGGACGGTGCTGGCCATGGCGTGCGTTCCGTTGCCTCGGGACCTGCGGCGGTTGCAGCGCAGCAAGCTTAACCTCACCCCGCGGTCGTGGGTAGCGGGACAGGCCTGGCCACCCGGGCGGGGCCCCGGGGCTGGCCCGCATTGCGGCGGATGGCGGCGACAGGCAAGCTGCCGGCTTCCCAACGCGGCCCTGGCGGCCGCCCTGGAGTTCAAATGCGCCTGATGCCAATCCGAGCCATCGCGGCCGTGCTGGCCGTGGTCGTCTCCGGCCCTGTGCTCGCCACCGAGCGGGCCGAGGTCCCCGACAAGTACAAGTGGAACCTGACCGAGCTGTATGCCGACGAGGCGGCCTGGGTTGCCGCCAAGAAGGACCTCGTCGCCTCGATCCCGAAGCTCTCGCAATGGCAGGGCAAGCTCGGCACGTCGTCCGGGAACCTGCTGGCCGCGATGACGGACTGGGAGCAGGCCACGCGGTCGGCCCAGCGCCTGTACGTGTACGCGAGCGCTCGCAACGACGAGGACACGCGGGTCAGCCGCTCGCTGCAGATGAAGCAGGAAGCGGGCCAGGTCTACACGGACCTGCAGACGGCGACCGCCTTCATGCGGCCCGAGATCATCGCCATCGGCCGGGAAAGGGTGGACCGCTTCGTCGCGGAGCAGCCGAAGCTCGGCCAGTACCGCATGTTCTTCGACAACATCCTGCGTGCGGCTCCGCACACGCTGTCGCCGGCCGAGGAGAAGATCGTCGCGCAGGCGGGGCTGGTGGCGGACACCGGACAGACGGTCTACTCGGTGTTCACCGGCGCGGAGCTGCCGTTTCCGGAAATCACGCTGTCGAACGGCGAGAAAGTACGCCTGGATCCGGCGGCGTTCACCAGGGTCCGCGGCTCGCCGGTCAAGGCGGACCGTGACCTGGCGTTCAAGGCCTTCTTCGGCCGCTACAACGACTTCGGCAGCACGCTCGCCACGACGCTCAACTCGCAGGTGCAGGCGCACGTGTTCAACAAGGACGTGCGCAAGTTCCCGACCTCGCTCGAGGCGTCGCTGTTCGACTACGCGATCCCGAAGTCGGTCTACACGCAGCTCATCGCCGACGTGCACGCGAACCTGCCCACGCTGCACCGCTACCTCAGGCTCCGGCAGAAGATCATGGGCCTGCCGCAGCTCGGTTACGAGGACCTCTACGCGCCGATCGTGGGGAAGGTCGACCTGAAGTACACACCCGAGGAGGCGATGAAGCTCACGCTCGACTCGTTCGCCCCGCTCGGCCCGCAGTACGTCGAGACGCTGCGCAAGGGCTACGGGTCGGGATGGGTGGACTTCATGCCCACGACGGGCAAGCGCCAGGGCGCGTACAGCACGATGGTCTACGGCGTACACCCGTACCAGCTGCTCAACTTCACGGGCACGTACGAGGAAGTGTCCACGCTCGCGCACGAGTCGGGCCATTCCATGCACTCGTACCTGGCGGCCGAGAGCCAGCCGTTCGCCACGGCCGACTACTCGATCTTCGTGGCGGAGGTCGCGTCCACGCTGAACGAGAACCTGTTCTTCCACCACATGCTCGGCCAGACGAAGGACGACGCGACCCGACTCTTCCTCCTGTCGCGTTACCTCGACACGATGCGCACGACGCTCTTCCGGCAGACGATGTTCGCGGAGTTCGAGCTGCTGGTCCACGAAGCGGTGGAGCGGGGCGAGCCGCTGACGAAGGACTCGCTCAACGCCATGTATCTCAAGCTCCTGCGCCAGTACTACGGGGCGGACCAGGGCGTCGTGAAGGTGGACGACGCCTACGCGGCCGAGTGGGCGTACGTGCCGCACTTCTACTACAACTTCTACGTCTACCAGTACGCGACGAGCATGATCGGCGGCATGACGCTCGCCGAGAACATCATCGGCAAGCAGGCAGTTCAGTCCGGCACGGCGCAGCAGGGCCGCGACGCCTACCTCAGGCTGCTGTCTTCGGGCTCGTCGAAGTACCCCATCGACCTGCTGAAGGACGCGGGCGTGGACATGACGACCTCGAAGCCGTTCGAGGCCGCGATGCGGGAGATGAACCGCATCATGGACGAGATGGAGAAGATCTACGCCCGGCAGAAGGGCTGACGCGTGGCTGGCCGACGCCGCAGGCCCGGCAGCGCGTACGCCACGCTCACGCAGCTGGGATCGCCTACGGCGATCCCAGCCTCGCCGGGCGAGGCGGTACTCGAGCGGGTCCCGAACCCGCACCCGCGCAAGACGTACCTTGCACGGTTCACGGCGCCCGAGTTCACCTCGCTCTGCCCGATCACGGGACAGCCGGATTTCGCGCATCTCGTGATCGACTACGTGCCGGGCCGCTGGCTCGTCGAGAGCAAGTCACTGAAGATGTATCTCACGAGCTTCCGCAATCACGGCGCGTTCCACGAGGACTGCACGCTCGCGATCGCCGGGCGGCTCGTCGACGTCCTCGAGCCGCGCTGGCTGCGCATCGGCGGTTACTGGTACCCGCGCGGCGGCATGCCGATCGACGTGTTCTGGCAAACCGGCAGGCCACCGGCGGGACTCTGGATCCCGGATCAGGGCGTGGCGCCGTACCGCGGTCGCGGCTGACGGGGCTGGAACGGGCTGATATAGTCGCCGCCCTCCATGGTGGCTCGCGTCGGATCCCTCGCGACGGCCAGCCGCAAACCCCGCCAGGCCCGGAAGGGAGCAACGGTAGCGGCCACGCCGGGTGCCGGGG
>VEPJ01000231.1 GCA_012026925.1 Gammaproteobacteria bacterium | reverse complement strand
TGTCGCCGGTGAGGATGCGGATGTAGTTCTTGCGCATCTTGCCCGAGATGTGGGCGGTGACGATGTGGCCGTTCTGCAGCTGGACACGGAAAGTCGTGTTGGGCAGGGTTTCGACCACCCGGCCTTCCATCTGGATTGCGTCTTCCTTCGCCATGCACCCTCGCCGCAGCCCCATGGGCCGCGCGAATTCTGCATAAAGGCCTGCCGCAATGCAATTCAGCGTTGCGTCCATGCGACAGTGGGTCGCAGGTCGGGAATGAGCTCGTCGAGCAGCGTCACGAAGTCGCTGCGGGGGATGTCGCGCGCGCCGAGGCTCGCGAGGTGGGAGCTCGAGACCTGGCAGTCGATGAGCTGCGCGTCCCGGGCGACGGCGGCGTCCACGAGCGCCTTGAGGGCGACCTTCGACGCGTCGCGCTCGAGGCTGAACATCGATTCACCGAAGAACACCCGTCCGAGCGCGATGCCGTACAGGCCGCCGACGAGGCGGCCGTCGAGCCACGTCTCGACGGAATGTGCGTATCCCGCCGCGTGCAGGTCCTGGTAGGCGGCCAGCATCTGCGGCGTGATCCAGGTGCCTTCCGGGCGCAGGTCGCTGTCGGCGCAGAGACGCATGACCGCAGCGAATGACCGGTCGAAGGTGGTCTCGAAACCGCGGTTGCGCAGGGTCTTGGCGAGGCTGCGCGAAACCTTGAACTCGCGAGGGAACAGCACGGCCCGCGGGTCCGGGCACCACCACAGGATCGGCTGGCCCTGCGAGAACCACGGGAAGACGCCGCGGCGGTAGGCCGCCAGCAACCGTGGCACCGAGAGATCGCCGCCGGCGCACAGCAGGCCGTCGGGCTCGCGCAACGCCTCGCTGACCGGCGGGAATGCATCCGGCGGGTCGCTGGGCGCGAGCCAGGGAATCAACCGTCCGCTCCGCGCTGGAAGGGCAGGTGCTCCGCCGCCGCGGCGATGTACTCGTCGACTGCGGAGCGCTCGCGCTCGAGGAAGCGGCCGATCGCGGCGGCGAAGCCTGGGTGGGCCAGCCAGTGCGCCGAGCGCGTGAGCGTGGGCTCGAAGCCGCGCGCAAGCTTGTGTTCGCCCTGCGTGCCCGGGTCGAAGCCCGCGAGCCGATGATCGATGCAGTACTCGATGCCCTGGTAGTAACAGGCTTCGAAGTGCAGGCAGTCCACGTGCTCCGCCGCGCCCCAGTAGCGCCCGTACAGCCAGTCCGCGTCCTGGAAGAAGATCGCGGCGGCGACCGGCACGCCCGCACGCTCGGCCAGTTTCACCATGACCACGCCCGGGAGACGCCTCGACACGAGCGCGAGGAAGTCGGCACTCAGGTAATGGGCGTTGCCGTGTCGCAGGAACGTGCGTTCCGAGAAGCCGAAGATGGTGTGCCACAGTCCCGCGTCGATGTCGGCGCCCTGCAGCGTCCGGAAGGTCACGCCCGCTTCCTGGACGCGCCGGCGCTCGCGGCGGGCCTTCTTGCGTTTCTCCGAGCGGAAGCGGTCGAGGAAATCGTCGAAGTCGCGGTAACCCGCGTTGCGCCACTGGAAGCGGCAGTCGTGGCGGCGCAGGAATCCTGCGCGTTCGAGCGCGGCCTGGTCCTCCTCCGTCGTGAAATTGACGTGTGCGCCGGATAGGTTGCCCTCGCGCGCTGTTTCGAGCAGCAGGCGTGCGAGCGCTGCGCGCAGTTCCGCGGGCGCCCCGGGGACGACGAGCAGGCGCGGCCCGGTGACCGGCGTGAAGGGAATCGCCGACAGCAGCTTCGGGTAGTACTCGAGGCCGGCGCGCGCGTAGGACTGTGCCCAGCTCCAGTCGAAGATGAATTCACCCCACGAGTGGCCCTTGAGGTACTGCGGCACGGCCGCGAGCAGTTCGCCTCCGGCGCCGCGCACCAGGAGGTGGCGGGGGTACCAGCCGGTCTCGCCACCGACGCACCCGGACGACTCGAGCGCGGCGAGAAAGGCGTGCCTGGTGAACGGGTGTGCGCCGGGGCCGAGCGCGTCCCAGTCCTCGGCGCGGACGTCCGCGATGCGCTCCACGATCTCCGCCTGCGCGTCCATCGGGAGGCGGGTAAGGGCGTTCAGTGCGAGCCGGCGTCGAGTTCGTCGAGGTACTTGTCGGCGTCGAGCGCGGCCATGCAGCCGGTGCCCGCCGACGTGATCGCCTGCCGGTAGACGTGGTCCGCGACGTCGCCGGCGGCGAACACTCCGGGCACGCTGGTCGCCGTCGCACCGCCGTCCGAGCCACCTTTCACGACGATGTAGCCGCCCTTCATCTCGAGCTGGCCCTCGAAGATCTGCGTGTTCGGCGTATGGCCGACGGCGATGAACACGCCCGCGACCGGAATGTCGCGAGTGCCGGACCCGTCCGCCGCCGCGACGCGAAGACCGGTCACGCCCGAATCGTCGCCGAGCACTTCGTCCACCGTGTGGTTCCACACTATGTCGACGACGCCCGCCCGCTGCCGCTCGAACAGCCGGTCCTGCAGGATCTTCTCCGAGCGCAGCTTGTCGCGCCGGTGCACGAGCGTGACGTGCGCCGCGATGTTCGAGAGGTACAGCGCTTCCTCCACAGCGGTATTACCGCCACCGATGACCGCGACGCGCTGGCCACGGAAGAAGAATCCGTCGCACGTGGCGCAGGCGGAGACGCCCCGGCCACGGAAGGCCTGCTCGGACTCGAGGCCGAGGTAGCGGGCGCTCGCGCCGGTTGCGACGATCAGCGCATCGCAGGTGTATTCGCCCCGGTCGCCCTTGAGCAGCAACGGGCGGCGCCCGAAGTCGACCTCGTTGATGTGGTCCATCACGATCTCGGTGTTGAAGCGCTCGGCGTGCTCGCGCATGCGCTCCATCAGGCCCGGACCGGTGAGGCCGTGCGGGTCGCCCGGCCAGTTGTCCACCTCGGTGGTGGTCATGAGCTGGCCACCCTGTTCCATGCCGGTGATCAGCAGCGGGCTGCGGTTTGCGCGGGCGCCGTACACTGCCGCCGAGTAGCCGGCGGGTCCGGAACCGAGGATGATCAGCCGCGAGTGTCGGGGACCGCTCATGTATACTTCCTCGCTCGTTGGCGCGTCGCGCCCGGGTGGGGGCGCGGCATGGTAAGCAACTCCCCGCCGGTCGGCAAAGCGCTCGCTGCCAGCCCAGGGCCGGCCGGCCCGCCCGACGTTGTAGCGGTCCTTGCGCCATCCCGGTAATCTTCGCAACTTCATACGGTTACGCGAAAGTATTGAGCTTTCAGGTGATCTCGGGTGCCTAGGCAGGAATCGAAACGGGGCGAGGCGGCGCAGGCCGCGATCGTCGCCCGCGGGTTGCGCGAGAGCGCGCTTTGGATCTTCGGCGCCCTGGGGCTGATCCTGTTCGTCGCGCTCGCCAGCTACGACCGCGCCGATCCCGCCTTTTCCTCGACCGGCCAGCCGGGCCCGGTGACGAACCTGATCGGTCCGTTCGGTGCGTGGCTGTCCGACCTGTTCTTCGTGCTGTTCGGGGCACCGGCGTTCCTGTTCCCGGTCATGCTCGGGTTCGCGGGCTGGACGCTGTTCCAGGAGCGCAAGAGCGCCGAGCCGCTCGATCGTCGCACCACCGGCCTGCGTGCGCTCGGCTTCGTGCTCGCGCTCGCTTCGAGCTGCGGGCTCGCGACGCTGCATTTCTCCGGCGGCTCGCTGCCGAACACGGCGGGCGGCCTGCTCGGCGCGCTCGTCGGCGACGGGCTGGCAAAGTCGCTGAGTTTCCTGGGTGCGACGCTGCTGCTGCTCGCGACCTGGCTCGGCTCGGTTTCGCTCTTCACCGGCATATCCTGGCTCGCGACGATGGACCGCATCGGGCGCGGCGTGCTCGCCGGCATCGCGTTGGCCAGGGCGCGCATCGCCACGGCGCAGGACGTGAAGGTCGGGCGCGAGGTGAAGCAGGCGCGGCAGGAGGTCGTGCGCGAGGAGCAGAAGAAGGCGGCGGAGCGCAAGCCGCCGAAGATCGAGATCCCCGCGCCCAAGGTGGAGAAGAGCGAGCGCGTCGAGAAGGAAAAGCAGGTCTCGATGTTCGAGAGGCCGGGCTCGACCGAGCTTCCGGCGCTGTCGCTGCTCGACGACGCGCCGCCGCGGCACGGCGGGTACTCGCCCGAGGCGCTCGAAGCGATGTCGCGCCTCGTCGAGCTCAAGCTGCGTGACTTTGGCGTCGAGGCCGAGGTCGTCGAGGTGCACCCCGGCCCGGTGATCACGCGCTTCGAGCTGCGTCCGGCGCCGGGGGTGAAAGTCGCGCAGATCTCGCACCTCGCGAAGGACCTCGCCCGCGCCCTCTCCGCGGTCAGTGTCCGGATCGTCGAGGTCATCCCGGGCAAGTCGACGATGGGCCTCGAGATCCCGAACGAGTCGCGCGAGATCGTGACGCTCGGCGAGATCATCAAGTCGAAGGCCTACGACGACATGGCGTCGTCGCTCGCGCTGGTGCTCGGCAAGGACATCGGCGGCAACCCGGTCGTGGCCGACCTCGCCCGCATGCCGCACCTGCTGGTGGGCGGCACCACCGGCTCGGGCAAGTCCACGGCCGTGAACGCGATGGTGCTGTCGCTGCTCTACAAGTCGTCGGCGGACCAGGTGCGCCTGATCATGATCGACCCGAAGATGCTGGAGCTCTCGGTGTACGAGGGCATCCCGCACCTGCTCGTGCCGGTCGTGACCGACATGAAGCAGGCGGCGAACGCGCTGCGCTGGTGCGTCGCCGAGATGGAGCGGCGCTACCAGCTCATGGCTGCCGCCGGCGTGCGCAATCTCGCGGGTTTCAACCGCAAGGTGAAGGACCTGGCCGAGGCCGGCACGCCGATGCGCGACCCGCTCGAGATGAAGCGCCTGCCGCCGGATGGCGATCCGGACTCCGTACCGCTGGTCGAGCCGCTGCCGTTCATCGTCGTGG
>VEPJ01000005.1 GCA_012026925.1 Gammaproteobacteria bacterium | reverse complement strand
TCGGCATCTTCCGCGTGCACCAGGGCACGGTGAAGGCCGGTGCGCAGCTGTTCGTCGGCGACGCGCGCAAGCCGATCAAGATCGCGCACCTCTTCCAGCTGCAGGGCAAGGAGCACATCGAGATCGCGCAGGCCATCCCGGGCGACATCTGCGCCGTGCCGAAGATCGACGAGCTGCACTTCGACGCCGTGCTCCACGACTCGCACGACGAGGATCACCATCACCTGAAGTCCGTGAACTTCCCGCCGCCGATGCTCGGCGTGGCGATCCGCGCCGAGAAGCGCGGCGACGAACAGAAGGTGTCGGAGTCCCTGCACCGCATGGTGGCGGAGGACCCGTGCGTGCGCGTCGTGCACCACACCGTGCAGAACGAAACGGTGCTCTACGGGCTCGGTGACCTGCACCTGCGAGTGATGCTGCAGCGGATGCAGGAACGCTACGGGGTCGCCGTGAAGACGGCGCCGCCGAGCGTACCGTACCGCGAGACGATCACCCGCCCGGCCGAGGGCCATCACCGTCACAAGAAGCAGACGGGCGGCGCGGGCCAGTTCGGCGAGGTGTACCTGCGCATCGAGCCGCTGCCGCGCGGCTCGGGCTTCGAGTTCGTGGACGACGTCGTGGGCGGCGCGATCCCCAACCAGTTCATTCCCGCCGTCGAGAAGGGTGTGCGCCAGGTGCTCACCGACGGCGCGATCGCCGGCTTCGAGCTGCAGGACGTGCGCGTCAGCGTGTACGACGGCAAGCACCACGCGGTGGATTCGAAGGAAGTGGCGTTCGTCGCAGCCGGCAAGAAGGCGTTCATCGCGGCGATCAGGGAGGCGGCACCCATCGTGCTCGAGCCGATCGTCAAGGTCGAGATCTCGACGCCGGCCGCCTCGATCGGCGACGTGACGAGCGACCTGTCCACGCGGCGCGCGCGGATCAGCGGCCAGGACACGCTGCCGGGCGGCCGCGCGCAGATCTCGGCGACGGTGCCGCTCGCGGAGCTGCAGGATTACCTGTCGCGGCTCAAGGCCATCACCGGCGGCGAAGGCACCTACACCATGGACCTGAGCCACTACGACCCGGTCCCGGCGCGCAAGCAGCAGGAGCTGGTGGCGGCGTTCAAGCCGCAGGAAGAAGCCGAGTAATAAAGCGGATAGTGATCAGCGGATAGCGGATAGGCAGACGGGCCGCATCGCCCGAGGGAGCGGCGACCCCTCCTGCTATCCGCTAACCGCTAACCGCTATCCCCTTCTTCGCGCGAGCGGCTTGTACACGAGACCCCGCTTCACGCTGGCGAGCGCACGCGCCACCATCCTGCGCTGCGGGGCCGGCAGCTTCGCGCGCAACGCCGCGACGTCGTCGGCCAGCCCGGCGCCGTACTGCGCGACCTGCCGCGGGTACACGGTCTCCCGCACGTAGCGGTAGAGCTTCTCGTCCTCGGCGTGGTGCGCGCGGATGAGCTCGACGATGCGCGGGTCGCCGAGCAGCTGCTTGCGGATCGTGCTCTTCGCCGCGACGTTGCGCGACCGGTACTCGATGTCGAGCTCACGGTCGTCCGCCCAGCGCCGGAGCATCACCAGCGACTCGTCGAAGCGTTCCTGCAGGCCGACGAACCCCACGTGGCGCTCGATGGCCTCGATCGCGCGATCCGCGTCCGGCGGAACGGCCCACGGATCCGGCTGGGTGTGCGTCCGCGACAGGAAGCGCACCTGGTAGTTGGCGAACTTCTCGAGCCACGGCTCGAAGTCGGACGTCTCGTCCTTGTTGCGCCGGTACTGGTAGTGCGAGACGCAGCGCTCGACCGGATCGCGCAGGAACGCGAAGAAACGGATCGAGTCGCACGCTTCGGCAAGGTTGCTGAGCGGCACGACGCCGTGGCCTGCGATGCTCCTCAGGCGCGGATAAAAGCGGCGCGCGAAGCGCAGGTCGTCCGCGGTGGCGACGCCTTTCACCTGGATGTCGCAGTGCCGCCCGGGGAACGACTGGCGCAGGATGTCGCACATCGTCTGCCCGCCCGTCTTCATGACGTGGACGTTGGCGATGAGGTCGATGCGGGTCGTCATGAAGGCGCGGTCAGGATCAGGTGAGCGGCCGCGGCAGCGGCGCCGAACTGTAGCCGTAGTACGGGTCGAGCTCGGTATCGATGCGGCGGTTGAGCCAGGCGACGTCGTCCTGCGAGAGGTAGTCCACGTAGCCGCCGATCTTGCCGCGTCGCGTCTTGAAGGACTCGGCATCGCCCGCCCGGCCTGCGGCGAGCGGGGTGCCGTCCGCGGGCCGGGCCGCCTCGCGCTGCTTCATGGAGCCGAAACTGCCGTGCTCGACGGCCGAGCGGATCGTCGCGTCGGACACTGGCCCGAGATCGAGGAACGACGCGACGCGGCGCAGTTCGCGCGCCGTGTCCTCGTGCAGGTCCTCGTAGCGGACGAGCAGGAAGCCCCGCGGGACATGGCGCTGGTTTGCCCACACGTTGTAGTAGCGGAGCATCCCTTCGAACGACCCGCGCGGCCAGTGCAGGAACGTCGAGATGTCGCCCTCGAAGCGGTGCTCGCGGCGGGTCACCTGGAAGTAATTGGACACCACCGTGTCGCGCAGGTCGCGCACGAGCACGATCACCCGGCAGCCGGCGAATTCGCTGCGGTCCGGGTTGATCTCGGCGGCGGTCTTCTTCTGCGGCATGCCGTCGTGCTTGGCGAGGATCCGCGGCACGCCTGCGAACCGCGGCATGCGCGCCCCGAGCTCGACCTGCGCAAGTTCCGGGTGGCCGCAGCGCAGTGCGAGCAGCTGGCCCAGCATGACCCGCAGCCACGTGCGCCCGGTCTTCGGGTAGGAGAGCAGGAACACGTCCGCCTGGCGCGGCCGGCGCAGCCGGCGCACCCAGGTCACGGGCGGCAGGAGTTCGAGCCGGTTGCCGATCACGAACCCGAGCGGCGGGTCCTGCAGCAGGAGACGTTGGCTGGTCACGGTGCGTCGCGCTCCCGGTCCGGGTCGTCGGGCAGGCCCGCTTCGAGCCCGAGGCTGCGACGCAGCTGGCGCCAGACCCGGCGCCACGGGCGATTGCGCTTGCGGGCATTCGCGTGAGGCCACGGCTGTACCGGAATCGGCGCGCCGAAGAAAGCGCAGAGACGATCCCAGCCGGGCTCGCGCGTCGGATCGAGCTCGAGGTACTGGTCCGGGCGGGTGGCGAAGAATTCGCGCACGGCCGCGTTGTGCGCACGGTAGGCGTCGAGCCAGGCCTGCCGGCTGGCGGCGTCCCGGGACGGGTCCGCGTGGTTGCCGAACATCCACACGCGCATCGGGCGGATTCGACGGTCGCGGTAGAAGGTCACGCAACTCGCGATCCAGGCTGCCTCGTCCCGGACCGTGAGGATGTACCTGGCGCCCGGAAACTGCGCGTAGATCTCGCGCCAGATGCGGAAATACGGGTTGTCGGTGAACGCGTCGAACTGTTCGAACGTCGGCAGCCGGAAGTCGCCGGCATCGATCTGCCGGATGAGCGTCTCGCCGTCGTCCGCGCCCGGATAGCTGCCTGGCTTGTCGCCGTTCACGGTGTGGTAGCCGAGGATCCGCAGCGCCTCGAACAGCGTGGTGGTCCCGGTCTTGTAGAAGCCGATGCCGAAGATCTTGCCGTCGTACTGCGCCATGGGAGGGCTCGCGCAGCTCAGCCGCGCTTGCGCGCGAGCTCCTGCAGCTCGTCGGCGAGCGCGAGCATCTGCTTGCGCGCCGTGCCGCGCTGCCCGGGTGTGAGGCTCCCGTCGAGCTCGGCGAGCAGCGCGTCGATCTCCTCGCGCCGGCCCTCGATGGCCGCCCGGTATTGCTGGGTCCACAGCGTGTCGGGCTCGGCGATGAGCTGCTGCATGCGGGCTGCGAACGGTGGCCCGGAGCGCCGGTCGGCCAGCGCCTCCGCAAGCGCCTGCCGCCACACGCGCCGGTTCTCGCGCCACTCCGGCATGAACGTCCGGGTGCGCATCGCATAGTCGCGGACGAGCGCGCGCTGGCCGTCCGTGAGCTTGCCGGTGAATCGCTCCACCGCGCGCCGCATCGATTTCTCGCGCTGCCCCAGGCGTTCCTCGGGCGTGCGGTCGGCAAACTCGCGCCACCTCTCCTCGTCCCGCTTCTCGAGGTTGGCCAGCAGTTCCGCGACCTGTGCGTCGGAGAGCGTCGCCGCGACCGCGGCGTAGCCCGGAGCCGCCTGCGCGAAGATGTCGCGCCAGTATTGCTCCGTCTGGCGGCTCGCCTGCGTCCATGCGGCGCTGTCGGGACCGCCCTCGATCGACGAGGCGAGGCCGCGCAGGAAGTCCGCGTACCGGTGCAGTTCCGAGTCGCGATGCCACGCGAGGTCTGCCGCGAGCGTATGCTCGAGCTGCCTCGACTGCGACGCGTCGAGCGTGACGAGGTCCTCGATGTAATAGGCAACGATCGAATCGAGGCGCGGGTACAGCAGGCTCATGCCGCAGCCCGCGAGCCACAGCGCCACGCAGCAGGCGGCCGCGGCGCGCAGCAGGCGCAGGGTCGCACGAGCACTGGAATGCGTGGCAGCGGGATGCATACGGCAGCGACTCTATGCGCCGTCCCGCGCACTGCCAAGCGGCTCGACGAGATCGGAACCCTGGTTGCGCGCGTCGTTGACCCGTCGACCGACGGGACGCGCCGCGAGTCCGCCGGCCGCCCACGGCACCAGCAGCCGGTCTAGCCGCTCGACGTCGCCGTTCTTCGGGGCGAGCCACTCCACGTAGGCGCCGGGCGGGACGATCACGGGCATCCGGTCGTGCACGTGCGCGACCGCCGCAGCCGGCGACGTCGTGACGATGCAGCACGACTCGAGCGGCTCGCCGCTCGCGGGATCCCGCCACGACTCCCACAACCCGGCCATCCCGAACGGCTCGCCGTCCAGCATCGAGATGAAGTAGGGC
>VEPJ01000107.1:14606-24712 GCA_012026925.1 Gammaproteobacteria bacterium | reverse complement strand
TTTGACCCTTACGCCCTTAGCAGGGGCGCGCCTTCGACCACTCGGCCATCTCTCCGGCTTGCAGAGAGCCGCGAAGGATAGCCGTACGGGGCGCCGACGTAAAGCCGGACCGGCCCCGGGGGCCCCACCGACTCAATTTCAAGGGGAGGCCCGGCCGATGCCGGGGCCCGCGTCAGTCAGGGAACGAGCCTTGTCCGTTGCCGGATTTCGCAGGGCGGCCGGAGACGCCTTCCTGCTCTTCGCGCTTGATGCGCTCGAAGATCTCCTCGCGGTGAACGGCAACGTCTCGCGGCGCATTGACGCCGATCCGCACCTGGTTGCCCTTCACGCCGAGGACGGTGACGGTCACGTCGTTCCCGATCATGACGGTTTCCCCCACGCGGCGCGTGAGAATAAGCATCCTGAGCTCCTGGCCAATGCGGCCGCTTTCCAACGACAGCGCGCGCGAATTTCCCTGCGCGCCACAAGGTCTTCGACAGCCCGGCGCAATTCTTGTTCCTCGCTCCGCCGGAGCCGCCCCACCACCTTCGCTGGTGAGCCGCCCGTTCAGGGACGACCATCAGCAGAGGCGCAAAGATACCGCACCCCCGCAAAACTCATCAAGGCGGGCAGGCCGTTGCGACGGTATTGTCGGGTGAGTCCAGATCTCACCCATTCAGGGTAGGCGCTGCTCGAGCCAGCCCAGCACGCTGCCCAGGGCCGCATCGAGCTTGTCGGGATCGGTGCCACCGGCCTGCGCGAGGTCTGGCCGGCCGCCGCCCTTGCCACCGACCTGCTGTGCGACGAAGTTCACGAGTTCGCCCGCCTTGACCTTGCCGGTCAGGTCCGGCGTGACCCCGGCGATCAGCAGGACCTTGCCGCTGGAGTCAACGGACCCCAATGCGATGACGGCGCTCCCGAGCTTGTTCTTCAACTGATCCACGGCGTTGCGCAGCGCCGCCGCATCCGCGCCCTCGACGCGCGTGGCGACGACTTTCGCAGCCCCGACCGTGGCAGCATCGCCGGCCAGGTCGCGGCCCTGGCCGCTCGCGAGCTTGTCCTTGAGCTGCGCGACTTCCTTCTCGAGGCGGCGGCTGCGCTCGAGCAGGTGGCGCACCTTTTCCTCGACGTCGTCGCGAGTTGCCTTCAGCATGCCGGCGACGTCCTTGAGCTTGTGGTCCGTCTCGACCACGAACTCGAAGGCCGCGTCGCCGGTCACGGCCTCGATGCGGCGCACGCCGGCCGCGATGCCGCCCTCGCTCAGGATCCTGAAGAACCCGATGTCTCCCGCGCGGCTCGCGTGAGTCCCGCCGCAGAGCTCGGTCGAGAACTCGCCGACGCGCAGCACGCGCACTTCCTCGTCGTACTTCTCGCCGAAGAGGGCCATCGCACCGCTCGCGACGGCCTCGTCGAACTTCATGAGCTTCGTCTCCGCCTCTGCATTGGCGCGGATCTCGGCATTCACGAGCCGCTCGATCTCGCGCAGTTCGTCCGGCGTGACCGCGGAATAGTGGGCGAAGTCGAAGCGCAGGCGCTCTGGTGACACGAGCGAGCCCTTCTGCGTCACGTGCGTGCCGAGCACCCTGCGCAGCGCCGCATGCAGCAGGTGCGTCGCAGTGTGGTTGAGCCGCGTCGCCTGGCGAAGCGAATGGTCGACCTCGGCCTGCACGGTGTCGCCGACGTGGAGCGCGCCGGACTCGAGCTTGCCGATGTGAATGTGCGCCTTGCCGAGCTTCTGCGTGTCGGCAACGACGAACTTCGCTCCGCCCGCGGTGATCACCCCGCGGTCGCCGACCTGTCCGCCGCTCTCGGCGTAGAACGGCGTGGCGTCGAGCACCACCTGCCCGTCGTCGCCAGCGCCGAGTTCCTGCACGGGCTCCTTGCCGCGGAAGAGCTCGAGAATGCGGCCCGCGCCGCGCTCAGTCGGGTAGCCCGTGAACCTGGTCTGGCCCTCGACCTTGACGTCGGCGCGGAGGCCCACGCCGAACTTGCTCGCGGCGCGCGCCCGGGCGCGCTGCTCGTCCATCGACGCCTCGAACCCCGCCTCGTCGATCGTGAGGCCCCGCTCGCGCGCGATGTCGTTCGTGAGGTCCACCGGGAAGCCGTAGGTGTCGTAGAGGCGGAACACGGTCTCGCCGGGGATCTCCTTGCCCGACAGCTTGCCGATCGCGCCGTCGAGCAGCGCGATGCCCTGCGCGAGCGTCTCGGCGAAGCGCTCCTCCTCCTGCCGGATCACGCGCTCGATGTGCGCGCGCTGCGTGCGCAGCTCCGGATACGCGGCACCCATTTCCTCGTCGAGGGCCGGCACCAGGGCGTGGAAGAACGGCTCGCGCTGGCCGAGCATGAAGCCGTGGCGGATGGCGCGGCGCATGATGCGCCGGAGCACGTAGCCGCGTCCCTCGTTCGATGGCAGCACGCCGTCGGCGATGAGGAACGAGCACGCGCGGATGTGGTCCGCGATGACGCGCAGCGAGTTCGACTTCGGGTCCTTCGCCCCGGTGAGCCGGGCCGCCTCGACGATGAGGTGGCGAAACAGGTCGATGTCGTAGTTGCTGTGCACGCCCTGCATCACGGCCGCGATGCGCTCGAGGCCCATGCCGGTGTCCACCGACGGCTTGGGCAGCGGCGTCATCTTGCCGTCGGACGAGCGATCGAACTGCATGAACACGAGGTTCCAGATCTCGACGTAGCGGTCGCCGTCCTCGTTCGGAGAACCCGGGGGGCCGCCCTCGATGCCGGGGCCGTGATCGTAGAAGATCTCGCTGCACGGGCCGCAGGGGCCGGTGTCGCCCATCGCCCAGAAGTTCGACTTCATCCCCATGCGCGTGAAGCGGCCGGGGTCGACGCCGATCTCCTTGAGCCAGATCTCGGCCGCGCCGTCGTCCTCCTGGTAGACAGTCACCCACAGGCGCTCCGGCGGGAGGCCGAGCGTGCCGGTGATGAAATCCCAGGCGTAGCGGATCGCCTCGCGCTTGAAGTAGTCGCCGAAGCTGAAATTGCCCAGCATCTCGAAGAACGTGTGGTGGCGGGCCGTGTAACCCACGTTCTCGAGGTCGTTGTGCTTGCCGCCCGCACGCACGCAGCGCTGCGAGCTCGCCGCGCGCACGTAGCTGCGGTGGTCCTTGCCGAGGAACACGTCCTTGAACTGGACCATGCCGGCGTTGGTGAAGAGCAGCGTCGGGTCGTTGCCCGGCACCAGCGAGCTCGACGGCACGACCGTGTGGCCGTGGCCCTTGAAGAAGTCGAGGAAGGCGGCGCGCAGCTCGGCGCTGCTCATCTGCTTTTGCGGATCGCGCATCTTGGTCATGGGTCGATATCGTCGCCCGGGCCGAGCGCGGCCCGGATCTGCTCGGAGGTAAACCCGCGATATTGCAGGAATTTCCCCTGCCTTGCACGCTCGCGGTAGTCCGCCGGGCCGGCGGCCCCGAAGCGCTTGCGCCGCGTCTCGCGTGCGATGGCAGTCCAGTCCTCGCCGGCAGCATCCAGCCCCGCATCGATCTCCGCGTCCGCTATCCGGCGCTCGCGGAGCTCTGCCCGGATGCGCAGCGGCCCATGCCCGCGCCCGGCGTGCATGCGGATGAACTGCTCGATGAAACGGGATTCGGAGAGCAGGCGCTCGGCCACGAGGCCGGCGATCACGGCCTCGACGACGGTCTCCGGATAGCCTCGGCGCTCGAGGCGCCTGGCGAGCTCGACGCGACCGAAGTCCCGGCCCGCGAGCAGCGCGAGCGCGGCGGTGCGGACCGCGCGCTCGTCCGCCTCGGCAGGCTCGGAATCAGGCTTCCTCGGCCGCCTCACCCTTGGCCGCCTCGCCCTTGCGCGCCGGCAGCAACTTGGACCTGAGCGCGTCCTCGATCTCGCGCGCCGTGTCCTTGTGCTGCTGGAGATAGGTGCGCACGTTGTCCTTGCCCTGGCCGATGCGTTCACCCTTGTAGCTGTACCAGGAGCCCGACTTCTCGATCAGGTTGTGCAGCACGCCGAGCTCGATGATCTCGCCTTCGCGCGAGATGCCGGTGCCGTACATGATCTCGAACTCGGCCTCCCGGAACGGCGGAGCGACCTTGTTCTTGACGACCTTGACGCGGGTCTGGTTGCCGACGACCTCCTCGCCCGACTTGATCGCGCCGATGCGGCGGATGTCGAGGCGCACCGAGGCGTAGAACTTGAGCGCGTTGCCGCCCGTGGTGGTCTCGGGGTTGCCGAACATCACGCCGATCTTCATGCGGATCTGGTTGATGAAGACGACCATGGTGTTCGAGCGCTTGATGTTGCCCGTGAGCTTGCGCAGCGCCTGCGACATGAGGCGCGCCTGCAGGCCGACCTGCATCTCGCCCATCTCGCCCTCAATTTCCGCCTTGGGCGTGAGCGCCGCCACCGAGTCCACCACGACGATGTCCACGGCGCCGGAGCGCACGAGCATGTCGGTGATCTCCAGAGCCTGCTCGCCGGTGTCCGGCTGCGAAACGAGCAGGTCGTTCACGTTGACGCCGAGCTTCTCGGCATAGGCCGGATCGAGCGCGTGCTCGGCATCCACGAACGCGGCGGTGCCCCCCTGGCGCTGCACTTCGGCGATCGCCGTGAGCGCGAGCGTGGTCTTGCCTGACGACTCCGGGCCATAGATCTCGACGACGCGGCCACGAGGCAGGCCACCGACGCCGAGCGCGATGTCGAGTCCGAGCGAGCCGGTGGAAACCGTCTCGACGTCGTACGTGGCGCTGGCGTCGCCAAGGCGCATGACCGAGCCCTTGCCGAACTGCTTCTCGATCTGGCCGAGCGCTGCGACCAGCGCCTTCTTGCGGTTGTCTTCCATTGCTGTACCCGTGGAGCCCTCGGGCTCGGTCAAGAGTGGGAATCCGGGAAGGCGCGCATTATTCCACAGGGGGACCTGCGTCCGCCGGACGAAAAATTGATCTGAATCAGTACTTTCTCGCGAGCCAGGCTCATGGCGTGAGCCTGCTCACGCGGCCCGCGCTCAGGACGCGAGCGGCCAGGTGGCCAGCGTCCCGTAGCGCGAGCCGGACGGGTCCGTCGTGGACTCGACCAGCGAGAACTCGCCGGCCGGCCACGGGAGCGGCTGCAGCGTCGCGAGCGGCGGCGGACGTCGCACCTTGCGGGCCAGCGTGAGGTGTGCCTTGAATGGCCGCTTCTCCGGCTCGAAGCCGCGCGCAAGGAGCTCCGACCGCAGCGCCTGCACGAAGGCCGCGAGCGGCTCGGGCGTGGCGCTGGCCGTGAGGCACAGCACCTCCGGACGCTTCCAGTGCTCCACCTTGTCGAACACGATTTCGAATCGCGGCGTCCTTCCCGAAAGTGCCGCACCGGCATCGAGGACTTCCTGCAGACGCGACTCGGGGACGCTCCCGAGGAACTCCAGCGTCAGGTGCAACTGATCGGGGCGTTGTGCCCGTCCGATCCCGCGCGGCAGGTTCCGGCGCAATGCCGCCAGTACCGCTTCGAGCGTCGGAGCATCGGGCCAGAGCGCGAAGAACAGCCGCCGGCTCGGCTCGGTCATACCTCCAGCACGCCCCTGAGCGCCGCCGCGACCGCCTGCCTGCGAACCGCCTCCCTGTCCCCAGCGAACTGCTCGAACGACGTACGGACCTCGAATCGGTCGTCGTGACGCACCGACCAGGCGAACCACACGGTGCCGACGGGCTTTCCGGGCGATCCGCCGTCCGGTCCCGCGATTCCGCTCACCGCGAGCCCCACCTCGCCGCCGAATCGCTCGAGTGCTCCTGTCGCCATCTCGCGGACCACGCCCTGGCTCACCGCGCCGTCGCGCCCGAGGGTATCGCTGCGAACGCCCACGACCCCGATCTTGACTTCGTTGGCGTACGCCACCGCGCCCCCGAGAAACCATCGGCTGCTGCCCGCGAGGTCGGTGCAGGCCTTGGCGACCCACCCTCCCGTGCACGACTCCGCGACCACGAGGCGCCGCCCCTGCCCCAGCAGTCGCTCGGCGACTCTGGCCGCGAGCGCGTGGATGTCGGCGTCGGTGGGAGGGGTCATGCGGGTGATTCTAGTCGCCTCTGGACAGCAGCGGGGGGCCTGCCCTACCGTGTCCGCCCCAACCCTTCCGAGGCCTCGCTTCATGAGAATTGCCCCGTTGGCCATGGCCCTGGTCCTGGCCGCGCTGCCGCTTGCCTCCCAGGCAAGGGAGAAGATCTCCCTGAACTCCGACGAGCAGGTCCTGCTCAAGCAGGTCCAGAGCGACCGGCGTGCCATCTACGCGGACAACCTCGACCTGACGGAGGCCGAGAGCGCGAGCTTCTGGCCGATCTATGACAGGTACGAGGCCGAGCGCGAGAAGCTTGACGCGCGGCTCGTCGCGCTGGTGAACGATTTCGCCGCCAAGTACGACAAGATGACCGATGCCGAGGCATTGAAGTTACTCGACGAGAAGTTGACGATCGAGAGAAAGCAGCTCGAGCTGCGCGACGAATACACGAGGAAGATCGCCGACGCGCTGCCCGGCAGGAAAGCGCTGCGTTACGCGCAGATCGAATCCCGCATCACGAACCTGATGCGACGCAACCTTTACACCATCGTCCCGCTGGCGCGCTGAACGCGCCAGCAGGATTTTCCAGACCCAAAGCAAAGGAACGAGACATGAAGAAGACACTCCTGGCGCTCGCCGCCGTCGTCGCGCTCGGCACCACGCCAACTACTTTTGCCGCCGACTCGGTCGGAGCCAAGGAACTCGCCAACACCCAGGAGCTCATCGCCGCGGTGCAGAAGGACAAGCGGCAGGTCGTGCTTGCCACCCTGCAGCTCAACGACAAGCAGCTCGCCAAGTTCACGCCGGTGTACGACGAGTACCAGGCCGAGTCGACCAAGCTCTATACGGCCGGCACCAACCTGAGCAACCGGCTCTTCGTCGCCGATTTCGGCGGAATGACGGACGCGGAGTCGAAGGACATCATGGCGCAGGCCTTCAAGCTCCGCGAGGAGCGCCTCAAGCTGCTCAAGAAGTACGCCGACAAGCTCGACAAGCAGATCCCGGCCGTCAAGGTGTTCCAGTTCGTCCAGGTCGAGAACAAGATCCAGGCGCTGCTCGATGTCGCGGCCGCCGCCTCGATCCCGATCGTGACCAAGACGCCGGGCAGCATGTAACCGGACGAAACGCCATGCTCAACCTTCGTTTGAGGTTGCTGGCATGCGCCGCCACCGTGGCGCTGCTCGCCGGCTGCGCCTCGGGCCCGTCGGTCCAGTCCGACTACGACAAGGCCGTGGACTTCGGCAAGTTCCGCACCTTCGGCTTCGTCGCCCAGGTCGGTCCGGACAGCACCGAATTCAAGTCGCTCGCGCTGCAGACGATGCAGAAGGAAGCGACCCGCCAGATGGAGCTGCGAGGCTACACGCTGAGCGACAAGCCCGACCTCGTGATCAACTTCAAGGGAAAGATCGAGGAGAAGACCGACGTCGAGTCCGTGCCCGCGCCCTACTACGGGCCGGGCTGGGGCTACTACGGATGGTACGGCGCGCCCTACGGCGGCTGGGGTGGCCAGCAGGTCACGACCCGTCGCTACAACGTCGGGACGCTGGTTATGGACGTCGTCGACCGGGAAAAGCGGCAGGCCGTGTTCCAGAGCAGCATCGAGGGCGTCGTCTCGAAAGAGGCGATGAAGAATCGCGAAGCGGCAATCGCGGCGGCGGTGGACAAGCTGTTCGCGCGGTACCCGTTCCGCGCGGGACAGTCGGCTGCGGTGTCGGTCGACGAGAAGAAGTAGACACGACGGGCGTGCGTTCGTAGCCGCCGCCCGATCCGGCGCCAGCCTCCGCGAGGGGGCTGGCGTTTTTGTCAGGCGCCGCGTCCCAGGCTGGGCCCGTCCGGCCTCACCAGCAGCAGGTCGCAGGGCGCGAGGTGCATCAACTGCTCCGTCGTGCTGCCGATCAGCAGGCGACCCAGCGGTCCGCGCGCGACGGTACCGAGCACGAGCACATCCGCACTTTCCCTGCTCACCTGGTCGAGAAGCGCATCCACCGGGTCGCCTTCGACCAGTCGAGCGGCGCGCTGCGCGAGGCCCGCGCCCTCGGCGAGGTGGCGAACCATGGCACGTACCCGGCGCCGCTCGCCGCGAACCCGCGACGGCCGGACGGCGAGCGACAGCGGCGGATCCCTCAGGACGTGGATCACGCGAACCGCCCCGTCGGTGACCTCGGCCAGCGCCGCCGCGACGCCGACGATCCCGGCATCGAGCGCGGAGATCCTCAAGCCGTGGCCGCCAGGGTCCACGGCGGCGATGATGCTCGGCTTCGAGTACGGGGCGGCACTGCGGGCCAGCAACAACGGCGCAGGGCACAGCCGGGCGACTTCCCAGTCAGTCCGCGACAGGGCGCGACGGCGCCGCGTCGCACGATAGCGCGGCTCGGCGGTAACGAGGTCAGCCCCCTCGCGCGTCGCGGCCCGCGCGATCGCCTCCGGTATCTCCCGCTGCCACTCGGCACGCACCCGGACAGTGATCTCGGATTCCGCGAGCGAGGCCGCAACTTCCTCGAGCTGGCGGGTGGCGCGCGCCACCCGCTCGCGACGCGCGGCGGCCAGCCGTAGCGAGTCGAAGAACGCTCCTCCGCCGAGCGAAGGCTCGTAGGAAGCGTGGTAGAGCACGACGTCTGCGCCGAAGAGCCAGGCCAGCTCGATCGCCTTGCGCGCCGCAAGCTGGGCTCCAGCCTCGGGGTCCGCAACCGCCGCCAGAATGGTCCGTACCGGCTTGCTTGCTGCCATCGTAGCCTCCTGCGCGGCGCTGCCGCGCCCGCCATGCCCGTGAATGCAACGGCTACTCGTCCAATGCTTGCACCACGGGGGCGGCGCAGCGAGTCGTGTATTTACCTAAGCTGCCGGCGCGGCCCGGGTCGGCTAATGTTGTTGCGTACCGCTGGGTGTCACCCGGGAAGCGAGGTGAGCCATGGGCACGCTACTCGTCGCCTTGGATGGATCCGACAGCGCCCTCCGGGCTCTCGAATTTGCCGCGCGACAGGCGCTGGCGCTGGGCGGCGCGCGGCTGCACGTGCTCGCAGTCGTGCCTCCGGTGAACGTGTACGGTGAAGTGGAGGTCTACGCAGGCGAGGAACGCATGCGCGAACTGGCGGCCGGCGAGGTCCGAGGGATCCTCGACGCGGCCGGCGAGGCGCTGCGTGGTGCGAGCGTCGAGTTCGAACTCGAGCAACTGGACGGGCAGCCTGCCGAGGTGATTGCCCGTCGCGCGACGGAGATCGGCTGCGACTGGATCGTGATGGGCACCCACGGACACGGCCGGCTCGGCGCCGCCGTACTGGGGTCCGTCGCCCAGAGCGTGGTGCACCTCGCCACCGTGCCCGTGATGCTTGTCAAGTGATCGGCGGCGTCGCCTGATGCCGAACCCCACGCTTGCGCTCTGGGTCCTGGCCGCGTGCGCGAGCGCGGTCGTCATGGCGATCGGGAGCCGGATCGCGATTGGCCGCGCCAGCGCCGTCGCGCACGCAGTCGGCGCTCCTCCGTTCCTGGTCGGGATGACCCTGTTGGCGGTCGGCACCGACATCCCGGAAATCGTCAACTCGATCGTGGCGGCCTACTCCGGGCACGGCGACATCACGCTGGGCGACGCCACGGGTTCGGTCTTCACACAGATCACGTTCGGGCTCGGGCTCTTTCCCTTCATGGCCGGGGTCGCCATCGTCGTCGAGCGCCGCAATGCGTGGTTGCTGGCGTCGTTCACGGTAGCCGGCCTGGCGCTGAGCGCGCTGCTCTACAGCGACGGCACGCTGACCAGAATGGACGCGGCGGCGCTGCTCTTGTTCTGGGGCGTCGCGGCCACGGCGACCTGGATCCTGGGCGTGCGAGCGAGACCACTCAGGCCGCCGACCCGTGGCGAGGCGGGCTCGGTGGCGGGGCATACGATCGTCGTTCTCCTCGCGCTCGGTGTAGTCGGGGCTGCGTCCACGGTGCTGGTCGGCGCCGTCGCCGCAGTATCGTCGGGCGTTGGAATCCCCGAATACGTGCTGAGCTTTTTCGGCGCGTCTATCGCGACGTCGCTGCCGGAGGTCGCGGTCGAACTCACCGCGCTGCGTCGCGGCGAGCGCGACATGGCCCTCGGCGACGTGTTCGGTTCGTGCCTCGTGGATGCCTCGCTGGCCATCGCCGCAGGGCCGCT
>VEPJ01000107.1:0-14596 GCA_012026925.1 Gammaproteobacteria bacterium | reverse complement strand
GTGCTTGCGGCGCGCCCCTAGGAGCGCGCCGGCGACGAGCATGCCGATCGCCGCAGGGCCGCTGCTCTTCGCCACACGAGTGACCCCGACGCTTGCATGGCGGGGCACCCTCCTCGCGGCGATCGGCATGCTCGTCGCCGGCGCGCTCCTAGGGGCGCGCCGCAAGCACGACCGCTGGAGTGGGGCCTTCCTGCTCGGTTGCTACGTGGCGGCCTACCTTGGCGTGTTCGCGCCGGGCCGCTAGGCGGCGAGCAAGTCGCGGGTCATTTCGCTCACGACGGAGCGCAGGTCCTTCGTCGCCTCGAAACGGGAGCGCAGCCAGGCGGCGCCGCGGTTGCGCTCATCGAGTCGCCCGAGCAGGCGCGCGTGCTCGCGAAGCGTTCCCAGGGCCTTGAACCTTGGTCGCAGTCGCCCGAGCAGCCCGCGGACGGCGTCCCTCAAGGGGACCGGCGCCGCGGCACCGATCTCGAGGAGTTCGGCCTGCAGTCCGAAGCGGCAGGCCTGGAACCTGTTTCGAGCATGGAGCCAGTCGAAGTACTCGTCATCGAAGGAACGCCGCTCCGCCAGGAGGTCCGCCGCAAGCGCCTGGACCAGTGCGGCCATGTCGACGGCCTCGTCCACCCTGACGGGCGTGTCGCAGACGCGGACTTCGACAGTGCCGAATTCCGGCTTCGGCCGAACGTCCCAGTAGAAGTCCTTGAGAGACTGGACGACCTGGCGTCGCCGCATCTCGCGCACGAACCGCTCGAATTCGCTCCACCTCGCGAGCGGCGGCGCGCAGCCGCTCAGCGGGAATGCGCTCACGACGTTCAGGCGGCAGCACTCGTAGCCCGTATCCACGCCGCGCCAGAATGGGGACGCCGCGGACAGCGCGATGAAATGCGGGGTGAAGTGCGTCAACGCGCGGGTCAGGTACAGGGCGTCGTCACCGGACGCGCAGCCAACGTGGATGTGCTGCCCGAACACCGTGAACTGCCGGGCGAGGTAGCCGTACGTCCCCGAGACCTCGCGGAAGCGCCTGGATGGATAGATCTCGCGTTCCGACCATTCCTGGAAAGGGTGCGTGCCGCCGCCGATGACCGACAGGTCGAACCGGCGCGCGTAAGTCACCAGCGTGGAAGCAAGATCCGCGAGTTCCTCCCTCAGCGACGCCGCACCCGTGTGGACGGACGAATTCAGCTCGATCATGGCCGTAGTGATCTCGGCCTTCACCTGCCGTGCGAGCCCGTTGCGCGCAAGCAGCGCGACGAGGATGGGCGCGCCCGGCGCAAGGTCCATGCGTTCCGGCTCGACCAGCCCGAGTTCCAGCTCTACGCCGAGCGTCAACGGCTCGGAGCTCCGGAAACGCAGGTCGCTGTCGTCCGCCCAGGTTCGCCGCTCGTGCATGGATGACCACCTCCCGTGACGCGATTCGTCGCCGGGGGATCCGCGCGGGACTTGTCACCAGCGACTTCGAGGTGGATAATTTTGTCACAAAACTACACCGAAAGAAACCAGAGACATGCCCGCCCGAGACGCGCGAGCCGAGCTCCTGGCCGAGCTTCATTCCCTCGTAGACATCGTGCGGCGCGACCTGCGGCTGCGCGAACGGTCGGCCGGCGCGTCGATGCCCGCTTTGCGCGCCGCCGCGGCGATCGCAGCGAGCCCGGGCATCAGTCCCTCCGCCCTCGCGGACGAGTTGCACCTCGACCGCTCGACCGTTAGCAACCTGCTGCGCGACATGCAGGCACAGGGACTCGTGCAGCGGAAGCGGCTGACCGAGGATCGCAGGCACGTCAGTCTCGACCTCACGGCGCGAGGACATTCGCTGACGCTCACTGCCGGTCGCCCGGGGACAGGGGCGCTGTCGCGGGCGGTGCGGAATCTCGATGCTCGGGACATCGTGAAGCTCCTGCAGTCGCTCGAACCGCTGCTGCTGGCGCTGCGCGGCGACGGGAGCCGCTCGCGCCGGTTGCGCTGACCCCGGCGCGGCCCGCCGCCGGACGTATACTTCGGGCATGGCCTTGTACGCCTCGCCAGGTCGCTCGGCATACCGCAATGAATCCGGCGTATGGCTCGTAGAGATCCGGCTGCACGAGGTGCGCCAGCTGTTCAGTCACCTCGATCCCGCGCCGTTCCGCGAGAAGGACCTCGATCCGGAAGCCGAGAACTACATCGACGCGGCTGCCCGGGAGATCGGGCTCCGCCGACCGAAGAAGCTGCGCATCCACCTGCCGGCGGGCGTCGCGGATTCAAGCGATGCGCGGACGCTGCCTGACGCCGTCAGCAACTACTTCTCGTACCGTGCCAGCCAGACACGCAACGAACTGCACCGCCTGCTCGCGCGCGGCCTCGCAAGCCTCGCGATCGGCCTGGCATTCCTCTTCGCCTGCCTGACGCTGCGCCGTTCCCTGCTGTCCGCCGGGAGCCACGTCGTGGTCGCGGAGGGATTGCTGATCATCGGCTGGGTCGCGCTCTGGCGGCCGGTGGAGATCTTCCTCTACGACTGGTGGCCGATCCGGCGCAGGCAGCGACACTTCGAGGCGATCGCTCGCATGCCCGTCGAAGTCGTCGCGGGCCCCGAGCCCGCGTCACGCCCCGCGCATTGACCCGGGCAAGGTCCACGCGGCGGTGGTCGCCGTGCGAGAATGCAGGCCCGTGAAGCCGCCCCGGCACCTTCGCGGACCAACGAGTCTAACCACTGGGACCAGTACCGCTTGAAACCGACGCCCGACAACGGTAGCGCGTCCGCGCCGGACACATTCGCCGGACACACCCCGGTCATGCAGCAGTACCTGCGCATCAAGGCGCAGCACCCCGACGTGCTGCTCTTCTACCGGATGGGCGACTTCTACGAGCTCTTCTTCGAGGACGCGCGCAAGGCGGCGCGCGTACTGGACATCACGCTCACGGCGCGAGGACAGTCAGGCGGTGAACCGATCCCGATGGCCGGCGTGCCGGTGCAGACCGTGGACACCTACCTCGCGCGCGCCGTGCGGCGCGGCGAGTCCGTCGCGATCTGCGAGCAGATTGGCGACCCCGCCAAGTCGAAGGGCCCGGTGGAACGGCGTGTGGTGCGCGTGGTCACTCCGGGCACGGTCACGGACGATGCGCTGCTCGAGGAGCGCCGCGACACGCTGCTCGCCGCACTCTGCACTGCGGCCGATCGCTTCGGCCTTGCCTGGCTCGAGCTGTCGAGCGGTCGGTTTCATGCCCTGGAGGCCACGGGCGCGGAAGCCTTGTCCGCGGAACTCGAGCGCCTGCGACCCGCCGAGCTGCTCGTCTCCGAAGACGGTGCCCCGCGCGCGATCGCAGCCTCCGTCGCCTGTGTGCGGCAGCGCCCCCCGTGGCACTTCGACGCCTCGAGCGCCGAGCGCCAGCTGTGCGACCAGTTCGGGACGCGCGACCTCGCAGGCTTCGGTCTCGCCGGGCGTGCTCTCGCGATCGGCGCTGCCGGTTGCCTGCTGCAGTACGTCCGCGACACGCAGAAGTCCGCGCTTCCACACCTGCGCGGCATGCGCTGCGAGGAGCGCGACGAGGCCCTGCTGCTCGACGCGGCCACGCGCCGCAACCTCGAGCTCGACAGCAGCCTCTCGGGAAGCAGCGAGAACACGCTCGTCGGCGTGCTCGATCGAACTGCGACGTCCATGGGAGGCCGCGAGCTGCGGCGCTGGGTACAGCGCCCACTCAGGACGCGATCACCCCGCGAGCATCGGCTGCAGGCCATCGAGGCATTCCTGGACACCGGCCTGCACGAAGCCGCGCACGCGCTGCTGCGCCGCGTCGGCGACGTCGAGCGCATCCTCGCTCGCGTCGCGCTGCGTTCGGCACGCCCGCGCGACTTGGCCGGACTGCGCGACGCGCTCGGCTGCCTGCCGGAACTCCAGCAGCTGCTGCAAGGCGTCGATTCCCCGCTCCTGCAGCAGCTCGCGCAGGCAGCGGGCTCGCACCCGGACGTGCATGCCCTGCTCGCCACCGCCATCCTTCCCTCGCCACCCGCGCTGCTGCGCGACGGCGGCGTGATCGCCCCGGGCTACGACGCGGACCTCGACGAGCTGCGCCGCATCAGCGAGCACAGCGACGAGGCATTGCTCGAACTCGAGTCGCGCGAGCGGGAGCGCACGGGTTTCGCGAACCTGCGCTTCGGCTACAACCGCGTCCAGGGCTATTACATCGAGGTGAGCCGCAGCCAGGCCGACCAGGTGCCCGCCGACTGGGTGCGTCGCCAGACCGTCAAGAACGCAGAGCGCTACATCACGAACGAGCTGAAGACATTCGAAGACAAGGTGCTCGGTGCGCGCGATCGTGCGCTGGCCCGCGAGCGCGAGCTCTACGAGGGACTTCTCGACCACCTCACCGAGCAGCTGCCGGGGCTGCAGTCCTCGGCCGCGGCGCTCGCCTCCCTCGACGTGCTGGCATGCCTTGCGGAGCGCGCGGTCTCGCTGCGCCTCGTGAAGCCCGAGCTATGCGACGAATCGCGCATCGACATCCGGGGCGGACGGCACCTCGTCGTCGAGCAGAACCTCGACGGCCCATTCGTGCCGAACGACCTGTCGCTGCACGAGGGCCGGCGCATGCTGGTCGTCACGGGCCCCAACATGGGCGGCAAGTCCACGTACATGCGACAGTCGGCGCTCGTGGTGATACTCGCCGGGATCGGCAGCTACGTGCCGGCTGAGTCCGCCACGATCGGACCGGTGGACCGCATCTTCACCCGCATCGGCGCCGCGGACGACCTTGCGGGCGGGCGATCGACCTTCATGGTCGAGATGACCGAGGCCGCCAACATCCTGAACAACGCCACGCGCGACAGCCTGGTGCTCATGGACGAGATCGGCCGCGGCACGAGCACCTACGACGGGCTATCCCTCGCGTGGGCCTGCGCCCGGCACATAGGTCGCGAGATCGGCGCCTACACGCTCTTCGCCACCCACTACTTCGAATTGACGGCGCTGGCGGACGAACTCGCGGCCTGCGCCAACGTGCACCTCGATGCGACAGAGCACGGCGACACGCTCGTCTTCCTGCACGCCGTCAAGGAAGGCCCCGCGAACCAGAGCTACGGGCTTCAGGTGGCGCGGCTCGCGGGCGTGCCCAAGTCCGTCGTGGCCGAAGCCCGACGGTACCTGCAGGACCTCGAGCGTCGCGACCACGCGGTTCGCCCGCCTGCGCCGCAACAGGAGCTCGACCTGGCTGCGCCCGCTGATGCGGCCGAGGCCGCTGCCATCGCCGACCTGCGCGAGATCGATCCGGACGACCTGAGCCCGCGCGAGGCGCTCGCGATCCTGTTCGCGCTGAAGAGCCGGCTGCGCAAGACGCCCTGACCGACGCCGGCACGCCTGTAGCGCTCAGTCGAGTTCCTGCACGCCGCCGCCGCTGACAGCGAGCACCTGCCCGCTCACCCACGCAGCCGCAGGAGAGCAGAGGAACAGCGCCGCATAGGCAATGTCACGGCCTTCACCCAAGCGGCCGATCGGTGTGTGCTTCAGCATCGCCTTCTCCACTTCCGGCGTCAGCACCTTGGCCAGTGCCGCCGTCTTGATCGCACCCGGGGCGATGGCATTGACCCGGATGCCCTTTGGACCGAGATCGAAGGCAATGTTGCGGGTCAGGTGATTCTCGGCCGCCTTCGACGAGGCATACGAGGCCATGCGCACGTTCTTGTTCTCGCCAGCCATGGAGGTGATGTTGAGGATCACGCCCCCGCCGGCCTCCTCCATGTACGGAGCGCAGAGCTGCGCGAGGTTGAAGACCGAGAAGACGTTCAGCTCGTAGGCCCGGACGAAGGCATCCATCGGCATGTCGAAAGGCTTCGGCCCCCCGCCGCCGGCATTGTTGACGAGGATGGTGACCTTGCCGAACCGGGCCACGGCCGAATCCACGAGTGCCTTGCGCGCTTCCGCGCTGGTCACGTCGCATGCGGCGCCCGCCGCGCGGCCGCCGGCAGCGACGATGCCGTTCGCGACCTCGTCGGCAGTCTCCTTCCTGAGGTCACTCACGACTACAGCGGCGCCTGCTGCCGCGAACAGTTCCGAGATTGCACGGCCGATGCCCGCGCCACCACCAGTGACGATGGCGACCTGGCCGGACAGACCGAATGCGTCGAGCACGGACATTCCTTGCTTACCTCACGAGTTCGAACGGGACGCCTGCAGCAGTCTGACCGATCACTCGTCGGTCACCAACGAAACCAGGACCAACGGAATCGGGGCACAGTCCACCCATCCTGGGCGCGCGCCCAAAATGGGCGCGCTGCATTGCCGAGTCGCCGGTGCAGATGCGACCATCCCCAGCGCCGCCGGAGCTTGTCTCGCGTACCTTCTGGACCACAATATGCGGCCGCAGCGGGGAGGCGACCTATGACCGGATCGCGAGATGTGAACGACCGCCCGACGGTCGACCTCCACGCGCCCGGCATTCCAGGTGATCCGCGGCTCGAGGTCGATCGTGTTCCCCCGGAGTACTGGCGCGCGTTCACGATCCTTGCGTTCACGATGAACCGGTTCATCGTCGATCACGTGATTCGCGCGGCGCGGCAGTTCGAAAACGACACCGAGTCGCTGATCCTGTTCGGCATGCTGTCGCACCTGAACGTGGCACACATGGTTCTGCCCGGCTCCGACGTGCGGACCACGCTGGATCCACGGGGTCGGCTGCCGGATCCCGAGCCCAGGCTGCGGCCGGTCCGCATCCGCGACCTCGTGCAGATCACCGGCAGGCCGCGCGAAACCATACGCCGCAAGCTCGAGCGCATGCAGGCGGCGGGCCGGGTGCGCCGGGTAGTGGACGGATGGGTGCTCGACGTCTCGACGGTGGACCCGGAAATGCAGCTCTTGACGATGGACGGCGTGCGACGATTCCTTGAGACGGCGGACAACCTGCGGTCGATCCTGGACGATGCGGCGCGGGCGCTTCGCTCCGACCGGAAGTCGTCAAATTGAGCAACATGCCGACAAGGCTATACTGCTTGGACAACACCATCAGGACTCTCTCCGTGACCCGACTCCGGTCTTCGTCCCCGTACTGGCTTCCTCTCGCGCTCGGCCTGCTTGCCCTGGTCGGCTGTGGCCGTGACCAGCAGTCTGCGAAGCCGGCCGCGCAGGCGATTCCCGCAGCCGTCATCACCGTCGCGGCGACCGACGTGCCGTACGAGGCGGAGTTCGTCGGTGAGACGGAGAGTTCGCAGGAGGTCGAGATCCGCGCCCGGGTCGAGGGATTCCTCGAATCCATCGAGTACAGGGAAGGCAGCATCGTCAACAAGGGCGACGTGCTCTTCCAGATGGACAGCAAGCCGTTCGTCGCCGCGCTCGACGCCGCGAAATCCGAGCTGCAGGCACAGCAGGCGCGCCTCGCCACGGCCAGCGCGAACCTGAAGCGCGTCGGGCCGCTCGCCGCCGAGGATGCGCTGAGCCAGAAGGATCTCGACGACGCACAGGGATCCCGGGATGCGGCCGTGGCCGCGGTCGAGGGCGCGAAATCCCGCGTGCAGCAGGCCGAGATCAACCTGAGCTACACGACCATCCGCTCGCCGCTGCACGGCGCCACCAGCTTCGCGCGCAAGCAGCCGGGCAGTTTCATCGCGCCGGGGCCGGACAGCCTGCTCACGTACGTGTCGGCGCTCGACCCGATGCGCGTGAACTTCAGCATCTCGGAGAACGAGCAGCTGCGGTTCACGAAGCTGATGAACGAAAAGAAGGTGCGGCGCCCGGAGGACGGCAAGTACACGGTCAAAGTGGTGCTGGCCGACGGCACCGTCGTGCCCGCACCGGGGCGCGTCACGTTCGGCGACGCGTCATTCAACAAGGAGACAGGCACGTTCCTCGTCCGGGCCGAGATCCCGAACAAGGACGGGACCCTGCGACCGGGCCAGTTCGTTCGCGTGCTGCTGGGAGGCGCCACCTGGAACGGGGCGATCGAACTCCCGCAGCGCGCCGTGATGCAGGGCCCGCAGGGCAACTTCGTCTGGGTGGTCGATGCCGAGTCCAAGGCGCAATTCCGTCCGGTCACGGGCGGCCCGCTCACCGGCGAGCGCTGGCTGATCTCCGAGGGCATCAAGGCTGGTGAACGCGTCGTGGTGGACGGCGGCATGAAGCTCGCACCGGGGGTCACGGTGAAGCCGCTCGAGCCCGGCGAGGCAACCGCGCCGCCGGCGTCGGCGAGCCCATCGCCCGCCCCCGCCAAGGGCTGACGCGGAGTTTCACCGCCCGTGATTTCCGATCTCTGCATCCGCCGCCCGATCCTCGCGAGCGTCCTCTCGATCGTCGTGACGCTGGCCGGCCTCGCCGCCCTCGTCGGCATGCCCATCGAGCAGTACCCGCCGATCGCCCCGCCGCAGGTGACCGTCTCCGCGAGTTTCCCCGGCGCCGATGCCCAGACGGTCGCCCAGGCGGTCGCCGCGCCGATCGAGACGCAGGTGAACGGCGCGGACAACATGCTCTACATGCAGTCGACGAGCTCGTCGACCGGGCAGATGACGCTCACCGTGTACTTCCAGATCGGCACCGATCCGGACACGGCGCAGGTCCAGGTCCAGAACCGCGTCAACATCGCGCTCCCGCAGCTCCCCGACGTGGTCCAGAAGACCGGCGTGCGCGTCGAGAAGCGCTCGTCCAGCATCATGATGCTGCTCGCGATCTACGCACCCGACGGCCGCTACGACGTCAACTACGTGGCGAACTACGCCAACCTGTACGTGCTCGATGCCATCAAGCGCGTGCCGGGCGCCAACCAGGCGACGCTGTTCGGCGCAGCCGACAACGCCATGCGCATCTGGCTGCGGCCGGACCGCATGGCGGCGCGAGGCATCACTCCCACCGACATCCAGCAGGCGATCGCGAAGCAGAACCAGCAGTTCGGCGCCGGCTCGCTCGGCCAGTCGCCGACCTCGAAGCCCGTCGAGATCACGGTGCCCGTCGTGACCGAGGGCCGCTTCAACGACCCGGCGCAGTTCGAGAACATCATCCTGCGGACCGACCCCGAGGGCGCCGCGATCGTCCGCCTCGGCGACGTGGGACGGGCCGAGGAAGGCCTGCAGAACTACATGATGCGGCCGAGCCTGAACGGCAAGCCCGCCGTGTTCATCGCGGTCTACCAGCAGCCGGGCTCCAACGCGCTGCAGGTGGCCGAGGGCGTGCGCAAGACCCTCGAGAACCTCAAGACCAGCTTCCCCGAGGGCATCGACTACACGGTCTCGCTCGACACGACCAAGTTCGTCACGGCGTCCATCGACGAAGTCGTGAAGACGCTGGTCGAGGCGGTCGTACTCGTCGTGCTGGTCGTGTACGTCTTCCTGCAGAACCTCCGCGCGACCCTGATCCCGACCATCGCGGTCGTGGTCTCGATCGTGGGCACTTTCGTCGGCATGACGCTGCTCGGCTTCTCGATCAACCTGCTCACGCTCTTCGGCATGGTGCTCGCGATCGGCATCGTGGTGGACGACGCGATCGTGGTGATCGAGGCGGTCGAGGCCAACATGAAGACGAAGGGGCTCACGTCGCGCGACGCCGCCTTTGCCGCCATGCACGAGGTGTCGGGCCCCGTCGTCGCGATCGTGCTCGTGCTGGCCGCCGTGTTCGTCCCAACCGCCTTCCTCGGCGGCACCACGGGGGTGCTCTACAAGCAGTTCGCGATCACGGTGGTCATCTCCGTGATCCTGTCGGGCTTCGTCGCGCTGACGCTGACGCCCGCGCTCGCCGCCCTGCTGCTCGATGGCTCGCACGGACACCCGCCGAAAATCCTGCAGAAGTTCAACGAATGGTTCGACCGGCTCACCGCGAGCTACACGCAGGGCGTGCGCTGGGTCCTGAAGCGCGCCACGCTCGCGCTCGCCGTGTTCGTGGCATTCATCGTCGCGATCCTCGGCTTGTTCAAGACTGTGCCCGGCAGCTTCGTGCCGCCCGAGGACCAGGGCTTCATGATCGTCGCGGCGATCCTGCCGGACTCCGCGAGCCTCGACCGGTCGGAGGCCGTCGGGCGTCGCATCGCCGAGATCGTGCTGAAGCACCCGGCGGCCCAGTACGCGTCGGTCCTCACGGGCTACAGCGCGATCGACAGCCAGTACAAGACCAATGCCGCCACGGTCTTCGTCAGCCTCAAGGACTTCGCCGAGCGCAAGGACAGGAGCCTGTCGCTCGACGCGATGATCGCGGGCATCGCCCCCGAGCTCGCGCAGATCGAGGACGCGTACGTCATCCCGCTCAACCCGCCGCCGATCCCCGGCCTCGGCATGCAGGGCGGTTTCGAGATGTGGGTGCAGGATCTCACCGGCGGCGAGCCCGCCCGACTGGCGATGGCCGTGCAGCAGGTGCTCGCCGGGGCGAAGCAGGAAGCGTCGCTGGCCGGCGTGAACTCGACGTTCAACCCCTCCTCGAGGCAGCTCAGCGTCAAGGTCGACCGCGAGAAGGCCGAGACCCTCGGCGCACCGATCGCGGACGTGTACGGCGCGCTGCAGTCGCTGTTCGGCTCGCTCTACGTCAGCCAGTACAACAAGTACGGCCGCGTCTGGCAGGTCGTGCTGCAGGCGGAGCCCGAGTTCCGCAACAGCCCCGAGGACCTGCGCAACATCTACGTGCGCGGTCGCTCCGGCGAGATGGTGCCGCTCGACTCGGTGACCACAGCGCGCTTCACGAAGGGCCCCGACCTGATCCCGCGGTTCAACGGCTTCCCTGCCGCGAAGGTCAATGGTGGTCCGGCGCCGGGCTTCAGCTCGGGCCAGGCCATCGCGACGATGGAGAGGCTCGCCGCGGGCCTGCCGGAAGGCTACGGCATCGCGTGGTCGGGCCAGGCCTACGAGGAGAAGCAGTCCGGCGGCGCCTCCGCGCTCGTGTTCGTGTTCGGCCTCGTGATGGTGTTCCTGATCCTGGCCGCCCAGTACGAGTCCTGGTCGCTGCCGGGCAGCGTGATCACGGCCGTACCGTTCGGCGTGCTCGGCGCCCTGGTCGCGGTGTGGCTGCGCGGCCTCGAGAACGACGTCTATTTCCAGATCGGCCTCGTGACGTTGATCGGCCTCGCCGCCAAGAACGCGATCCTGATCGTCGAGTTCGCGGTGCTCGAGCGGCAGAAGGGGCTCTCGATCGTCGAATCGGCCGTGGAAGGCGCCAGGGCGCGCCTGCGCCCGATCGTCATGACCTCGCTCGCCTTCACGGCGGGCGCGATCCCGCTCGCCATCGCGTCGGGCGCGGGCTCGGCGTCGCGGCACTCGATCGGCACGGGCGTCATCGGCGGCATGGTCGGAGCGACGACGCTCGCCCTCTTCTTCGTGCCGCTGTTCTACGTGCTGATCAGCCAGCTGAGCGAGCGGTTCTTCCCGCCCAAGTCCTCCGCTGCGGCCGGTGACGCAACGCCGGCACCGACAGGTGGCGCCGCCCCCTCCGATGCGGGAGGTCACTGACCATGCGCCCCGCATTGCTCCTCGCAGCCTGCGTGTCCCTGGCCGCGTGCCTCGGCACGCCGTACGAGCGGCCGCGACTCGACGTGCCGCCCCAGTACCGCTTCGCCGCGGCGGAATCGACGAGCCCGGCAGACACCGTCTGGTGGACGAGCTTTGGCGACCCGACGCTCGACGAACTGGTCGCGGAAGCACTCAGGAACAACCAGGACCTTCGCATCGCGGCGGCACGCGTGGACGAGTATCACGGCGCGATGGTGACGACGCGTGCGCCGATCTTCCCGAGCATCGGCTACAACGCGAGCAGTGGCCAGAACAGGCCCTCCTCGCAGGTCGTCGGCAAGGGCAACGCCGCCGTGGTCAACTCGAGCGCCGCAGGGCTCACGGCCGGCTGGGAAATCGACGTCTGGGGCAAGGTACGCAACCAGGCGGCCGCGGCGAATGCGGACTGGCGCGCCTCGGAGGCGGACCGCCGCGCCGCCGTGCTCTCGATCGTGGGTGCCGTGACCTCGGGCTACATCACGCTGCTCTCCCTCGACGCACAGCTCGTGACTTCGGAAAGCACGCTCGCGAGCCGGCGCAAGGCGCTCGACGTGTTCGAGAAACGCTACAAGGGCGGCGTGATCTCGAAGGTGGAGCTGTCGCAGGCCCGCTACCAGTACGAAGTCGCCGCGGCCGCAGTGCCGGTGCTGCAGGAGCAGATCGCCCGCCAGGAGAACGCCCTCTCGCTGCTGCTCGGGCGCAATCCGGGACCGATCGCGCGCGGTCGCACGCTCGTCGATCTCGGCACGCCGGCGGTGCCCGCGGGACTGCCCTCGGAGATCCTGGCGCAGCGGCCGGACGTCCTCTCCGCCGAGCAGTCGCTGATCGCGGCGAATGCGCGCGTGAGCGCGGCACGGGCCCTCTACTTCCCGACGATTTCACTGACCGGTCTGCTCGGAGTCGCGAGCCTCGACCTCGGCAACCTGTTCGACTCCGGCTCGGGCACATGGAACTACGCCGGCCAGGTTGCCGGACCGATCTTCCAGGGCGGCGCAAACGTCGGCGTCAACCAGCAGGCCGATGCGCGTCATGCGCAGCTGCTCGCCAGTTATCAGAGGACCGTCCAGCGTGCCTTCGCCGACGTCGACGACGCGCTCATCGCGACGCAGACGTCGGCCGAGCGGACCGAAGCGCAGCGCCGGCAGGTCGAGGCGCTGACCGATTACGCGCGTCTGGCGCGCAAGCGTTTCGAAGGCGGGTATTCGAGCTTCCTCGAGGTGCTGGACGCGGAGAATTCGCTGTTCAACGCGCAGCTCCTCTACAGCCAGGGCCAGCGCGACCGGTTGCTCGCGCACGTCGACCTGTACAAGGCCCTGGGTGGCGGATGGGTGGACGCCGCGGCCGCGAAGGCGCCGCAGCCGAAGTACCTGCCCTAGGTCCTCGTGAACGCCGCGTGGCGCAGGAAATGCGCCACCTGCGCCGCGACGTCGTCGGCGAAGAGCATGCCCATGTGGCTGTGCGGCAGGACCAAGTGGTCACTGAGCCCGGGGATGATCGTCTCGCTCACGGCCACGGTCCCGTCGCTCTCCTCGTCGAAGTGGGCGATGAACTGCCCCATGCCGACGCGGAGGTTGCCGGCGATAGCCCCGATGGCGTTCGGGCAGGTGCAGCTGCGGTTGCGGTCCGGCGCCAGTTCCTCGAGTACGTGCGGCCCGAGCAGCGGCCGTAGCATCGGCCACTGCGAGGCGCTGCGCGCGGCCCGGCTGCCCTTGAGCGGCGAGCCGAGCAGGACTGCGTTGCCGTCGAAGCGGCCCGCGTAGTCGTGAAGCGTCCTGTAGACGAGCGCACCGCCGAGGCTGTGACCGACGAAATGCACCTTCCGGCCGCGCGCATTCCGGCTCGCGAAGTCGACCAGGTCGCCGAGCACCTGCTTCGCGTGGCCGTGCAGCGTCGGATACGTGAAGGTATCCACGTCGAACCCGTGCTGCTGCTGCAACCGCTGGCGCAGCACGCCGAATACGAGCCCGTTCATCCACAGGCCGTGGACGAGGACGACGCTGTCGCCAGGAGAAATAGGTGACATTCACCTATTTTCTGGTTGGGACGACCAAGAAATAGGTGAATGTCACCTATTTTCCGGCAGGCGCACCCGGACGTGCAGCTCGCGCAGCTGCTGCTCCGACACCTCGGTCGGCGCATCGGTAAGCGGACAGGTCGCGGTCTGCGTCTTCGGGAATGCGATCACGTCGCGGATGGAATCCGCGCCCGCCATCAGCATGGCGAGGCGGTCGAGACCGAACGCGATGCCGCCGTGCGGCGGCGCGCCGTACTTGAGCGCCTCGAGCAGGAAGCCGAACTTCTTCTGCGCTTCCTCGGCGCCGATGCCGAGCAGCTCGAACACGGTCGACTGCATCTCGTTGCGGTGGATACGCACCGAGCCGCCGCCGATCTCGGACCCGTTCAGCACCATGTCGTAGGCGCGTGCGAGCGCCCCACCCGGATCCGCCTTGAGGGCCGCCGGGTCGTCATTGACCGGCGAGGTGAACGGGTGATGCATCGCCGCCCAGCGCGTGGCGTCCGGTTCCCACACGAACTCCGGGAAATCCAGGACCCAGAGCGGCCGCCAGCCCTGCTCGACCATGCCGAGGTCCTGGCCGACCTTGAGCCGGAGCGCGCCGATTGCGTCGTTCACGATCTTCGCCTTGTCGGCCCCGAAGAACACGAGGTCGCCGGTCTGCGCGCCCGTGCGCTCCATGAGGCCCGCCACGGCCGCGTCGGACAGGAACTTGAGGATCGGCGACTGCAGGCCCTCGCGGCCCTTCGACGCGTCGTTCACCTTGACGTACGCGAGCCCCTTCGCGCCGTAGCGCGCGACGCACGCCGCGTAGTCGTCGATCTGCTTCCGGGACAGCTTCTCGCCGCCTCCCGGCACGCGCAGCGCGGCGCCCCGGCCGTCCTTGTCGGCGGCCGGCGCGGAGAACACCTTGAACTCGCTGTCCTTGACGAGGTCGGCGACGTCCACGAGCTCGAGCGCGATGCGCAGGTCCGGCTTGTCGGAGGCGTAGCGCCGCATCGCCTCGGCATAGGTCATGCGCGGGAACGGGTCCGGCAGCTTCACGCCGAGCACCCTGTCGAACAGTTCGCGCACGAGCCCTTCCATCAGGTCCGTGATCTCGTCGCGTGCCAGGAACGAGGTCTCGATGTCGAGCTGGGTGAACTCGGGCTGGCGGTCGGCGCGCAGGTCCTCGT
>VEPJ01000030.1 GCA_012026925.1 Gammaproteobacteria bacterium | reverse complement strand
GAAGTCGTACATCACCGCGTAGTCCATGACCATCGGCAGGCCGTAGATGAAGCCTTCCTCGGCAATGGCGCGTGCCTCCGCCGCCGTGACGGACGGGGCGGCCGTGGATGCCGCCGCGCCGGAGCCGCACAGAAGTGCCGAGGCGGCCAGCAGCGTCGCGCACAGGTGGCGAGCACGAAGATGGGCAAGGGACAGCATGGCGTTGGGACTCCGAAGCGGATGGCGGATAGATCGTACCGGAGGCGGAGACTGGTTGCACCGGCCGCCGCGCGCTGCACGCGCTCTACGGCGCGACGGGCGAATCGCGCACTTCCTCGCGATATGCGAGCTCGGCCCGCCGCAGCGTAGGAAAGAAACGGATGCCCGTGATCACCCCGCTCAGGTCGCGGCGTGCGGCGCGGTCGGCCCACTCGGTGTCGCGGCCGGCCGCGGCCACGACGACGCCGCGCGCCCGCAGCGCGTCGAGAACGTCGCGGATGGCGAACAGGCCCGTCGCGTCAATCTGGCTGACCGGCAGCAGGTCGATCACGAACCAGCGTAGGCCGGGGCCGGCCGCCGCCGCCGCTGCGAGGACCTCGCGCTTGAAGTGCGGCGCGCTGAAGAAGACGATCGGGCCGTTGTAACGGAGCATGAGCAGGCCTGGCTCCGCGCGAGCCTCGGGGTGGCGCGCGACGGACTGGTAACCCGCGTCGCCCTCCAGTTCGCCGAGGATCTCGACGCGGGGGCGGGCCGTCAGCCGCACGAAGCGCAGCAGGGCAAGGACAACCACGAGCAGGATCGCATCGATCGCGCCGAACACGAGCACGCCCGCGGTCGCGATCATGGCCAGCCAGAATTCCTGTGGCTCGATGCGATGGATGGCACGGAGGTCGTCCCAGTTGAGCATGGACGTCGCGGCGCTGATAAGTATCGCGGCGAGCGCAACCGACGGGATGTACTGCAGCGGGCCCGTCAGGAACAGGAGCACCGGCACGAGCGCTCCCGCTGCAACCAGGCCGGCCACCTGGGTGCGCGCGCCCGAGGCCTCGGCCGCCGCAGTGCGCAGACCGGAGCCGGTCACCGCGAAGCTCTGCGACAGGGCCGCCGCGACGTTGGCCGCCCCCAGCGCCGCGATCTCGCGGTCGGGGTCGAGATCGTAGCGGTTCTTCTCTGCAAAACTCCGCGCCGCCAGCATCGTGCTCGAGAAGCTGAGCAGGGTCAGGCCTGCGGCCTCGGCCAGGAGGACGGGCATGTAGTGCAGCGGGACGATCGGCATCGACAGTGCGGGCAGGCCCGCCGGGACCACGCCGATCAGGCCGACGCCGGCCGATTGCAGGGCGAAGAGCTTCACGACGACGCCCGCCACCAGCATTCCGAGCAGTGCCGCAGGAATTCGCGGCGCGAGGCGGCTGGCGGCGAGGATCACGCCCAGGGATGCCCCTCCTACGACCAGCGTCGGCAGGTGGGTGTCAGGCAGGCGGCTCATGAACTCGAGCACTCGCGGGAAGAAGCCCTCGGCCGTGAGCGCGATGCCGAACAGGGGCCCCAGCTGGCCGAGCAGGATGCTGAGCGCGAGCCCGTTCATGAAGCCGACGACGATCGGGCGCGACAGGAAGTCCGCGATCGCACCGAGTCGCAACGCGCTGGCCGAAAGACACATGAGCCCCACGAGCAGGGCGAGCATCATCGCGATCGAGAGGTGCTGCGAGGGATCGCCCGCCGCAAGCGTGCCGATCGCCGATGCGACCAGGGCCGCGGCTGCCGCCGAGGTACCGACGATCAGCTGAGGCGAGGTCCCGAGCACGGCGTAGACCACGAGCGGCAGGATGCTGGCGTAGAGCCCGTTCTCGGGCGGCAAACCCGCGAGCCTTGCATTGGCGATGCTCACGGGCACCGTCACCGCCGCAACGGCGATGCCTCCGGCCACGTCGTGTGGCAGGTCGGCCAGTCGATACCTGCCGAGCGCCAGGAGGCCCGGGGCCCAGGCCGCGAGCCGGCTGCGGAACCCGGAGTGTCGTGGTGCGCGCGAGTCGATGATCCGGGGCAACCTCAGTGGAGTCCGTTCAGCTCAGCCCAGCCCGTCCACATGATCTGGATGCCGATGCACAGCAGGATGAACGCCATCAGGCGGACCATCACCAGCGTGCCGATCCGTCCGAGGCGGGCCATCACGGCAGCGGAATTGGCGAAGATCAGGTAGAGCGACAGCGACACGAGCGCGGCCCCGCAACCCGCCACCAGCACTCCGAGCACGTACAGCCTCGGATCCGAAGGAATCTGGGCGCCGAGTGCGATCGAGGCCGCGATCGTGCCCGGGCCCGTGGTCAGCGGGAACGTTATTGGGAAGAAGCTGCGCTGCACGATCTCGGCATCGGACAGGGTCGCGGCGTTCTCGACCGCGACGGCATGCACGTCGTCGTCCTCCGTGCGGTGCAGCAGGCGCCAGGCGGTCGCGGCGACGAGCAGGCCGCCGCCCATGCGGACCACCGGCAGCGACACGCCGAAGAACGCCAGCACGTAGGTGCCTACCAGCATGGAGACGACCACCACGAACCAGCTGTTGATCGCCACCTGGCGCGCCAGCCGCCGGGAAACCGCGCGGTTCGCGCCCACGGTCGCGACGAACACGGGGGCGGTGCTCAACGGGTTGATGATCGGCAGCAGCGTGACGGGGATCAGCACCAGCTCCCGCAGAAACCACTCGACGTAGGACACCTGTTGAGACCCCGCACCGGGAGGAAGCACGCGCCGATTGTAGTCCCGCCGATTCCGCCGCGCCGCGTCAAAGCCGGCCGGTGCCGGACAGCAGCACGGCGATCGGCCGCGTGCCCGGAAACTCGGAGAACACGATCGTCAGGATCGCGGTGATCGGCACGGCCAGGAACGCCCCCGGGATGCCCCACAGCTCGGACCAGACTGCCAGGCTGACGAGAATGGCGAACGGGCTCAGGTTGAGCGAATTGCCCATCACCCAGGGATCGAGGAAGTTGCCGATGACGAACTGCAGTGCCGTCAACGAGGCAAGCAGGGTAAGGATCACGCCCGGGTCGTCGAACTGGACGATCGCCATCAGCATCGGCAGGGCCACGCCGAGCGCCGAGCCCACGTAGGGAACGAAGTTCAGGACGGTCGTGAGCACCGCCCACAGCGCGGCGAACTCGAGCCCGAACATGCGCATCACGACGTAGCTCAGCACGCCGAGCAGCAGGCTGAGCCGCGTCTTCAACGCTAGGAACGAGCCGATGCGACGTAGCTCAGCACGCCGAGCAGCAGGCTGAGCAGCGTCTTCAACGCGAGGTACGAGCCGATGCGCCGGTTGATGGCCTCGATGACTTGCCCGATGCGTGCCACGCGCGCCGGGTCGTCGGAGAGGTTGCCGAGCTTGGTCGCGAAGTTGCGTCGCTCGAGCAGCAGGAACGTGGCGTAGAGGCAGACGACGACGAAGGTCACGAGGATCGATCCGACCGACGCCAGCAGCGAGCCGAAGAATCGCTGCAGGTTGATCTGGCCCAGCAGGTCCCGGCGCAGCGTCTCCCAGGTGGGCTCGGTCTCGAAGCCGAAGTACACCGCCACGTTCTGTATGGACGCCAGCAGCGACTGCTGGTACTGCGGCGCCAGGGCGAGCGCGCGGTCCTTGTTGGCCATCAGGAGATAGGCGAAGAGCACGCAGACCGCGCCGATGACTGCGAAGGAGAAAACGTAGCGGAGCCGCGACGGCAGCGCAGGCCCCATGCCCGGCAACCGACCCAGCCCGTCCGCCAGGCCGACGATGACGTAGACGAGGACCGCGCCGAGCACCGCCGGAACGAATATCGCCTTGCCGACGTGCAGCACCCAGCCGATGCAGAGCAGCAGCACGGTCCCGTACACGAGCGCGCGGAGTCTTTCCATGGTCCTACGCGGCGCGGCCCGGTTCCGCCAGCGTCCTCCGCATCAGCATGCGACAGGCGACGAAACCGGCCGCCGCGGCAGCGACGTGCTTGAGCGTGTGGCCGCTGACGAAGTGGCTGTACGCGAGAACCTGCGCGTCCGCCGACTCCAGCACCTTCGCGAGTACGTACCAGCCGAAGATGAAGTACAGGTCGTTGCCGCGCGTGTAGCGCGAGCGGTGCATTGCGGCCATGAGCAGCAGCACGACGACGGAGTAGCCCTGCAGGATGCCGTAAGGGAGCACGTTGCCCGCTCCCGCGCGCTCCGTGACGATCCAGTAGACGACGGAGCCCATGCCGACGAGCAGCATCGGGGCGAGCAGGACCAGCCCGGCCCTGACGCTGATCCGGTCGACGACCTGGCTCGACAGCAGTCCCATGAAGGCGATGGTCATCGGCAGCCGGTCCCAGAACAGGGTCTCGTTATCCGGCGACAGGTGATAGTAAGCCGAGCCCGCCGCGGTCAGCAGGACGCCGAGGAAGAACACCGCGTACGGCCAGCGCTCGCCCGGGAACTCGAAGCAGGCCCGGCCCGAGAACACGACGACCAGGCCATATAGACCGGCCAGCAGGAACGCGACGTTGGAGACGACGTCGAGGAAGTTGTTGATCCCGAACGCCCCGCGGTGGTCTGCGAAGTCGTGGTAATCGAGGGGCTGTGGCATCGCCGGCAGCAGGAAGGCCGCGGCGACGGCCAGCAGCGTGAAGACGAGGACGAACGCAGTGCTCCTGCTCAAGGCGCGGCTCCTTGCACGGTCAGCGACGGTGGGGCATGCAGCGACATCAAGGACCTGCGAAAGGTTGCGTGTCGGCATCGGCCGGCGCGAACGTGGACAGCAGCGCCTCGAGCCTCACTGGAAGCCCGGTCGGGACCGGCGTCACGATCTTGCGGCCGCTCGCGGCCGGGGGCGCCTCGATACCGTCCTCGATCCGCGCGAGCAGGTATGGGAAGAACGGGTTCGATGGCAGGCGCATCAGGAAATCCTGGTCCACGATCAACGCGCCACGCTCCCCCCGCGCGTCCAGCGCGCCGAGGCTGAGGCCGAACTCCGAGCGGCTCGCCGGGTCCGGCTGTATTCCGTACAGCGGGTCGTCCGGCGG
>VEPJ01000129.1 GCA_012026925.1 Gammaproteobacteria bacterium | reverse complement strand
GGACTCCTCGATCTCGCGCGTGCCGAGGCGGTGGCCGGCGACGTTGATCACGTCGTCGGTGCGGCCGAGGATGAAGTAGTAGCCGTCCTTGTCGCGGATGCCCCAGTCGAACGTCGAGTACGCCTGCCGGCCGGGAATGCTCTCCCAGTACGTCGAGACGAATCGCTCGTCGTCGCCCCACACCGTCGTCATGCAGCCCGGCGGCAGCGGGCCGTTGATCGCGACGACGCCCTTCTCGTCCGAGCCGACCTCCTCGCCCGTGATGGCGTCGAAGAGACGCACGTCGTACCCGTAGACCGGCACGCCCGGGGAGCCGAACTTGCTCGGCAGAGGATCCACGCCGCGCTGCACCGCGAGGATCGGCCAGCCCGTCTCGGTCTGCCAGTAGTTGTCCACGACCGGCTTGCCGAGCCCCTCGGAGATCCAGCGCGCGGTAGGCTCGTCCAGCGGTTCGCCCGCGAGGAACAGCAGGCGCAGCGACGACAGGTCGTATTTCCTGAGGTACGCGGGATCCTGCTTCTTCAGCACGCGGATCGCCGTGGGCGCCGAGAACATCGTCGTGACCTTGTACTTCTCGACGATCTGCCACCAGATGCCGCCGTCGGGCCGGATCGGAGTGCCCTCGTACATGATCGTGGCCATGCCGGCGATCAGCGGGCCGTAGATGATGTAGCTGTGGCCCACTACCCAGCCGATGTCGCTCGTGGCGAAGTAGGTCTCGCCCTTCCTGCCGCAGTAGATGAGCTCCATCGAGGCTGCGAGCGCCACGGCGTAGCCGCCCGTGTCGCGCTGCACGCCCTTCGGACGGCCGGTCGTTCCGCTCGTATAGAGGATGTAGCTCGGCTCGGAGCTCTCGAGCCACTCGCACGGCAGTTCGTCGTTCATGTGCTCGGCGCGCAGCCGGGCGTAATCCACGTCGCGGTTCGCGACGCGCGACATCGGCGCGAGCCCGCGGTCCACGAGCAGGACGCTCGAGGGCGGGAACTTCGCCAGGCCGATCGCCTCGTCGAGCAGGTGCTTGTAGGGCACCGCCTTGCCGGCGCGGGAGCCGGCGTCTGCACTCACGATCACCTTGGGCCGCGCGTCGTCGATGCGCGTAGCCAGGCTCACGGAGGCGAATCCACCGAAGACGACCGAGTGGATGGCGCCGATGCGCGCGCAGGCGAGCATCGCGAACGCCGCCTCGGGAATCATCGGCATGTAGACCAGGACGCGGTCGCCCTTGCCCACGCCGCGCGAGCGGAGGATCCCGGCCATCCGGTTCACTTCCCGGTACAGCTGCGAGAAGGTGTAGGTCTTCTCCTCGCCGGTCTCGCTCGAGACGTAGATGAGTGCCGGCGACGCGCCGAGGTCCGCGAGGTGACGATCCACCGCATTGTGGCAGAGGTTGGTGCGCCCGCCCACGAACCACTTCGCGAAGGGAGGGCGCGAGTAATCGAGGACTTCGGTGAAGGGCGCGTGCCAGTCGATCAGGGCCGCCTGCTCGCGCCAGAAGCCCTGCGGGTCACGGATCGACCGCGCGTGGTAGGCCTTGTAGTCCTGCATCGGGCACACCCCAACAAAGTCCCGGGACGGCCCCTTGTAATGGATCGCCTGCGTCCGGGCAATTAGCCTTTTTGGGAACTCGGCCGCTCAGAGGGTGTCGGTCGTCACCTGGTTCCCGCCCGCCTGCTTCGAGCGAGTCAGTGCCCGCTGGGCGGCCTCGAGCAGCGCTTCGCAACCCCGGTCGCGGGGCGGAGTCGTGGTCACGACCCCGGCGCTCATCGTGAGGAACCGTCCGGAGCGCGAGCGCGGATGATGGATGGCGAGCGCCCGGATGCGGTTCAGGATGACTTCGGCATACTCGCACGCGCGCTCGGCCTCCATTGCCACGCCCAGCGCGACGAACTCGTCGTCGCCGAAGCGGGCCACGACGTCGCTGGTACGGCGCATCGCCGAGCCGATCGTCCGGCCGAGCTGGCGCAGCATGTTCTCCGTCGCCGCGCGCCCGAAGACCTCGAGGTAGTCGCGATAGGCATCCACGTCGAAACGCATCAGCGTGAGCGTGCGACCGTCGCGCTGGCCGATGGACCAGTCGCGGCGCAGGACCTCGTGCAGGTGCTCGGGAGTGCTGAGGCCGCTCGAGCGATCCACCGCCGCCGCCAGCGCGCCGTTGCCGCCGCGTGGCAGCGGGCGGAAATACAGCGCGAGGCGGCCGCCCTGCAGCATGACGGCCCAGCGTTCGCACTCGACGTGCGTGCCATCGATGCGCTTCAGCCGCACGCGCAGGCCGATTCCGGCACTCGTGACGTTGGGATCCGCCGGCGCCTCGATCTCGATCTCCGCGAGCGGTCGACCGACCAGTGTCTCCTCCGGCCGCCGCAGCAACCCGGCAAGCGTGGCATTCACGTACAGCAGCCGCGGGGCACCGCCTGCGTCGTCGACGACCGCGACTCCATCGAGTGCGTGCTGGAGGACCTCTGCGAGCAACTGCGGGTCGGACGCGGTCATGGCGTGAGTCTAGCGGTTCCTCAGGCGTCGAGCTGCAGGCGCGGGGCATCGCGGCAGTGATCCACCGCGCTGCGGCATTCCTGCCATCGAGCCGTCGCCACGAGCTCGCGGCGATCCGGCATCGGACGTCCGTGCAGGCGGACGAGCCGGACCTGGCTCAGCGGGTCGGCCTCCCCGGCCAGCTCGTCGAGCGTCGCGAGCACGGCATCCCGGTCGTTGCACACCGAGAGGATGTCGCACCCGGCGGCCAGCGCGCGGCGGGCGCGCTCGGGCACGGAGCCGGCGAACGCGGCGCCACCCATGCTCAGGTCGTCCGAGAAAACGGCCCCCGTGAAACCCATGCCCCGGCGGAGTTCCTGGTCGATCCAGCGGCGCGAGAAGCCGGCCGGCGCCTCGTCCACCTCGGGGAACAGCACGTGCGCGACCATCACCGAGCTCAGGCCGTTCGCGATGAGGCGCCGATACGGCAGCAACTCCTCGCCGAGTTCCTCCATCGGCCGCCGATCGACGGGAAGCGACTTGTGCGAGTCCGCCACGACGGCCCCGTGGCCGGGAAAGTGCTTCGCCGTGGCCGCCATTCCCGCCGCACGCATGCCCTGCATGCACGCCACGCCGAGCGCGGCGACGGCCTCCGGGTCCCTGTGGTAGGCGCGGTCCCCGATCACCTCGCTCACGCCGTAGTCGAGGTCCACGCACGGCGCGAAGCTCAGGTCGATGCCGACGGCGCGCAGTTCGGCCGCGAGCAGCCAGCCGCACTGCCACGCGAGACGACGCCCGGATTCGGGGTCGAGGTCGTACGCCCGCCCGATCGCGCGCTGCGGCGGGAGCTCGGTGAACCCCTGGCGGAAACGCTGCACTCGCCCCCCCTCGTGGTCCACCGTCACGAGCAGCGGCGGCTTGCGGACCGCGCGGATGTCGCGGACCAGCGATTCCAGTTGCTCGATGCTCGCGAAGTTGCGAGTGAAAAGGATGACGGCTCCGACCAGCGGATGGGCCAGGACCCGGCGATCCTCGGCCGTGAGTTCGGTGCCCGCCACGTCCACCATCAGCGGCCCGAGCGTCACGGCGATCCACCGACGCGGTGCCCGCCCCAGGCCGACCAGGGGTGCTGCGCCAGGTACGAGTTGTAATATCGTACGTCGTCGGTCACCTCGCGCCCGAGCCACGGGGGCCGGGCGAACTCGAGGTTCTCGTCGTCGAGCTCGAGTTCCGCGACCACGAGGCCCGCGTTCGCGCCCAGGAATTCGTCCACTTCCCACTCATGCCCTGCGTACGGCACCCAGTGCCGCACTTTCTCGACGTGCCCCGCCGAACAGAGGGTATCCAGGATCTCGTTCGCCTCGAGCAGCGGGATCGCGTACTCGTACTCGGGCCGCGTCGCCCCGTGGACGCGACCCTTCAGGTTGAGCCACGCGTGCTCGCCACCGACGCGGACCCGGATCGAGCACCGTTCGCTGCCGCCGAGATAGCCCTGGCGATACAGCTCGCGGCGCGTCGCCGCCCCGCGCCAGGCGTCGCTCTCGACCAGGAACTTGCGCTCGATTTCCAGCGGCATCGTTTCAGCGTTCGAAGACCGCCACGGCCTCGACGTGGGTCGTGTGCGGGAACATGTCCATCACGCCCGCCGCCGCCAGCCGGAATCCGTGCTCGCGAACCAGGATTCCCGCGTCGCGGGCCAGGCTGCCCGGGTGACAGGAAATATACACGACGCGTCCGGCGCCACAGCGCCCGACGACCGGGAGAACTTCCCGCGCGCCCGCCCGCGGCGGATCGAGCAGCACGCGGTCGTACGCGCGCGCGGCCCATGGGGCCTCGGTCGAGTCCTCCGCGAGATTGGCGGCGTGAAACTGGGTATTCGTGAGCCCGTTGCGTTCCGCGTTCTGCCGCGCACGCGCGACCAGGCCGGTCTCGCCTTCGATGCCGACGACCTGCTCCGCCCGGGTCGCAAGCGGCAGCGAGAAATTGCCGAGTCCGCAGAAGAGGTCCAGGACCGCGTGATTTCCCTCCAGCTCGAGCAATTCGACCGCGCGACTGACCATCGCCTCGTTCAGGACGCCGTTCACCTGGATGAAGTCCGTCGGCTCGAATTCGAGTCGCACGCCGAACGCCGGCAACTCGTACGCGAGCGGCGGCGCGCCGGCATCGAGCGACCGCACCGTCTCGACGCCGCCCGGCTGAAGGTAGATCCGCACCGGCTGCTGCGACTGGAATTCCCTGAGGCGCGCCAGGTCGGTCTCCGTCGGGGGATCGAGCACCCTGAGCACGATGGCGCACGAGCCGCCGACCACGGCGATCTCCGCCTGCGGGACCCGCGCGGCAATGGAGAGGCTGGCGACGAGCGCCGACAGCGCGTCGAGCAGCGTGCCCGCCGGCGCTGCGAGCACGCGGCACTCGTGCAGGTCCGCGATGTACGGTGCAGATCGCTCGCGAAAGCCCACCAGCACGCGGCCCTTGCGAGGCACGAGCTTTATGCCGAGCCGGGCGCGCCTGCGGTAGCCCCAGACCGGTCCGAGCAGGGGCGGCAACACGGTCGCGGGCTCGACGCCGCCGAGGCGGGCGAGATTCTCCAGCAACTGTGATTGCTTGAATGCGAGTTGCGAGGCGGGGGCAAGGTGCTGCAGCGCACAGCCCCCGCAGACGCCGAAATGCGGGCACTCGGCGGGCACGCGATCCGGGCTCGGGACGAGCACCTGCTCGAGCACCGCTTCGTCGAAGTTCCTGTGCCGCTTCACGCGCCGCAGGACCACCCGTTCGCCGGGCAAGGCATCCGCCACGAAGACCGCCTTGCCGTCGAGCCTGGCGACGCCGTGCCCCTCGTGCGAGAGGTCGACGATGTCGGCCTCCTCCGGTGCGACGCTGAGCCGCTTCATGCTCAGCCGGGCGGCCAGGCCGCCAGGAATTCCGCGAGATGGGGCTTGCCGGCCGATTGCAGCCACGCGCGCACGATGCCGCACTCGCGGTCGTGCTCCTCGGGCGTGAGCCGGCCCCGCATCAACTCGAAACGCAGGTAGACGAGGTACGTGTTGATGACGTCCGTCTCGCAGTAGTTGCGGATGTCGTCGATCCGTCCCTCGAGGTGCGCCTCCCAGACACCCTCGCCCGACATGCCGAGCTTGCCCGGCAGCCCGAGGAGCTGCGCCATCCGGTCGAGACCGACCCGGCCGCGTCCCTGGAAACCCGCGAGCACGTCCATGAGATCGATGTGGCGCCAGTGGAAACGACTGATGTAGTTGTTCCAGCGGAACGACTGCTCCTCGTCACCGGTCTCCCAGTAACGGCGCGCCTGCACACGGTGGCGCAGCGCGCGGTAATGCAGCACGGGGAGATCGAAGCCGCTCCCGTTCCAGCTGACGAGCGTCGGGCTGTAGCGCTCGATGCCGTCGAAGAAGCGCCGCACGAGCTCGGCCTCGGTCGAATCGGGCTCGCCGAGGCTCCAGGCCTTGAAGCCCTCGCGCGTGCGCATCGCGACAGAGATCGCGACGACGCGCTGCTGCTCGAGCGACAGGAACTCGGAGCCGGTCTGCTCGCGCTGCCGCGTCTGCATCACGTAGCCGACCTGCTTGTCGGACAATCCCTCGAGGCCGTAGAGCCGCCGCCCGAACTCCACGTCGGGCACCGTCTCGATGTCGAAGGCGAAGACGTTGCTGATCGTCACTGCGACTCCCGGCGCATGAGTACCGCCACCGCCACGACGAGTCCGGCCTCGTCGGTGAGCGTCACGTGGCCCTCGCCCGCCCCGAGCCGGTCGCGCACGCCGCGGCCCCGCTCGGACCAGATTACCTCCGGCCGGCCCCAGGCGTTGGCCGCGATCCCGACGTCGCGGATCCAGACCCCGTGCGCGAATCCCGTGCCCAGCGCCTTGACGATGGCTTCCTTCGCGGCGAACCGCATCGCGAGGAAGCGCACGGGCCGCTTGTAGAGGCGGAAGGCGGCCTCCTCCTCCGGCATGAGCAGGCGGCGCACGAAGTTCTCGCCGTAGCGCTGGTAGGTCGCCTCGACCCGGGCGAGCTGCACGACGTCGGTGCCGATGCCGAAGATCACCCGGACGCGCCCTCAGGCCGTGACCGCCAGCCCACGCCGTGCCGCGTCCATCAGCGACTTCATCTCGCGCACGGCGGCACCCATGCCGTCGATCACGGCGCGCGCGACGATGGAGTGCCCGATGTTGAGTTCGACGATTTCGGGGATCGAGGCCACCGGCTGGACGTTGTGGTAATGCAGGCCGTGTCCCGCGTGGATCGTGAGGCCGATGCGCGAGCCGAACTGCGCCGCCTCGACGAGCCGCATGAGCTCCCGCGCCTGCCGCTCGCCGGTCGAGTCGGCATAGGCGCCCGTGTGCAGCTCCACGACGGGGGCGCCCGCTTCGAACGCCGCCTCGAGCTGCGCGGGATCAGGATCCACGAAGAGCGACACGCGAATCCCGCACTCCCGCAGGGCCGTGCAGCAGTCGCGCATGCGGGACACCTGGCCGGCGACCTCGAGCCCGCCTTCCGTCGTGAGTTCCTCGCGCCGTTCGGGCACGAGGCAGCAGTCCTGGGGCCGCACGTTGCGGGCGATGGCGATCATCGCGTCGGTCGCCGCCATCTCGAGGTTCATGCGGGTCTGCAGCGTCGCGCGCATCCGGGTGACGTCGTGGTCCTGGATGTGGCGCCGGTCCTCGCGCAGGTGCAGCGTGATGCTGTCGGCGCCCGACTGCTCCGCCACGAGGGCGGCGTACAGCGGATCCGGAAACGTGGCGCGACGCACCTGGCGCAACGTGGCCACGTGGTCGATGTTGACGCCGAGGTGCAGCGGATGGGTGAGCACGGTTCAGCCTCCTTGAACGCCGCCGCCGTGGGCCCGCATCGCGACCAGCACCTCGCGCGTGCGGAGCGGTCTGCCGTCGAGACACTGCTCCAGGGCCGCTCGCAGCAGGCGTCGCGCGTCCGCGAGGCTGCGCTCGTCCGCCAGGTCCTCGCGCGCCAGCGACAGCAGCGAGGCTCCGCAAAATACCAAGGTTCCCTCCGCGACTCCATCGAGGGCTTCCGCCCCGCCGTCGACGCGGTAGCGGTAGCTGCGAGCCGGCTCGACGGGCCGCCCGCTCGTGGCATCGACCTCGAGGTTGAGGCCCCAGCCGAGTTCGTCGAGCAGGCGCTTCTCGAACAGGCGCAACGCCCGCGAGGCATGCGCCGCCGGGTCGTGCAGGCCCTGGAGCAGCACCGAGTAGGCGTCGAACAGCCCCGGGTGCGGATCGTAGCGCGGCAGGAGCCTGATCAGGAGCTCGTTCGCGTAGAACGCACTCATGAGCCGGTCGCCGGCGCGCACCGCAGGCGCGCGGACCCGCTCCGCGCCGGTGAGCTGACCGGCCTCCCCTCGCGCCGTCCACGAGACCAGCAGCTCGCCGAAAGGCTGCAGCACCGCTGGCAGCGAAGAGCCGCCGCGACGGGCCGCGCGCGCGAACAGCGACACGCGTCCGTGCGAGCGCGTGACGAGTTCGAGGATGCGGCTCGAGTCACGCCAGGCGTAATGGTGCAGCAGGTAGGCGGGCTCGAGCTGCACGCGCCGCGCCTGCGCGCTCACGTCTCGTACCCGAACTTGCGCAGCGCGTTCTCGTCGTCCGACCAGCCCTCGCGGACCTTGACCCAGAGCTCGAGGTGCACGGGCTTGCCGAAGTGCTCGCGCAGCTCGAGTCGCGCGGCACGGCCGATCTCCTTCAGGAGCTCGCCGCCCTTGCCGATGACGATGGCCTTCTGGCCCGTGCGCTCGACCCAGATGACGGCCTGGACCACGAGCTTGCCGGGCTCGTCCTCGGCCTCGCCGATGCCCTCGACTTCGACGACGAGACCGTAGGGCACCTCTTCCTGCAGCCGGCGCGTCAGTTTCTCGCGGATGATCTCCGCCGCCATGAACCGGTCGCTCGCGTCCGTCACCTGGTCGGGCGGGAAGAGCAGCGGCGATTCAGGCAGGTGCGCCGCGATGACGGCCGGGAGGCGGTCGAGATTGCTCCGCTTCAGCGCCGAGAGCGGCACGACCTCGGCGAACTCGGCCTTGCGGTGGATCTCCTCGATGAACGGAAGGAGCCGCTCCTTGGGCTTCGCCCGGTCCACCTTGTTGATCAGCAGCAGGATCGGCCGGCCGGCGGCCTTGAGCTCGGCCAGCGCCCGCTCGTCCTCGTCGGTCCAGCGCAGCGCCTCGATCACGAACAGGTTGACGTCGGAGTCGGCGAGCGACGCGAGCGCGGTCCGGTTCATGTAACGGTTGATCGCGCGCGGCTGCTTCGCGTGGATGCCCGGCAGGTCCACGAACACGATCTGCATTCCCGGGCGCGTGAGCACGCCGTGGATGCGGGTCCGCGTGGTCTGAGGCTTCGGGCTGACGATGCTGACCTTGCGGCCGAGCAGCGCGTTCAGCAGCGTCGACTTGCCGACGTTCGGACGGCCGACGAGCGCCGCAAAACCGCAGTGCGCCAGTTCGCCGCCGGGCTCCCGGGCCGACTCTTCTTCGCTCACGTCAGTCCACCTGCCTCTCGAGCGCCTCCAGTACGCGCTGCGCCGCCGCCTGCTCGGCCCGGCGCCGGCTCGTGCCCTCGCCCCGCTCCCTGAGCCCGTAGGCCTCCACGTCGCAGCTCGCCACGAACCAGTGCTCGTGGGGCTCGCCGCTCACGTCCTCCACCGAGTACGTCGGCAGTGGCTTGCCGCGCCCCTGCAGCAACTCCTGCAGCCGGGTCTTGGGATCCTTGAGCTCGTGCGCCTCGGGAAGCTCCGCGACGCGGTCGGTCAGGAGGCCCTGGATGACGGCCTGTGCGGCCTGGGGACCACCGTCGAGGTAAATCGCGCCGAACAGCGCCTCGAGCGCGTCGGCGAGGATCGACTCGCGCCGGAAGCCACCGGTCTTGAGTTCGCCGCTGCCGAGCCGCAGCTGGTCGCCGAGGCCGGGCTCGTTCGCGATCTCGGCCAGGGTCTGGCCGCTCACGAGGGCCGCACGGTAGCGGCTCAGGTCGCCCTCGGTCGCGTCCGGGTAGGACTGGAACACCAGCACGGCCACCACGAAATTCAGCACGGCATCGCCGAGGAACTCGAGCCGCTCGTAGTTGCCGCGGCCGGCGCTGCGGTGCGTGAGGGCGGCGTCGAGCAGCGCCGGGTCGCGAAACGGGTACCCGAGCCGGGATTCGGACCATTCGGCCGAGGTGAGCAAGCCCGGGCTACTGCTGGATCGTGACGGACTTGTCGAACTTCGCGAGCAGGTACACGTTGGCGACGAACGGGCGCTCGACGTCGTACGCCGCGCGCACGTCGTAGCCTTCGTTCGACTTCGTGATCTCGACGTCCTTCCAGCCGATGCTCGCGATGTCCTCGACGTCCCAGCGCTTCTCGAGCGAGCGGCGGATCATCTGCGGATTGGTGTCCGTGGAGGCGTACTCGTCGCGGACCTGCTCGAGGGCGCGCGCCACCTTCGTGTACTCGAGGTACACCGGCACGAGCCGGATCGCCGCGTACACGCCCGCGCCGAGGATGAGCAGGATCGTGACGAGCCCGAGGAAAGTCGCGCCACGCTGACGGTGCTTCATGTTGGGACTCCGGTGGGGTCAGTGGATCGCGTCACCGATCCGGTTCCAGATCGGGGCGTTGGGCAGGCGCCAGTTGAGCCAGATGCGAACGGCCTTGCCGACGACGTTTTCCGCGGGTACGAAGCCGACTTCCGGGAAGCGGCTGTCGCGGCTGTTGTCGCGGTTGTCGCCCATGAAGAAATAGTGCCCTGCCGGGACGACGTCGTCGAAATCGTAGGACGGCCGCTCGGCGATGTAGAGCACGCGGTGCTCGACCGGGCCGAGCTTCTCGATGCCGATCTGCGCGAGCGGCGTGCTGTTGAACGGCTCGAACATGCCGTCGAGACGCACCGGCATCTCCTCGCCGTTCACCCAGACGCGCTTGTCCCTGACGACGACGTGGTCGCCCGGCAGGCCGACGAGGCGCTTGATGTAGTTGGTCGACGGATCCGACGGCAGCCGGAACACGACGACGTCGCCGCGCTGGGGCTTGCCCATCGCGACGATCTCCCGGTTCACGACCGGGAGCCGCAGGCCGTAGGTGTACTTGTTGACGAAGATGAAGTCGCCGTCGAGCAGCGTCGGCATCATCGAGTCCGAGGGGATGCGGAACGGCTCGAACAGGAACGAGCGGATCAGCAGCACGACCAGGATGATCGGGAAGAAGGAGCGCGCGTACTCGACCACCACCGGCTCGTCCGGCAGGGCCCCGGTGCCCGCGCGTGCGACCCGGCGCGGCCGGAAATACCAGGCGTCGGCCGCCCAGATGACCCCGGACACGAGGGTGGCGACCACGAGCCAGAAAGAGAAGTCGAAGACCAAGCGTCACCTCACGAAAGCTGCGCGAGTATTGTGTATTTCCCGCGCCCCATCAATGCCTTGCGTCGTGAAATTCGGCGCCATTCACCGATTTTCCCCGACGGTAAATCGGTGAATGGCACCGAATTTCACTCATTCCTTGCGGCCCACCTGCAGGACCGCGAGGAACGCTTCCTGCGGGATCTCGACCTGGCCGAGCTGCTTCATCCGCTTCTTGCCCTCTTTCTGCTTCTCGAGGAGCTTGCGCTTGCGGGTGATGTCGCCGCCGTAGCACTTGGCCGTCACGTTCTTGCGCAGCGCCTTCACGCTCGAGCGCGCGATGACGTGCGAGCCGAGCGCGGCCTGGATCGGGACCTCGAACATCTGCCGCGGGATGAGTTCCTGCATCTTGTCCACGAGCTCGCGGCCGCGCTGGTAGGCGCTCTCGCGGTGCGTGATGATCGAGAGCGCATCCACCTTGTCGCCGTTGATCAGGATGTCGAGCTTGACGAGCGGCGCCACCTGGAAGCGGTCGAACTCGTAGTCGAACGACGCGTAGCCGCGGCTCACGGACTTGAGCCGGTCGAAGAAATCGAGCACCACCTCGGCGAGCGGCAGTTCCCACTGCATCGAGACCTGGCTGCCGAGGTACTGGAGCTTGCGCTGCACGCCCCGCTTCTCGAGGCACAGCTTCATCACCGGGCCCACGTAATCCGGGGGCAGCAGCAGGTTCGCGACGATGATCGGCTCGCGCACCTCGGTGATCTTGTCCGGCGGCGGCAGCTTGGCCGGGTTGTCCACGTACAGGATCTCGCCACCGCTCGTCGCAACCTCGTAGATCACGGTGGGCGCGCTCGTGACGAGGTCGAGCTCGTACTCGCGCTCGAGGCGCTCCTGGACGATGTCCATGTGCAGCAGGCCGAGGAACCCGCAGCGGAAGCCGAACCCGAGCGCCGTCGAGACCTCGGGCTCGAACTGCAGCGCCGAGTCGTTCAGCTTCAGCTTCTGCAGCGCATCGCGGAACTGCTCGTAGTCGTCCGAGCGGACCGGGAAGAGGCCCGCGAACACGCGCGGCTTGATCTGCTTGAAACCCGGCAGCGGAGCCGCGCACGGGCGGGCGTCGAGCGTGATCGTGTCGCCGACGGGCGCCCCGTCGATCTCCTTCACGCCCGCGATGACGAACCCCACCTCGCCGGTGTACAGCGCCTCGGCGGCGACCGACTTCGGCGTGAACCGCCCGAGCTTGTCCACCTGGTGGGAGCGGCCCGTGGACCAGACGCGGATCTTCTGCCCCGTGCGGATCGAGCCGTTCTTGACCCGCACCAGCGAGACGACGCCCACGTAGCTGTCGTACCAGGAGTCGATGATCAGCGCCTGCAGCGGCCCGTCCGGGTCGCCGTGCGGCGGCGGGATGCGCTCGATCAGCGCCTCGAGCAGGTCCGGCACGTTCTCGCCAGTCTTGGCACTCACGCGCACGGCGTCGTGCGCCTCGATGCCGATGATCTCCTCGATTTCCTTGATGACCCGCTCGGGGTCCGCGGACGGGAGGTCGATCTTGTTCAGCACCGGCACGACCTCGAGTCCCTGCTCGATGGCCGTGTAGCAGTTCGCGACGCTCTGGGCCTCGACGCCCTGGGCGGCGTCCACCACGAGCAGCGCGCCCTCGCAGGCGTAGAGCGAGCGCGAGACCTCGTAGGAGAAGTCCACGTGCCCCGGGGTGTCGATCAGGTTCAGCTGGTAGGTCTGGCCGTCGCGCGCCTGGTAGCGCAGCGAGACGCTCTGCGCCTTGATGGTGATGCCGCGCTCGCGCTCGAGGTCCATGGAGTCGAGCACCTGCGCCTGCATCTCGCGGGCCTCGAGCCCGCCGCAGATCTGGATGAAGCGGTCGGCGAGCGTGGACTTGCCGTGGTCGACGTGCGCGATGATGGAGAAATTACGGATGAGGTTCATCGGTGCGGGCACTCCGGCCCGGCGCCGGTGCAAAGCGGGCGATTATACCCGGAGCGCGCTCCTGACCTGGGCTGGATCGTACCGGCCCTCGCAGGCGACCTCGCCGCCGACCTCGAGGACCGGGACCCGGAGACCGTAGCGAACCGCGAGCCCCGGGTCGCCGTCCACGTTCACGACCTCGATCCGTCCCACCGCGGGACCCAGCTCGAGCGACAGGCCCAGCAGGAAATCGTCGCAGAGTGGGCAGCCGTCCCGCACGTAAAGCACCACACGGGCCGGACCGCCGGTCACTACCGGTCCTCGGGCGCGAGTCTGACGCGGATCCGGGGCGGATACCGGCGGGACCAGGCACGGGCCGTCCAGATCCCCGCCGACAACCCGGCGACGGCTGCCGCGAGCGCGGCGCCCTCCCCCGGACCGGCGGCCAGGCCCCGCCCCAACAGCGCGCCGACCAGGAGCCCGGCGAGCGGTGGGAGGTACGCGAGCGCCGCCGCCCTGAGCACCTCCCCATCACGCGTCTCCACGATCACCGCCTCGCCTGCGCGCAAGTGGCGTCGGTCCTCCGTCTGGTCAGGGACGTCGAGGGTGGGTCGACCCGGGCTCGACAGCCAGCGCAGTGCGCATCCGCGGCCGGAGCCGCACGACGCGCATGCCGCCCGGTCCTCGCAGGCGAGGCGCGCGCGTCCATCGGCGACCGCGATGACCCGGGCGGTCGCCTCCATCAGCGGGGCGGCGGAGATTCGGTCGCCGACGGGCCCGCCGCCGGCACGACCGAAGTCGCGATGTCGCGGACCGTCTCGAGCGGCACCTCGCCCACCGCCGTGACGACGTGTCCGTTCACGATGGTGGAGAACGCATTGGCGGAGCCGACGGTCGACGACTGCGGCGGCGACGGCCCGGCCGGATTGCCGGGCTCGATGAACACGGAGATCGACGCGAAGCCGTCCGAGAAGATCAGGTGGTGCACCGGCATCGCCACGCCGGGCAGGGTCTGCACGCGGCTCGCCACCAGCCGGAAGCCCGGTGGCAGGCGCATCGGCCGCCAACCGGCCGCGGCCACCTGCGCCGGCTCGGCCATCTTTCGCGAGGTGCGAACCCACTGGTAACCCGCGGCGTCGATCGACGGCTCGGTTTCCCGGGCATCGATCTTCTGCGGCATGTCGAGCTGCGTGAAGTTCACGAGCTCGACGGGGCGCCCGAACCCGTCCACCACGACGGTCCTGAGCGGCATGGCCGTCTCTTCATCGAGCCACAGGCGGTAACCGTAACGGAATGCGTCGCGCGGCCGGATGTCCACGACGCGGACTTCGCGCCCGAGCAGCTTGTGCCCGTCGCGGACCTTGAGGTCGTAGAAAGCGTCGAGCTCGGGACCGGGTGCGGGCAGCGACTTCAGCAGCGAACCGTCGTCGGTGCGCGGTTCGACGAGCACGACCTTGCGGTCCGGGAGATAGACGTGCACTTCCTTCGGCGTGCGTACGATCTCGCGCCCGCTGCCGTCCAGCGAAACGAGCCGTTCGGTGCTGCCGTTCTTGCCGACGCGGTGCACGATCCGCATCGTCTCGGACTGGCGGCTGGTCGTGTGGGTGAAGAGGCCGACGTAGTTGCGCGACGACAGGGTCTCGCCCATGCGGGCGAGCCAATCGCGGGCGTCGTCCTCGGCAGCGCCTGCGGGCTGCGCGAGCAGACCCAGGGAGCCCAGGGCGATCGCCGCGCACGCCAGCCGCATTCAGGGCGCCTCGAAAGTCTCGTAGGCGGCGCGCGAGATTCCCGGGTCCGAGGCGAGCACGCCCGACCAGACGTTGCGCCGGCTGATGGCGCTGGCGAACTGGCTGTGCGCGACGAGGTAGCCCGCGAGGCGCTGGCTGTGCGCCGGCGTCGGGCTCGCCGCCTGGCCCACGGGCAGTGAGGCGAAACCGGCGCGCGCGCGCTCGAGCGTCGATTGCGCGATGCCGCCGCCCTCGCGCACATCCGGCTTCATGAGCAGGACGGCGAACAGGGCCGCACTCGCCGCGACGGCGGTTGCCGCAAAGGGCCGCGACCAGTGGCGCTCGGCGGGCGACTCGCCCTGCACTGCTGCCGGTTCGGCCATACCGGAGTCGATTGCGGCGCTGACCCGCGCGGCGAAGCCCGCGCTCGCCAGCGCGCCACCCGGCGATCGCAGCGTCTCGCCCGCGAGGACGTAGTTGCCGAAGGCACGACGCAGCTGCTCGTCCCTTTCGAGGCGCCGCACCAGCAGGCCGACCTCGTCCTGGGGCAACTCGCCGTCGAGCAGGGCTGACATCTGTTCTCGGATGCGGTCTGTCATGGTCGCGAACTCAGTCGAGCAATGGCTTCAGGCTTCGATCAATCGCTTCGCGCGCGCGGAAGATCCGCGAGCGCACCGTTCCGACCGGGCAGTCCATCGCTGCCGCGATCTCCTCGTAACTCAGGCCCTCAGCCTCGCGCAGGATGATCGCCGTGCGCAGGTCTTCGGGCAGGTCGGCCACGGCCCGGTTCACCGTCTGGTGAATCTCGTCGGACAGCACCGTCGCCTCGGGCGTGTCGGTGTGGCGCATTCGCGACTCCACGGCCGACTGCTCAGTCTCGCTCAGGTCCGCCTCGTAATCGAGAGGACGTCGCTGCCGGGAAGCCATGGCATTGCGGGCCGTGTTCACGGCGATCCGGTACAGCCACGTGTAGAAGGCGCTGTCGCCGCGGAACGAACCGAGCGCCCGGTAGGCCTTGACGAAGGCCTCCTGGGCGACGTCCTCGGCTTCGGTCGGGTCACGCAACAGACGCGCCACGAGCTTGATGACCTTGTGCTGGTACCTCAGCACCAGCAGGTCGAACGCGCCGCGCTCGCCCCGCTGGGCCCGTCGCACGAGTTCGAGATCGCTCAGCTCGACCCCGGAGGCCGGTCGCGCATCCTCTTCTCGAGGCTCGTGCGACTGCATAGACCCGTCGGAGGGGGGAAAGTTCGCCATTGGCTTCATCGGGCGGACGCCGGTGGGGAGCTCGCCGTCATGCCCCGGTCCGTGCGCCCGACGACAGCAGACACACCGTCAGTCGGCGCAGACGGTCGGCGTCGAGGTCCTGCCGGGTGAGCCACGCCGACCGAGCACCGACTGCCGTCCTCCAGCGCAGGACGACCGACGAACCGAGGACCCGCGACCCTCGCGCCAGCACGCCGGGGCGTGTGCCGCCATCGGAAAACCGCAATAGCCAGTGACCCTCCTTGTCCAGCCTGGCGGCCTCGACCCGGGGTCCCCGGCGCACCCACAGGCGGTCCCAGGCCAGCAGTAGCATTCCCGCAACAAGTCCCGCCCCGGCCGGACCCTCTGGATACCGCGTGGCGACGATCTCGATCGCCAGCACGCACGCCGCTACCAGGGCGACCGTGGCGCGCTCGGCCAGGAGCCGGTGGGGGATTTCAAGCGTCAACGCGTCGAATCCGGGCGACGACATGGCACAGCGACGCCTCCGCGGGGGTGTCCCGACCCACAAGATAACCGAAGATCTCCGGGTCCTGCAGTTCGAGAATGCGGGCGAACGCGTCACGATCTTCCGACGACGCCCGCGGAAAATCCTCCTCGAGGTAGCGCAGGAGCACGACGTCGAGCTCCTTCATGCCGCGCCGGCAACGCCAGCGCAGGCGCGCGACCTCCTCCGGGCTCCCGCCGGTCATGCTTCCTTCGGCCACCCGCTCAGTGCTGCCGCTCGGCGATCAACTTCTTGATCTCGGCGATCGCCCGGGCCGGGTTGAGGTCCTTCGGACAGGCCTCGGCACAGTTCATGATCGTGTGGCAGCGGTAGAGGCGGAACGGATCCTCGAGCTCGTCGAGTCGCTCGCCGGTGGCCTCGTCGCGCGTGTCGATGATCCAGCGGTAGGCCGCGAGCAGTGCCGCGGGACCGAGGTAGCGGTCGCTGTTCCACCAGTACGAGGGGCAACTCGTCGAGCAGCAGGCGCAGAGGATGCAGGCGGACGGCCGGTCGATCTTCTCCTGGTCCTCCTTGGACTGCAGGCGCTCGCTGTCGGGCGGCGCGGGCGTGCGCGTCTGCAGCCACGGCTTCACCGACGCGTACTGCGCGTAGAAGTTGGTGAGATCCGGCACGAGGTCCTTGATCACCGGCATGTGCGGCAGCGGGTAGATCTTCACCTCGCCGCGGATGTCGGCCGTCGCCTTCGTGCAGGCAAGCGTGTTCACGCCGTCGATGTTCATCGCGCAGGAACCGCAGATGCCCTCGCGGCACGAGCGGCGGAAGGTGAGCGTCGAGTCCACCTCGTTCTTGATCCTGATCAGCGCGTCGAGGACCATCGGCCCGCAGCCGTCCATGTCGACCTGGTAGGAGTCCACGCGCGGGTTCTCGCCCGAGTCCGGGTCGAATCGGTAGATGCGGAAGGTGCGGACGTTCCTCGCGCCCGACGGCGCGGCATGGTCCTTGCCCGGGCGGACGCGTGAATTCTCGGGAAGCTTGAATTGCGCCATGTCAGTACGTCCGGGCCTTCGGCGGAATCGCCTCGACGTCGGAGGTGAGCGTGTTCAGGTGCACCGGCCGGTAGTCGATCCGCACCTTGCCCTGCGGATCCACCCACGACAGGGTGTGCTTGAGCCAGTTCCGGTCGTCGCGGTCCTTGTAGTCTTCGCGCGCGTGCGCGCCGCGGCTCTCCTTGCGGTTCTCGGCCGAGTGCATGGTCGCAACCGCCTGGCCGAGCAGGTTGTCGAGCTCGAGCGTCTCGATGAGGTCGGTGTTCCAGACGAGCGAGCGATCGCTCACCCGGACCTCCCCGAAGGACTCGAAGACGGCGTGGAGTTTCTGCACTCCCTCGGACAGCGACTCGCCGGTGCGGAACACCGCGGCGTGGTTCTGCATCACCTTCTGCATGTCGAGGCGGATTTCGGCGGTACGACGCCTGCCCTTGGCATTGCGGTACCTGTCGAGGCGACCCACCGCGAATTCGCCCGCGTCCTTCGGCAACGGCTTGTGCGAAGTGCCGGGCCTGACCGTGCGCCCGCAGTGATGCGCCGCGGCGCGACCGAACACGACGAGGTCGAGCAGCGAGTTCGAGCCGAGGCGATTGGCGCCGTGCACCGACACGCAGGCCGCCTCGCCCACGGCCATGAGGCCCGGTACGACGGAGTCCGGCTGGCCGTCCTTGAGCGTGACGACCTCGCCGTGCACGTTGCACGGGATTCCGCCCATGTTGTAGTGCACCGTCGGGAGCACCGGGATCGGCTCCTTCGTCACGTCGACGCCCGCGAAGATGCGCGCCGTCTCGGCGATGCCCGGCAGGCGCTCGTTGATCACGGCAGCCCCGAGGTGCTCGAGGTGCAGGTGGATGTGATCCTTGTGCTCGCCCACGCCGCGGCCCTCGCGGATCTCGATGGTCATCGAGCGGCTCACGACGTCGCGCGAGGCGAGGTCCTTTGCATTCGGCGCATAACGCTCCATGAAGCGCTCGCCCGCGGAATTGGTGAGGTAGCCGCCCTCGCCGCGCGATCCCTCGGTGATCAGGCAGCCCGCGCCGTAGATGCCGGTCGGGTGGAACTGCACGAACTCCATGTCCTGCAGCGGCAGGCCAGCGCGCAGCACCATGCCGCCGCCGTCACCGGTGCAGGTGTGGGCGGAGGTGCAGGAGAAATAGGCGCGCCCGTAGCCGCCGGTGGCCAGGATCACCTTGTGCGCACGGAAGCGATGCAGCGTGCCGTTCGACATGTCGAGCGCCACGACGCCGCGGCACTCGCCGTCCTCCATGATCAGGTCGATCGCGAAGAACTCGATGAAGAACCGCGCCTCGTGCTTGAGCGACTGCTGGTACAGCGTGTGCAGCATCGCATGGCCGGTGCGGTCGGCCGCGGCGCAGGTGCGCTGCGCGATGCCCTTGCCGTAGTGGGTGGTCATGCCGCCGAACGGGCGCTGGTAGATCTTGCCTTCCTCGGTGCGCGAGAACGGCAGGCCGTAGTGCTCGAGCTCGAGGATGGCGGCCGGCGCCTCCTTGGTCATGTACTCGATGGCGTCCTGGTCGCCGAGCCAGTCCGAGCCCTTGATGGTGTCGTAGAAATGGAAGCGCCAGTCGTCCTCGCCCATGTTGCCGAGCGCGGCGCTGATGCCACCCTGCGCCGCCACGGTGTGGCTGCGCGTCGGGAACACCTTGGTCACGCAGGCCGTCGCGAGGCCGGCCTCCGCGAGACCGAACGTGGCGCGCAGGCCCGCGCCGCCGGCGCCTACGACGACGACGTCGTAGGTGTGATCGATGAACTTGTAGTCACTCATGCCGCGACTCCGAAGGCGATGCGCAGCACGGCGAGCGCGCCGACGACGGCCGCGACGACGAGCGCGAACTTGACGGCCACGAGGACCGCCGCGCGCGTGCCGTTGTCCGAGACGTAGTCCTCGACGACGACCTGCAGCCCGAGGCCGGCGTGATACGCGGCGACGACGACGAGCAGCAGCGCCAGCGCCGAGTTGAGCGGCGAGCCGAGCCACCCCGTTACCTGCTCGTACGAGCCGCCGTCGAGCGTTGCGAGGGACCCGACGAACCAGATGCCCAGGAGGACCAGCGCCACGGCGGTGACGCGTTGCGCGTACCAGTGTGACGACCCACCCCTGGCGGAACCGAGGCCGAGCACCCGGCCGAGCGGGCTGCGAAGGCTCATGCTCCACCCCCGAGCGATCCACGCAGCACGATCCAGACGACCAGGGCGAGCACGACGGCCGCACCCGCGGTGTACCAGCCGCTTGCGCGGGCGGTCTTGAGCTCGAAGCCGTATCCCATGTCGAAGAACAGGTGCCGGATACCGTTGCACAGGTGGTAGCAGAAGGCGAACGCGGCTCCGAACATCACCAGTTGCAGCAACGGCGACCCGAGACAGGACCGCGCCTCGGCGTAACGTTCGGGCCCGCCAGCCACAGCGGCCAGCCAGTAGACGAGGATGAAGAAACCGAGACTCAGCAGGACACCCGTGATCCGGTGCAGGATGGACAGCGTATTGGTGTACTGCCAGCGATAGTGCAGGAACGGGGACAACGGCCGCTCGCGCTGGGCCATGCTCACTTACCTCCAGGGCCGGCCGCTAGAAATCGATGCAACGCCCGGCCTTCTCCCAGTCCCCGAACCGGGTCGGCTCGGGACCGTCCCGACCCCCGATCTCCCTTGGGAGCGCCTGCTTCGGCGGCTGCGGGACCGGCTCGGCGGACGGGGGCGGCTGGGGCGCGGGCTGCTGTTCTTGCGGTGCATTCATGGATTGAGCTTTCAAGTCTGCCAGATCCGTCACGCATTCACCACTTTGAAACTAAAGACAAATCTTCGCTTCCAGGCCGTCGCACCGCTTAGAATTCGCGCCCGGTCACCATGAACGAATCGACCCAGTCCATCCACGCCGCGCTGCTCCCGTTCCTCGGTGTCCTCCGCATCGGGGGTCCGGATGCGGCCCGCTTTCTCCAGGGCCAGCTCACGAACGACGTGCGGCTGCTCACCGACGGGCGCACGCAGCTCGCGGCGTACAACACCCCACAGGGGCGCGTCATTGCGCTCCTCCGGCTGCACCAGACCGACGATGCGATCCATGCGCTCCTGCCCGCGGAGCTCCTCGACAGGGTGAGCTCCCTGCTCCGCCGCTTCGTGCTGCGGTCGAAGGTCGAGCTCCAGGTCGCGGCGGATCTCCAGGTCGGCTGGATCGGTACGGCGGCCTTGTCCGGCGCGATCGACCCGGCCGCATACGACGCCACGCGCACGATGTCGGCAATACCGGTCACGGCGGCGACGCACGTCGTCGCCTTCGACTACGCTCCGGGGCGACAGGTCGTGGCGGTCCCGCCCGACGCGTGGCGGTCGATGACGGGGCTGTCCTCGAGCCGCGCCCGCCCGGGCATCCAGCACGAGTGGCTGGCCGCGGACATCGCCGACGGCCTGCCTCAGGTCTTCGCGGCGACCTCCGAACAGTTCGTCGCCCAGATGCTGAACCTAGACCTGCTCGACGCCATCAGCTTCACCAAGGGCTGCTACACCGGGCAGGAAATCGTTGCCCGCACGCAGAACCTCGGACGCATCAAGCGCCGTACGTTCCGCTATCACCTCGATGGCGGTCCGCAGCCCCTGCCGATGGCGGGACTGTACCGGGACGGCACCAAGGTCGCCGAAGTCGTGATGAGCGCGCCGGTTGGCGGTGGCGTACACCTGCTTGCGGTCGCGAACCTCGACGCCCGCGACCGGCCGCTCACGCTCGACGACGGGCGCATCGCCACGCCCGTCAACCTGCCCTACGATGTCCCCGTGTGAGCAGCGCCTCCCGCGCCCGCCTCAGAGTGCTCCCGGCCAGGCCCGCTCGATGATCGCGGCGCAATCCACGCCCCGCGGCAATGCCCCGAAGTGATGGTGCCCGCCGGACGCGAGCCGCGACCGGCAGAAAGCGTCGCTTACCGCGCGCGGTGCGTGCCTGACCAGGAGCGCCGCCTGCAGCGCAAGCGCCATCCGCTCGACTACGTCTCGCGCCCTGTATTCCGCATCCGCCGGGTCCCGTAGCTCACGGCCCAGTGACTCGATGCAGGCGTCGAGGGCAACGTCGGCGCCGCGCGCCTTGCCGACCTCCGCGAAAAAGGCCTCGACCGCGGCCGGGGTCTTGCGCATCGCCCGGAGCACGTCGAGCGATTGCACGTTGCCGCTGCCTTCCCAGATCGCATTGACGGGCGACTCCCGGAAGAGCCTCGGCATCATGCAGTCCTCCATGACGCCGCTGCCGCCGATGCATTCCATCGCCTCGTACGCGTGGGCCGGCGTGCGCTTGCAGATCCAGTACTTGCCGACCGGCACCGCGATGCGCACGAGCAGTTCGTCGTGCTCCGAGGCCGCGCGGGTATCGAGCGCGCGGGCCATGCGCATGGCGAGCGCGAGCCCGGCCTCCTGCTCCAGCGCGAGGTCGGCGAGCACGTTGCGCATCAGGGGCTGGTCCACCAGCCGCGCACCGAACGCGGACCGGAGGCTGCAGTGATGGATCGCCTGGGAGACGGCCATGCGCTGCCCGGCGCTCGATCCGACCATGCAGTCGAAACGCGTCATGGCGACCATCTCGATGATGGTGCGCACGCCCCGGCCTTCCTCCCCCACCATCCAGGCGAGCGCACCACGCAACTCGGTCTCGCTGCTGGCGTTCGAGGCATTGCCCATCTTCTTCTTCAGCCGCAGCACCTGCAGCGGATTCCTGCTGCCGTCCGGCCGCCAGCGGGGCAACAGGAAGCAGGACAGGCCGCCCGGGGCCTGGGCGAGCACGAGGAACGCGTCGCACATGGGCGCGGAAACGAAGTACTTGTGTCCCACCAGCTCGTACGGCTGGCCCGGACCGCCGGAGCCGACCGGATGGGCAACCGTGCTGTTCGACCGGACGTCGGAACCTCCCTGCTTCTACGTCATCGCCATGCCGACCGTGATTCCCTTCTTTGCGGCCACTGGTACGTTACGCGGGTCATAGGTGCGTGCCGTGATCAGCGGCTCCCACTGGGCTGCGAGCTCCGGCTGCATCCTGAGCGCGGGAACGACGGCGAAGGTCATCGTGACGGGACAGCCATGGCCCGCCTCGACCTGCGAATGCAGGTAGCACTTGGCGGCGCGCGCGACGTGCGCACCCGGACCGGGCTCCGACCACGGCGATCCGTGGAGCCCGTTCTCGATCGCGGTCTTCATCAGCGCGTGGTACGCAGGGTGGAACCTGACGAGGTCGATGCGGTTGCCGAAGCGGTCGTGCGTCTCGAGCTCGGGCTGGAACCTGTTGGCCAGCGTGCCGAGTTCCAGGTAGTCCGCCGTCCCGACGTGCGCGCCGAACTGGCGGAGTCGTGCGTCGGCCCACGCCGCCCCTTCGCGCGTCACGGCTTCGCGCAACGGGAGATCCTGCGCGTACAGGTTGTAGTCCTGGAGCTCCCGGGACACGTTCGTGACTTCGTGCGTGTCGGCGAGGAAACGGTTCGTCGTCGCGCTCGCGGCGGCATGGTTCATACGCTGGCCCTCTCGAGTGATTGCAACGGGTCGAATTCGAAGGATCGCGGCGTCGCCACGTCCCGGCCTCCCGGGGCGAGGCGCAGGCGCCTCCACAACGCGCGCCCCGCCTCCTCGTGCGCGAGCACCGCGTCTGCACAGGCTCGGCGCGCATCGACGTCCACGAGCGGAGCCGGCAACATCGGGTCGAATACCAGCAGGCGGATCGCGTCGTTGCCGAGGATGAACGCATCGCGCGCGGCCGCCTCCGGCGCGAGGGAACCGGCCTTCGTCGCCCATTGCTCGAGGCGACGACGAGTCGAGCGATAGGCGCGACTGAGCGCCTGGCCGTCCCAGAGCGACCGAGCCCGGGTATCGCGGGTCGCGTCGAGCTCGCTCGCGACGAATACCGTCGCGGCGGTGTCCAGGCCGAGGCGATTCAATCGCGCCCGGACGGCGGTCACACCCCCCGCAAGATTGTCGGGACGGAGATAGAGGCCCCGCTCGAATTCCCGCAATCCCAGCATCGCGAGTGCCCGGTTGCGCACCCGGACGGCGGCGCGATTACTGCGTCCCGACGCTGCGACATGAACGGCGATCCACCGCCCGTCCCAGTCGAGGACGCGGTCCTCGGCAGTGCGCCACGCCGCGACGTCGCGCGCCAGCGGTGCCGCCCGCGGACCCAGGCGATAGCGACCCCGCTCGCTGACTTCGATCAGTCCGTCCGCCGCGAGACGTACCAGCGCGACGCGCACGCTGTTCCCGCGGATTCCGAACAGCGCGCAGCTGCCGATCACCTCCCGCACGGCCTGCCCCCGGCTGCCCGCGGCGAGGAGGATGTTCAGGATCAGGTTGCGCGGTCGGAGCGTCATGAATATTACCAAGCCCAGGCCTTCCGGCTTGCTTCCGTAATATTACATCCTTCGACCAGAATTGGGTCGTCGTGTAACACCCGCGCCGTGGCTGCGGCGGGACGCCCGGCATCGACCGGCGGGCCGGCGAACTCACGAGGGAGACCGGCGCCGCGGGGCGGACCTGCCGCCTGACGCGTCTACTCGGGCCGCATGTGCGGGAACAGGAGCACGTCGCGGATGGAAGGCTGGTTCGTGAACAGCATGACCATGCGGTCCACGCCGATGCCGAGCCCCGCCGTGGGCGGCAAGCCGTATTCCAGTGCCCGCACGTAGTCGGCGTCGTAGAACATCGCCTCTTCGTCCCCGGAGGTCTTGCGCGCGACCTGCTCGCGGAAGCGTGCCGCCTGGTCGTCGGGGTCGTTGAGCTCCGAAAAGCCGTTCGCGAGTTCCCGTCCGCCAACGAAGAACTCGAAGCGATCCGTGACGAACGGGTCCTGGTCGTTCCTGCGAGCGAGCGGCGAGACCTCGGCCGGGTACGCATGGACGAACGTGGGCTGCCTAAGTTCGTGCTCGCCCGTCTTCTCGAAGATCTCGATCTGCAGCTTGCCGGGACCGTCGCCGGCGCCGCACTTGATCCCGAGCCTGTCGCAGACCTCCCGCAGGTACGCGAGGTCGCGGATCCGCGAGCGATCGAAGCCCGGCGTGTAATGCACGACGAGGTCCTCGACGCTGATGCGTCGAAAAGCCGACCCGAGTTCGATCGTCTCGCCCTGGTATTCGATCCGGCGCGTGCCGCAGATCGTGTCCGCGACACCCTGGAAGATGCGCTCCACCATGTCCATCAGGTCGCGGTAGTCCGCGTAGGCCTGGTAGAGCTCGAGCATCGTGAACTCGGGGTTGTGCTGGGTGGACAGCCCCTCGTTGCGGAAGTTGCGGTTCAACTCGTAGACGCGCTCGAAGCCGCCGACCACGAGCCGCTTCAGGTAAAGCTCCGGGGCGATGCGCAGGTACATGTCCACGTCGAGCGCGTTGTGGTGCGTGACGAACGGACGGGCCACGGCGCCGCCGGGGATGACCTGCATCATCGGCGTCTCGACCTCCATGAAGTCGAGCGCCTCGAGGAAACTGCGCAGGAACTGCACGATGCGGTTGCGGGCGCGGAACACAGCCCGGCTGTCGTCGTTGACGATCAGGTCCACGTAGCGCTGCCGATAGCGCTGCTCGACGTCCGCGAGGCCGTGCCACTTGTCGGGCAGCGGTCGCAGCGACTTCACGAGCAGGCGCAGCTTCTCGACCCGCACCGACAGCTCGCCGGTCTTGGTCTTGAAGAGCGTGCCCTCGGCGCCGAGGATGTCGCCGACGTCCCAGCCCTTGAACTCGTCGTA
>VEPJ01000070.1 GCA_012026925.1 Gammaproteobacteria bacterium | reverse complement strand
TCTTGATCTGCTGGTCGATGGCGCTGACTGCGCGCGCGCGCTGCTGCTGCGCCGCGCGATCGAGCGGGCCGCCGCCGCTTCGGCCGCCAAGGGCAGCTCGGGCGGCAAGCCGGCGCCCGCGCCCTTCGAGCCGCTCAAGGGCAAGCTGCCCTGGCCCGTTCAGGACGGCAAGGTCATCGCGAAATTCGGCGATCCCAGGGCGGGTGGCTCGATGCGCTGGCAGGGCATGCTGATCGCGACGGACCGCGGCGCCCGGGTGCGCGCCCCGTTTGCCGGTCGAGTCGTCTACGCCGACTGGCTGCCCGGCATGGGCCTGATGCTCGTCATCGACCACGGCGGGGCCTACATGAGCCTCTACGGCCACAACGAGGAACGGCTTCGCAAGGTCGGCGACAGCGTCGCGTCCGGGGACGTGATCGGCGCGGTCGGCGACGCGGGCGGCCACAGCCAGCCGGCCCTGTATTTCGAGGTGCGCAGGGGCAGGACCCCGGTGGATCCGCAGCTCTGGCTCACCCGGAAGTGAGCGCTCCGTCAAGGTTTCGGGGCGCGCGGTACGGGATGATCGGTTCACTTCGAACCGATTGTTTCGCCGGGGTGGGATTTGACGAAATCTGTAGCTGTCGCCCTCGAGCGTCCGGACACGCCGGAGCTCCTGAGCGCCACCTCGCTGGACCCGTACGGGCAGCTCGTGAAGCTGCTCGTGCCGGACGCCCTGGCGATCGTGTTCTTCGACCGGATGGGCGTCGCGCTGTGGAGTTCGGACGGCATCGACGATCCCGACCTGGCGCCGCCGCTCGCCTGCGTTCACGCGGTTGACCCGGTCGGCATCGACGACGCCACGGACGGCACCGTCGAGCCCCTGCCTGGCGAACAGACCGGTTATGCACTGGTGCTGCGCAGCGCGTCGCGGACGAGGCTCGGCAGCCTCTGGCTGGTGTGCCGCAACCCGGCCGAGTCGCCGCACTCGCTCGAGGAAATCCACGCGATGCTGCGCCCCGTCCTGCAGTGCCTGGAGCGCGAGCTCGTCGCGCAGGACAGCATCGGCGGGCTGCAGCGCAGCCTGGTGACACGCGACCGCGACTTCGAGCTGCTGCTCGGCGCGGCCCATGACGAAGCGACCGAAGCCGACACGCCGGCCGACTTCGAGCGCCTGATCCAGGCGTGTGTCGACCACCTCGGCTGCGCCGTCGGCGCACTGTTCGTGCCGGACAAGAACATCGCGATCTGCTGCGCCGGCCAGGCAACGGCGGCGGCCGAGGCTTCACAGGTGCTCGGCCGCACCCATCGCCACCTGATCGGCTGGGCGCAGCTGCACCGGCAGACCATGACGGTCAATCACCTGCTGCGGCAGGGCCCGATTGCGGACGTGCCGTACAAGATCCTCTCGTGCCCGGTCATGCACGGCGGCCAGACCGTGCTCGGCGTACTCGCCCTGTTCAAGCCCCCGCGCGCGCCGGATTTCGACCTGCGCCAGGTGCGGATCGTCGAAATGCTTGGCCGCCGCGTCGGTCACATCCTGCTGAACGCCTACGATCCGAGCACCGGCCTGCTGTCGAGGCCCGCATTCGAACGGCGGGCGCATTCGCTGCTGACGCCGGACGCCCTGCGCGGCAACACGTCGGTCATTTACGTCGACCTCGATCGCGTGCACCTGGTCAACGAGAACTTCGGCATGCACGTCGGCGACGAGATCATCGTTCGCGCCGCCGAAGCGATCCGTCGCAAGCTCGGCCCGCAGATGCTCGGCGCCCGCATCTCCGGCGACCGGTTCGCGCTCCTCGTGCCCGACGCGCATTCCGAGCGAGCCCAGGCCATCGCCGAGGACCTGCGCGAAGCGCTGACGCAGATCGGCTTCATCAAGGATCGGCAGGCCGTCGAAGTGACGGCGAGCTTCGGCGTGGCCGCTGTGATCGACGGGCATCACCCCCTGTCGCACGCGCTCGCGTCCGCGGAGATCGCGTGCAAGGCGGCCAAGGATCGCGGCCGCAATCGCGTCGAGGTGTATTCGCAAGGCGACCAGAGCATCGTTCGCCGCTACACCGACATCTCGCTGGGCGGCACCGTGCGCGCGGCCCTGCTCGACCAGCGCTTCCGCCTCGAGGCGCAGCCCGTCGTGCCGTTGAACGGCGGCTCGGCCAAGCCGAAGTTCGAGTTGCTGCTGCGCATGAGCGACGACGCGGGCAACAGCGTCCCGCCGGACAAGTTCCTCTCTGCCGCCGAGCGCTACCAGCTCGCCCCGGCCATCGACCGCTGGGTCGTCCAGCGGGTGATCGAGATGATCAGGCCGCATGCGGTCCCGCTGCAGAAGCTGCAGGCGTGCTTTGCCGTCAACATTTCCGGGCAGTCGCTCGGCGACGCGGCGTTCGCGCTGTTCATGGAAGGCGCGCTGCGCGAATGCGGGTTGCCGCTCGGGCTGCTTTCGTTCGAGGTCACCGAGACCGCCGCCGTGGCGAACATCGTCCGGGCGGAGGCGTTGATCCGCCGCCTGCGCGAATTCGGCTGCGCGGTCGCGCTCGACGACTTCGGGCGCGGGCTGAGTTCGTTGACTTACCTGCGCACGCTGCCCGTCACGCACCTGAAGATCGATGGCAGCTTCGTGCGCGACGTCCTCGAGGACGAGCGCTCGCAGGCCATGCTGAGCGCCATCGTGCAGCTCGCCAAGGCCATGAAGCTCGAGACGGTGGCCGAATGCGTCGAAAGCGAGGCGATCCGCCAGGCCATCCGGTCGCTCGGGGTGGGCTTCGGCCAGGGTTTCTCGATCGGACGGCCCGTTCCGTTCGAAAAGGTGCTCGCCGCCCTGGTTGCCGCTAACATGACGCGCCAGGCGCTTTCGGTGACTGCAACCCGTTGATCCGCTTACCTTCCATCCTGCTGGCCGCCGCGGTCGGCGCGACCCTCGGCTTCGGCGCCGCACAGGTGCCGGGCTGGTTGCGCCCGCAACCCGTTGCCGCCGTTCCCGCGCGCGACGCCCAGTCGGGTGCCCCGTCGCACCGGCTGCTCGACGAAGTCGTCGGGCGCATCCGGCGCGAATACGTCGAGCCGGTGCCCGAGAGCACGTTCGACGAAGCGGCCGTGAAGGGCGTGGTGTCGAACCTCGACCCGCACTCGGCGTTCCTCGACGCCCAGGCCTACGACGAGATGCGCGCGACGACCACGGGCAGCTACTCGGGCGTAGGCATCGAGGTCTCGGCCGAGCAGGGTCGCGTCGTCGTCGTGACGCCGATCGACGGCTCACCCGCCGCTCGTGCCGGGGTGCGTGCGGGCGATGTCGTGCTGGCCGTCGACGACCGGCCCGTCACGCCAGACCGCCTCGAGGAAACCATCGCGCGGATGCGCGGCAGCGCCGGCACGCAGGTCCGGCTTGCCGTGGGCCGGGCCGGCGAACCCGAGCCGCTGCTGTTCACGCTCGAGCGCGGCGAAGTGCACGTGCACACCGTGCGCGCGGCATCGCTGCCTGGCGACTACGGCTATGTCCGCATCAGCCAGTTCAGCGATTCGACCCCTGACGACCTGGTCAATGCCCTCGCGGGCCTGATGCACGCGGGACCCGCGGGCGTGACGCACCCGCTGCGCGGGCTGGTGCTCGACCTGCGCGGCAATCCGGGCGGCGTGCTCGAATCAGCCGTGAGCGTCGCCGACACGTTCCTGGACGAAGGGTTGATCGTGCGTGCCGACGGCCGCACGCCCGAAGCACGGTTCGAGATGTCCGCCACGCGCGGCGACGCGCTCGATGGCGAACCGCTCGTGGTGCTCGTGGACGGCGGCTCGGCTTCCGGCTCGGAGATCGTCGCCGGTGCGCTGCGCGATCACGGTCGCGCCACGCTCATGGGCGAGCGCACGTTCGGCAAGGGCTCGGTGCAGACCGTGATTCCACTGCGCGACGGCCAGGCGCTGAAGCTGACGACGTCGCTGTATTACACGCCGTCGGGGACGTCGATCCACGAGCGCGGGCTCGAGCCCGACATCGTCATCCCGCAGCTCGACGACGAGCGAGCCGCCTCCGCGGCGCGTCCTGCGTCGCCGACGAAGGACTCCGCCGTCCTGACGGCCCTGCAGTACCTGCGCGACCGCGGCCTGGGCGCGCACTACGCCGCGGCCAAGCCGGCGTCAGCCGCGCGCTAAGGCAGCCAACACCCCGACCAGCGCGCCCGCCACGAGCGCGATCACCGGCAGGAAGCTCAGTCCGAAGCCGATCTCGCGCTTCGCGGGGTCGGCGACGTACCCGCGCAGGTAGAGGACGCGCCCGACGAGGTAGACCGCGCCGAGCAGCGCGGCCCAGCCCGCGCTCACGTACAGCGCGAACAGCCACAGCGACGGCAGGAAGACGACCAGCAGCTCCAGCGTGTTCTGTTGCACGCGGAAGTAGCGCTCGAACACTTCGTGGCCGGTCACGGCCGGCGCCTTGACTCCATATTTGCCGCGGGCGCGGCCGACGAGCACGCCGAACACCAGGTATTGCAGCAGCGCGAGCAGGCCGACGAGGGCGACGAGATGCATCATCTTGTTCTTCTTCCGGCGGAGGCCGGGGTGGCTGTGAGGACCGGGAGATTCCATTACCATCGGTTCCAGGTCAACCTCCCGCCCAGCGCGCGGGCCGTCGAAGGAGCTCATGCCATGGTTGGATTACTGCTGCGCGCGGCGATCACCGCGCTGTCCCTCTGGGTCGCCAGCCAGCTGCTGCCGGGGCTGCAGTTCACCTCGGGCCTCCAGCTCGCGATCGCGGCCGTCCTGCTCGGGCTCGTCAACGCGGTCGTGCGGCCGGTTGCCTTCATCCTGACGCTGCCGATCACGGTCATCACGCTCGGCCAGTTCCTGCAGGTGCACAATGCCGCGATGATCGGGCTCGTCGCGCTGATCGTGCCGGGGTTCACGGTCTCGGGCTTCTGGACCGCAGTCGGCGGCGCCATCATCGTCAGCCTCGTGTCCTGGGCGGCCTCGACGGTGATCGGCAACTCGGGCCGCGTCGAGCGGTTCGATCACCGGCACTGATCGAAGCCGGCGCAGCCGGGCGAGTGTGGGGATCCGTTCCTTCCGCGCGCTCCGTGTCGGACGCCGCAGCTCGAGCAAGGTTCGCCGTGATTCGGAAATAGGTGCCACTCTC
>VEPJ01000019.1:314-25255 GCA_012026925.1 Gammaproteobacteria bacterium | reverse complement strand
ACGCATTGAACGTCGTCGGCGCCTGCGAATCCGGATAGTTCGGATCCTTCTGGCTGAGATCGCAACCGCTCACGGCCACGCCCGCGAGCACGGCGAGCGCAACCAGCCTCTTCTTGGCAAATACCATATGTGAATCCCCTTGATCCGGACCGCGCGTAAGATCACGCGTTGTGTGACTGATCGACGATGAAGCGTACGTCGCCCGGGGATGCCGCGCAAGAAAGCAGAAACACCGAGTCGCGCCCGAGCAACGCCCCACGGACGTTTGCTGCTCCGCATCATTGGCGGCGCCTGGCGCGGACGGAAGATCCACTTCCCGCCCGTCGAGGCGATCCGCCCGACGCCGGACCGTGTGCGCGAGACCGTGTTCAACTGGCTGCAGCTGGACGTCGCCGGCAGCCGCTGCCTCGATCTGTTCGCCGGCAGCGGTGCCCTCGGCCTCGAGGCCCTGTCGCGGGGAGCGGCGCGCGTCGTATTCGTCGAGGTCGACCCCGCGGTTACCCGGCATCTTTCTCAGACCCTGCGCGACCTGCAGTGCGATCGCGGCGTGGTAGTGCGGTCCGACGCGCGGCAGTACCTGGCGGGGGCCGTCGAGCCTTTCGACATCGTCTTTCTCGACCCGCCGTACGCCGCGCACGCACTGGCCGACACGTGCCGCGCCATCGAGGAGCGCGGATGGCTTCGACCGGGTGGCGTCGCGTACCTGGAGGATGCGGCCTCGGCGGGACCGCCGGACCTGCCGAGTGGCTGGACCCTGCTCAGGAGCAAGCGGGCGGGCGAGGTCGGCTATCATCTGGCGCGTCGCGAACGACCCACAGCCGCGTAGCGAGGTCTCATGGGCAGCCGTGCGATGTATCCGGGGACCTTCGACCCCTTCACCAACGGGCACAACGACCTCGTACGGCGTGCCTGCCGCATATTCGACCACGTCGTCGTCGCCGTCGCGGCCAATCCGAACAAGACGCCGCTCTTCCCGCTCGAGCAGCGCCTGGAACTCGCGCGCCACGTGCTCCGTGACGTGCCGAACGTCGAGGTCGCCGGTTACACCGGCCTGACCGTGAACTTCGCGCACGAGCACGGGCTCAACGCCGTCGTGCGCGGCCTGCGCGCGGTGTCCGACTTCGAGTTCGAGTTCCAGCTCGCGACCATGAACCGCCACCTGTCGGACAGCGTGGAGACCGTGTTCCTGACGCCGACCGAGAAGTTCAATTTCGTCTCCTCGACCCTGATCCGGGAGATCGCGAGCCTCGGCGGCGACGTGGACGAGTTCGTGGATCCGAAGGTGGCGGCGGCCCTGAGAGCCCGGTTCCAGAAGAAATAGGCGGGATCGTCGGCCGGCTCGCGCTCGGTCGCGCCGCGAGGCCCGGGCGCGAATCCACAGTCTTGCGTTCGATTTGCCTCGTGCGCCGACCGCGGCGACGCGCCAGCATGGGCGTGGAGGAACGGATGCCCATGAACCTGCGCGACTGGCCGGATGCCGAGCGCCCCCGCGAGAAGCTGCTCAAGCTGGGCGCGGCGTCGCTCAGCGAAGCGGAGTTGCTCGCCATCCTGCTGCAGACCGGGACGCCGGGACGGTCGGCGCTCGACATGGCGCGCGGCCTGCTCGGTGAGTTCCGCTCGCTGCGCGGGCTGCTCACGGCCGAGCGTCACGCCGTGTGCCGCGTCCGCGGCCTCGGCGACGCGAAGTACGCGCTGCTGCAGGCGTCGCTCGAGCTGTCGCGCCGCCACTACGCGGAACTCATGCAGATGGGGCCCGCGCTCGCGAACCCACGCGCCACGCGCGAGTACCTCCGCGCGCGCCTGCGCGACCGCGACCACGAGGTCTTCTGCTGCCTCTTCCTCGACAACCGCCACCGCGTCATAAGCTTCGACGAGGTGTTCCGCGGCACGATCGACGGGGCGAGCGTCCACCCGCGGGACGTCGTGAAGCTCGCGCTCGCGCGAAACGCCGCGGCCGTCATCCTTGCCCATAATCATCCGTCGGGCGTGGCCGAGCCGAGCCAGGCGGACGAGCTGATCACCGGGCGCCTGCGCGAGGCGCTGGCACTCGTGGACATCCGGGTACTCGACCACATCGTCGTGGGCGACGGGGCGTGCGTCTCGTTCGCCGAGCGGGGGTTGCTGTGAGCCGGCCGGCCGCGGGCGCATTGCCGCGTGAGTCATCCCGGACTAAACTAAGTCGGACTAAGCTGGAGTTCGACAACGTGAGCACCGTCGTGAACGTCCACCAGGCCAAGACGCACCTTTCGCGTCTGCTCGACGAGGTTGCGGCAGGCGGAGAGGTCGTCATCGCGAAGGCGGGCAAGCCCGTGGCCCGCCTCGTTCCGATGGAGCCGGTCGTCCGGAAGAAAAGACTGGGCCTGCTCAAGGGCAGGATCGAGGTACCGGATGACTTCGATGCTCCGCTGCCGCCGGAACTGCTGGCCGATTTCGAGGGGCGATGATGCGTCGCCTCCTGCTCGACACCCATTTGCTCCTCTGGGCGTTGGCCAGCCCAACCCGGCTGCCCGCAGTGGCCAGGAGGTTTCTAACGGAGTCCGAGGTCTACGTAAGCGCCTCATCCATATGGGAAATCAGTATCAAGGCGGCGCTCGGTAAGCTGCATGCGGACCCTGGCGAGGTCCGTGCCGCCCTGGCGCCCGCCGGATTCCTCGAACTTCCGGTGACCGGAGAGCATGCCGCCCGGGTGGCGTCGTTGCCGGCGTTTCACCGGGACCCATTCGACCGGCTGCTCGTTGCCCAGGCGCTGACCGAGCCGATGCGTCTCCTGACGACGGACAGGACCCTGGCGACCTACGGCGAAATCGTCACCGTGGTTTGATCCCGCGCGTCAGGAAACTTGCCTCTCGCAGCCCCCGCTGGTATAAAACGCGGCTCGTTTACGCGGGGACGGCCTACGGGCCGGCCCTTGCCCTGAGGATCCAGCCATGTCCAGAGTCTGTCAGATCACCGGCAAGAAGCCGATGACCGGAAACACGGTTTCCCACGCCAACAACCGGCGCCGCCGCCGCTTCCTGCCGAACCTGCATACGCAGCGTTTCTGGCTCGAGTCCGAAAAGCGCTGGGTGAGCCTGCGCGTGTCGGGCCACGGCATGCGCACGATCGACAAGAAGGGCGTCGAGGCCATCGTGGCCGAGTTGCGCGCCCAGGGCGTCAAGGTCTGAACCGGAGTACCTGAGCCATGCGCGACAAGATCAAGCTGCTTTCCACCGCCGGCACCGGTCACTTCTACACGACCACCAAGAACAAGCGTCTCCATCCCGAGAAGATGGAAGTGAAGAAGTACGACCCGAAGGCCCGCAAGCACGTGACGTACAAGGAAGCCAAGATCAAGTAAGGCGCCCGCGCCGCTTGGTCCCGAGAAGAACCCGCCACCCGGCGGGTTTTTCTTTTCTTACTATCCGCAAACCGCTGATCACTGGTCACTTCCTGTGCCCGAACTCCCCGAGGTCGAAACCACGCGCCGCGGCATCCGCCCCGCACTCCGCGGTCGCGCCGTCACCGGCTTGGTGCTGCGCGAGCCTCGGCTGCGCTGGCCGGTGGACCGGCGGCTCGAGCGCGAGCTGCCGGGACAACGCGTCGTGGACGTTCGGCGCCGCGCCAAGTACCTGCTCATCGAGCTCGAGCGCGGCACCCTGATCGCGCACCTCGGCATGTCGGGCAGCCTGCGCGTGCTGCCGGCGGACGCGCCGCTCCTCGCGCACGATCACTACGACCTGCTGCTCGACTCGGGCCGTTGCCTGCGCTTCAACGACCCCCGCAGGTTCGGCAGCCTGCACTGGGTTACGAGCGACCCGGACGAACACCCGTTGTTGGCCGGCCTCGGGCCCGAGCCGCTCGATCGCGGCTTGACCGTGGATTACCTCGCGGCGAAGGCGCGCGGGAGACGCGTCGCGATCAAGCAGTTCCTCATGGACCAGCGCATCGTCGTGGGCGTCGGCAACATCTACGCGAGCGAGGCGCTCTTCCGGGCCGGGATCAACCCGAAGCGGGCCGCCGGCCGGGTGGCCCGCGAGCGTCTCGAGCGGCTGGTCGCAGCGGTCCAGGCCGTGCTCGGCGAAGCGATCCGGCAGGGCGGCACGACGCTACGGGACTACGTCAGCCCCGACGGCACGCCCGGCTACTTTCGCCAGAAGCTCTACGTCTACGAGCGGGCCGGCGAGCCCTGCCGCCGGTGCGGCACCCCGATCCGCCAGTTCACGCAGGGCCAGCGCTCCACCTATTTCTGCCCGGCCTGCCAGAGGTAACGGATGGTTATGGGCTAAGACCGCGGTGACGAACTGCGGATCGTCCCTTTGCCGCCCGGATTCGCGCCACCCCATAATGCGCGCATGGGATCGTCAGTTCCGGTGCGCGTCCTGCTAGGCGTCACGGGCGGCATCGCTGCATACAAGAGCGCCGAGATCGTGCGCCGCCTGCGCGAGCGCGGGGCGGAGGTGCAGGTCGTCATGACGGCGGGGGCGCGACAGTTCGTCACGCCGCTCACCTTCCAGGCCCTGTCCGGCCGACCCGTGCGTTCGGACCTGTGGGACGAGGCGGCCGAAGCGGCGATGGGTCACATCGAGCTCGCGCGCTGGGCCGACCGCATCCTCGTCGCGCCGGCCACGGCGGATTTCATTTCGCGGCTCGCGCACGGTCTCGCCGACGACCTGCTCGCTACGCTGTGCCTCGCGACTGATGCTCCGCTCAGTGTCGCGCCCGCCATGAACCGGCTGATGTGGGCGAACGCCGCGACGCAGGCGAATGTCGACCTGCTGCGTTCCCGTGGCGTCACGATCCTCGGCCCCGGTGTCGGCGACCAGGCCTGCGGCGAGACAGGCCCGGGGCGCATGCTCGAGCCCGCGGATCTCGTCGAAGCCATACTTGCTCGGCCGTCCGCCGCTGCACCCGTCACCAGCGGCGCGCTCGCCGGCCGCAAGGTCGTCATCACTGCGGGGCCGACCCGCGAGCGCATCGACCCGGTGCGATTCATCACCAATCGCAGTTCCGGGAAGATGGGTTACGCGGTGGCTGAAGCGGCGCGAGATGCGGGCGCTGATGTCGTGCTCGTGAGCGGCCCGGTGAATCTTGCCGCGCCACCGGGCCTGCGACGCATCAGCGTCGAGACGGCGGAACAGATGATGGCTGCCGTGAGCGCCGAGGTGCCTGGCACCGATATTTTCATCGCGGCCGCGGCGGTGTCGGACTACCGGCCGGTGCAGGGCGCGGCGGAGAAGATCAAGAAGACCAGCGACTCGCTGCTGCTCGCGCTCTCGCGCACGCCCGACATCCTCGGGACGGTGGCCGCAGGCTCACCGCGCCCGTTCGTCGTCGGGTTCGCGGCGGAGACCCAGAACGTCGAGCGCAACGCGCTCGCGAAGCTCGAGGGCAAGCGACTCGACATGATCGCGGCCAACCAGGTCGGCGACGGGCTCGCGTTCGACTGCGACGACAACGCGCTCACCGTGTACTGGCCGGATGGCAAGCGCGAGCTCGGGCGCGCGAGCAAGGCGAAGCTCGCGGCGGAGCTCGTGGCGGTCATCGCCGAACGCTTCGCAGCGCACGCCAGCGGAAAGACTGCACCCAGGCCGGGCGCCCAGCCGGGCAACGCGGCCGCCGGATGAGTTCGGCACGCATGGCGCGTCCGTTGCAGGTGCGCATCCTCGATCCGCGCGTCGGTCGCGAAATTCCGCTGCCGCACTACGCGACGTCCGGTTCCGCCGGACTCGACCTGCGCGCATGCCTCGGTGAGCCGCTCACGCTGGTGCCGGGCCAGACCGAACTCATACCGACCGGCATCGCGATTCACCTCGACGATCCGGGCCTCGCGGCCGTGCTGCTGCCACGCTCGGGCCTCGGCCACAAGCACGGCATCGTGCTCGGCAACCTGGTCGGGCTGATCGATTCCGACTACCAGGGACAGGTGATGGTGTCGTGCTGGAACCGCGGCCAGTCGGCATTCACGATCCAGCCGGGCGAGCGCATCGCGCAGATGGTGATCGTGCCGGTCGTGCAGGTGGAGTTCGAACTCGTCGACAGCTTCACCGAGAGCCACCGCGGCGCGGGCGGCTTCGGCAGCTCGGGCACTACTTGATGCCCTTCAGTTCCTTGAAGCGCGCGATGTCCGCCGCAAACTCGGTGCGCATCCGCTCCTGCTCGGCCGTGTTCTTGACGAGCTCCTGCTGGTAGACCTGCAGGCCGTTCACGGTGTTCACGATGTCTTCCGCGACGTGGTCGGGGAGGGGTGGCGCCTTGGGCGAGCTGTTGTACGGCTTGAAGCGCTGCACGTCTTCCGTCAGTCGCGCCTCGCGCTCCTTGAGGTTCAGGATGTACTGCTGCGTCACGCGCGCCTGCTGCTCGAGCTGCTCGAGGCGCTGGTCGCGCAGGCGCTCGATGTCGGCCACCGTGAGATAGGTCGCGAGCAGCGTGCGGTCGCGCTGCTCGGCGGCCTTGCGCGCCTCTTCGGCCTGCTGGGCAGCCGCGACGTTCGCGAGCGACTGTCGTCCCGGGATGACGCGGATTACCCGGCCGCTTGCATCGAGCACGTCGATGTCGCCGTCGCCGCACTCGGGCGGGATGCTCTGCCCGACGAAGGACGCGCCCTTCGCGTCCTTGCACCGGTACATGGACTCCTCCGGAGCGGGCGGCTTCCTGCCGCCGCCACTCTTGGTCGCCGCGCCGGCGGCTGGCGCGATCGAAGCGCCCGCGAGCAGCGCAGCTGCCGTGCCGGCGAGGATCCAACGTGCCTTTGGACGGGTCCGCATGGGTGGGGATTCTGCGCCGCAGCTCCCCGCGACACCTACCTCCGCGCTTCAGCTTTGTGAACTATGTCAAACCGGCGGCGCCGGGTCACACGCCGTACTGGTCACGGTAGGCCCGGACGGCCGCGAGCGCCGCGTTCTCGCCGGCCGCCTCGAGGTGCTCGAGCAGGTCGCGCAGCCGCAGCACGCTCACGACCGGCAGGCCAAACGTCTCCTGCACCTCCTGCACCGCCGAGCGCTCTCCCTGCCCGCGTTCCTCGCGATCGAGCGCGATCAGGACTCCGGCAGGCGTCGCACCGTGGGCGCGAATGATTTCCACGGATTCACGAATGGCGGTGCCGGCCGTGATCACGTCGTCCACGATCAGCACGCGGCCCTTGAGCGGCGCGCCGACGATCGTGCCGCCCTCGCCGTGGTCCTTGGCTTCCTTGCGGTTGAACGCGAAGGGGAGGTCCATGTGCTCGTGCTCGGCCAGTGCGGCGGCCGTCGTCGTCACGAGCGGGATACCCTTGTAGGCCGGGCCGAACAGCATGTCGAACTCGAGGCCCGAGAGGGCCGCGGCCCGCGCGTAGTAGCGGCCCAGGCCCGCGATCGCGTGGCCGGTGTTGAAGAGCCCCGCGTTGAAGAAGTACGGGCTCAGGCGCCCGGACTTGAGCTTGAACTCGCCGAAGCGCAGGACACCGAGGTCGAGACAGAGGCGAATGAAATCAGGCTGGTGCATGACCGTACTTTATACTGCGCCGCCATGCGCATCGTCACCCTCAACGCGAACGGCATCCGCTCCGCCCAGCGCAAGGGATTCTTCGAGTGGATGGCGCAGCAGGATGCCGACGTCGTCTGCATCCAGGAGACGAAGGCACAGCTCGACCAGCTCTCGGACCCGGTCTTCCACCCGCGCGGTTACCACTGCTACTACTTCGACGCGGAAAAGAAAGGCTACAGCGGCGTGGCCATCTACTCGCGCCGGAAACCGCAGGACGTGGTCACCGGGTTCAGCTCGCGCGAATTCGACGCCGAGGGCCGCTACATCGAGGCGCAGTTCAAGGGCCTGAGCGTGGTCTCGGTCTACCTGCCGTCGGGGTCCTCGAGCGAGGAGCGGCAGCAGGCGAAATTCCGTTTCCTCGACGCGTTCATGCCCCATCTCAAGGGACTCAAGCGCAAGCGGCGCGACTACGTGCTGTGCGGAGACTGGAACATCGCCCACAAGGAGATCGACCTCAGGAACTGGCGCTCCAACCAGAAGAACTCGGGCTTCCTGCCCGAGGAGCGCGCCTGGCTCGACGAGCTCTTCGGCGACGTGCGCTACGTCGATGCATTCCGCGAGGTGAACCCGCACCCCGAGCAGTACACGTGGTGGTCGAACCGCGGGCAGGCCTGGGCGAAGAACGTCGGGTGGCGCATCGACTACGAGGTGCTGAGCCCCGGCCTGCGGGGCAGCGTGACCGGCGCGGACATCTACAAGGCGCGGCGTTTCTCGGACCACGCGCCGCTCACCATCGATTTCGACCTGTGAGCACGGGCGGCAACGCAAACTCCGGCAGCGACGCGAAGACCCGCAAGCCCTGGTGGGCCGGCTGGATCGACGCGGTCCGCGCGTACAGGAACCCGCGCGTCGCCGCGATGCTGTTCCTCGGCTTCTCCGCCGGCCTGCCTTTCATGCTCGTGTTCTCCACGCTGTCTGCCTGGCTGCGCGAGGAAGGCATCGAGCGCGCCACGATCGGCATGCTGTCGTGGGTCGGCATCATCTACTCGGTGAAGTTCTTCTGGGCACCCGTCGTGGACCGCCTGCAGCTCCCGTTCCTGGGCAAGCTGCTCGGCCGGCGCCGCAGCTGGATGCTGGTGGCGCAGGTCGGCATTGCGGTCGGGCTCGCCAACATGGCGCACATGAGCCCCGTCGGGCACCTCGGTACCGTGGCCGCGCTCGCGTTGCTCGTCGCGTTCAGCTCGGCGACGCAGGACATCTCGGTGGACGCCTGGCGCATCGAGGCCGCGCCGCCGCTCATGCAGGGCGCGATGGCCGCCGCGTACCAGCTCGGTTATCGCATCGCGATCATGGTGGCGAGCGCAGGGGCGCTGTGGATCGCGGCCGACCACGGCTGGACCGTGGCGTACACGACGATGGCGATGCTCGTCGGAGTCGGCATCGTGACGACACTCGTGATACCCGAGCCCGAGCCGCGGGTCGCGCGCGAGTCGCTGGCGCAGGAAGAGCGCGTCGTCGCCTGGCTCGAGCGCAAGGCGCACTGGCCGGAGTCGCTCAGGCAGCTCGGGGCGTGGTTCGTCGGCGCCGTCGTGTGCCCGTTCCTCGATTTCTTCTCGCGCTACGGCACGAGGCTCGCGATCCTGATGCTCGCCTTCATCGCGAGCTACCGGCTCGCCGACTTCACGATGGGCGTGATGACGAACCCGTTCTACCTCGACCTCGGGTTCTCGCTGAAGCAGATCGCGGCGATCGCCAAGGGCTTCGGCGTGTTCATGTCCATCCTCGGCACTCTGATCGGCGGCGTCGCGGTCGCCCGGTTCGGCCTCGTGCGGACGCTCGTGCTGGGCAGCGTCGGCATCATCGTCGCGAACGTCATGTTCGCGGTGTTCGCGTGGCTGAACGAGCCGAGCATCACGGGCCTCGCGATCGTGATCAGCGCGGACAACGTCGCCATGGGCATCGCCGGCACGGCGCTCATCGCGTACCTCTCGAGCCTCACGAGCGCTTCGTACACGGCGACGCAGTACGCGCTCTTCTCCTCGATGTACGCGCTGCCGGGCAAGCTGCTCATGGGCGCGTCCGGCTTCGTCGTCGACGCCATCGGCTACCCGGCGTTCTTCGTCTACACCGCGACGCTCGGCTTGCCGGCGCTCGTGATGCTGTTCCTCGTGCAGCGCGCGAGCCGGGCGGATGGTGATCAGCGGGTCGCGGATCGCGGATAGTGGAAGAGGTTGATCTCAACCGCGTGATCTGCCCGCTGCACGAGCTCGGCGACCCCGGAGCGAAGGGATTCACCATGGGCGAGGGCGACTGGCCGTTGCGCGGATTCGTCGTGCGTCACGGGGAGGCGGTGCGCGCCTACGTGAACCACTGCCCGCACGCCGGGTTTCCGCTCAACTGGGCACCGGACCTGTTCCTCGCGCCCGACGCTCCGCTCATCCTCTGCTCCATGCACGGGGCGCTGTTCGAAATGGACTCGGGCCTGTGCCTGTCGGGCCCGTGCAACGGATTGCGGTTGCGCGCCCTGCCGGTACGCGTCGAGCGCGGCTACGTGATCCTGGACGAGAGCGTACCGCTCGAGGAACCCGCGGACCTCGGGCGTTGAGGAAGGTTCGGCGCGCCGTTCAGTAGCGTTCGGCTTCGTCGGCCTCGGGAAGGTCGACCTCGGAGAAGCCGGCGGCCTCGCCGCGATCCACGAACTGCAGCGGATCGGTCCACGGCTTCGAGTTGCCGGGCTCGGCCTCGTACTCGTTCTCGGTGTCCTCGGGCTCGATGTCCACCGAGCCGGTCCAGTCCTCGGGGGGCTCGCTCGCTTCGATCTCGTCCTCGAGCCACTCGTCCATATCGAGTTCCTCGACGGTGCCGTCGAAGTACTGGATCTCGATGGTGCGATCGTCGCGATCGATGGCCACGACCTCGAAGGACTCTCCGCCGGGGCGCCGATACCATTCGCCAATGACAGGTGCGGGCTTCGCCATGGTCTCAACCTCTGCCGATCGCGCTGCGTGTATCCTCTGTCCGTCTTCATCTCCCTTGTAGTCCTGCGCGCGGGCGAGTTCAAGTAGCGGAATCTGCGCAGTGCCAATGTTCGACGAACTGGTCAAATTCTTCGTTGTCCTGCTGGTGGTCGTCGAGCCCCTGTCGGTGCTGCCCGTGCTCGCGGGCCTGACCGAAGGCGCCGATGAAGCCTACCGCCGGCGGATGTCGTTCAAGGCGGTCGCGATCTCCGTCGCCGTCTGCCTCGTGTTCGCCGTGGCCGGCACCGCGCTGCTCGACGTGCTCGGCATCAGCGTGGACGCGTTCAAGGTGGGCGGCGGCATCCTGCTGTTCCTGCTGGCGGTCGAGATGGTGTTCGCGCGCCCCTCGGGCGTGCGCTCGATCACGCCCGGCGAGGATGCCGAGGCGCATCATCGCGGCGACATCTCGGTCTTCCCGCTCGCGTTCCCGCTGCTCGCCGGGCCCGGCGCGCTCGCGACGATCCTGCTCGCATTCGCCGGCGTGCCCTTCGGGTCGCTGCAGTTCGTCGCGCAGATCGGAGTGATCCTGCTCGTCATGGCCATCACGCTTGCATTGCTGCTCGTGACGACGCCCGTGATGCGCCTGCTCGGCGTCACCGGCGGCGCGGTGCTCAGTCGCCTGCTCGGCGTGCTGCTCGCGGCGCTCGCCTCGCAGTTCGTGCTCGACGGGATCCGCGGCGCTATCGCCTCCTGAACGACAGGTCCCAGACTTCGTGGCCGAGCCGCTGGCCGCGGCTTTCGAAGCGCGTGAGCGGCCGGCTCTCCGGCCGCGGCGCGTAGCCGTCGCCGCATTCGTTCGCAAGCAGCGCGCACGATCCCACGACCGCGAGCATCTGCTCGGCGTAGTGCTGCCAGTCCGTCGCGAGGCGGAAGCGACCACCCGCCTTCAATCTCCGTGCCACCAGTTCGACGAACGCCGGCTGCACGATGCGGCGCTTGTGGTGCCGCTTCTTCGGCCAGGGATCGGGGAAATACAGCAGCACGTTGTCGAGCGATCCGTCGGGGATGCGCTGCTCGAGTACTTCCACCGCGTCGCGGCACGCCACGCGCACGTTGGTGAGCCCGAGCGAGTCGGCGCGCAGCATCAGGTGGCCGACGCCCGGTCGATGGACCTCGATGCCGAGGAAATTCTCGCCCGGCCGGGCGGCCGCGAGCGTGACGAGCGACTCGCCGTTGCCGAACCCGATCTCGAGCGTGCACGGGGCCTCGCGACCGAAAAGCTGCGCGAGGTCGAGTACGCCGCCGGCCTCCTCGATGCCGTAGCGCGGCCACAGTTCCCGCCACGCGCGTTCCTGCGCGGGGGTCATCCGCCCGGCCCGGGCCACGAAGCTGCGGATCGTGCGGGGATGGGCGACGGGGCCGGTCCCCGCTGCATCGGTTTCGGGTTTGTCTGGAATCGTGGGTGGCAAGCCGATACAGTCCGTTCCAGGGGAGTGAAGAACGAATGATACGGCGCGGCGACGCGTCCGGGAGGCGACGATGGCCAACAGTGATAGCGTCCTGTCGAGTCCGGGTTCCAATGCACACGCGCTGGTACGGCGCACCTGGTGGGTGTTCCTGATCGGGGGCATCGCCTCGGTGATCTTCGGCATCCTCGCGTTCATGAACCCGGGTCTCGCGCTGTTCGTGCTCGCGACGTTCTTTGCCGCGTCCATCCTCGTGGACGGCGCCTTCAACATCGTCGGCGCGCTCCGGCACCGCGAGAAGGACGGCTGGTGGGTGATGCTGCTCATGGGCACCCTGGAGGTGGTCGTCGGCGGGTTCGCGCTCTCCAACCCGCCGGTGAGCATGGTCGCGTTCATCTACCTCGTCGCCTTCGAGGCGATCATGCTCGGCGTTTTCCTGGTGACGCTCGGCTACAAGGTGCGCAAGGCCACGACCCGCGAGTGGATCCTCTACGCCACCGGCGGACTCTCGGTGCTGTTCGGCCTGCTCGTGATCGCGAACCCGCTCGCCGGCAGCCTGTCGATCGTCTACGTGATCGCGAGCTGGGCGATCGTCGTCGGCACGCTCAAGGTCTTCTTCGCGCTCAGGGTGAAGAGCGCAGGCGAGCAGCTCGGCGACCGGATGTCCGCGCTGCGCTAGGCGGCGCGTCCCGCGATTCGCCCGCCGAGCAGGCACCCGCCGAGGAAGGTGCCCTCGAGTCCGCGCTTGCCGTTCATTCCGCCGCCGCCGAACCCCGCGGACTCGCCCGCCGCATGGAGCCCCGGGATCGGCTGCCCCGCGCGATCGAGCACGCGACACTGCAGGTCCGTCTGCAGGCCGCCCATGCTCTTGCGGCTGATGACGAACTCGCGGATCGCGACCAGCGGCCCCGCCTTCGGGTCGAGGATCTTCTGGAACTTGCAGGTGCGCAGGCGGTCGCCGACCCAGCGTCGCGCGAACTCGATGCGGCGCAGCTGCTCGTCGTTGTGGAATCGCGGGCCGGCCTCGATGCGCGCGTCGTAGGTGGTCGCGGCCTCGGTGATCGCGGCGAGATCCACCGAGCCGTCGCCGGTGAGCGCATTCATCTTCCGTACGAGCCCGGGCAGCGTGTCGGCGACGACGAAGTCGGGGCAGTTCTTCGTGACCTCGTCGTAGAGCCAGTCGTTGCCGAACAGCATGTCGCGCGCGACGCGCAGGCGGCGCTTCTCGCGGAACGCCGGGTTGAACTCGCCGCCCGAGATTGCGAGCTCCTTGAGCGCGATGCGGCGATTGAGCAGCTGCCACGAGTACGCGCGCTCCTGCCGGCAGACCTGCGCGACGAGGTCGTGGGTGTCGAAGCCCGTGACGAGCGGCATCGGGCCGATGCGCTCGCCGCGCCAGTTGAGCCACAGCGCGGATTTCGGCGGCACGAGCGAGAGGCCATGCGAGGGCTTGCGCGGTTTCCAGTGATGCACGCCGGCCGCGTAATTCCACTGCCAGTCGAGATGCGTGACGTTCGCGCCGAGCGCGGACGCGGCGTCGTGCAGCGTCCCGTCCGCGTACTTGTGCGAACCATTCAATAGCGTCGCGGGCGGGCGCCCCCAGTCGGCGTGCCAGTTCTGCCTCACGCGTTCGAGGCTGCCGTTGATGCCACCCGACGCGATCACGACCGACTCGGCCGTCGCCTCGAACTCGTTCGTGGAGCCTTCGATCACGCCGCGGCAGCCCGTCACGCGGCCGTTCGTCGAGACGAGCGACTCGACCCGGTGGCTGAATCGCAGCTCGAGCAGCGAGCGGCGCGGGTGGGAGAGCAGGTGGCGGTTCAGGACCACGGCGAGCTCGTGGCCGGTGCCCCAGACGATGTGCCAGCGCGGCACCGAGTTGCCCGGCGTGTGCAGGCCGCGCTCTACCCAGAGTGGCATGGGCATGAACTGCACGCCGATGCCGCGCAGCCAATCGAAAATCTCGGCGTTGGCACGCTGCACGTAGGCCTCGGCCCAGGCGCGCGGCCAGTGATCATCGGGCCCGAACCCGGCGAACGCGTGCCAGTCGCGCAGGCCGAGCTCCGCACCGTCGCGGATGCCGTAGCGTCTCTGCAGCGGCGTCCCGGCGAACCAGATCCCGCCGAAGCTCTCCTTGGCGAGCCCGCCCATGTTCTCCTCGACGTCGCGGTCGAGGAGCAGCACGCGCCGTCCGCGCTCCAGCAGGTCGATGGCCGCCGCGACGCCCGCGATGCCGGCCCCGATCACGACGACGTCGGACTCGTATCGCAGCATGGTCCGGTCCCTCTTCGGTGTCCTTTCGGCGCGCTACGTGGTGGCCGCGTCGTCCCGCAGCAGCCAGCCTTCGAGCCTGGCCCGATAGCGATCCGGGATGCGAGCCGGGCCCCCGGCGTCCGCGAATACCATCACGGCATCCGAGACGCTGACGCACTGGCCGTCCTGGAACATCCCCATCCCGAACGTGTAGGAGGAGTTGCCGATCCGCAGCACGCCGACGCCGATCTCGAGCGAGCCGGGATAGCTCGCTTCGCGCAGGTAATCGATCGACTGGTGCGCGATCAGGATCCTGTCGCCCGTCGCGGTCGGGATGCGCTCGCCGTCGAGCATCGCAGTGGCGGCCGCAACGCGCGCCTCCTCGTAGTACTGGGCGATCGCGACGTTGTTGATGTGCCAGAGCGGATCGACGTCGGCGTAGCGCGCGAGAATCTGCACCTTGAGCGGGTAGTGCGCTGGATCGAGGCGGCGCGGCGGGACTTTGGTCATGGCTCGATTGACGCGGTGTCGACTGCACCGAATGATATCCGGCCACGCCCATGACCGCCGTCCAGTTCCGAAATACCGACGTCCGGCTGTCCGCGGCACTGGCGGCCACGGCCGCCGCCGTGCGCGGGCAGGTCGTCACGCTGCGCGAGCTGCTGGGCTACGTGGGCGAGCAGGGGCTGCTGGTCTTCTGCGCGATCCTGGCGATGCCGTTCCTGATCCCGGTGTCGTTGCCGTTCATGAGCACCGCGCTCGGCCTGCCGATGCTGCTGATCGGCGTGGCCATCATCCTCGGACGGGTGCCGTGGCTGCCTGCCCGTCTGATCGATCACGAGTTGCCCGTCGAGACGGTGCAGCGCGTGCTCGGGCAGGCGCAGCGCACGGCCGAGCGCTTCGAGCACCTCGTCAAGCCACGGCTGCTGGCACTCACCGGCTCCGCCGCCGTGAATTCGCTGCACGGCGTCACGCTGGTCGTCGTCGTGCTGCTCCTGATGGCGCCGCTCCCGTTCGTGCCGCTCGCGAACACGCTGCCGGGGATCGCGATCATCCTGCTGTGCCTCGGGATCGCCGAGCGCGACGGACTGCTGCTGCTCGTGGGCTACGGCGTGGCCGCGATATCGACGGCTTACATCGGAACGCTGCTGTGGTTCGTGGTCGAGGCGGGACAGAACCCACAGTCCGCGATGGCGTTCTTCACGAGCTTTTTCGCGCGCTACTTCGGCGGCTAAGTCACGGTTGCAGAACGCTTTTCTCACATGTGGCCGGCCCGTCGGCCCGCTTCGTGTACAATCCGCCGCGAGTTTGCCGCCGCGCAGTCCGGTCTGCGCCGAGATGGCTGGGAAAAATTCGGTGCCACGCACCTAATTTTCCAGCTGGAAAATTAGGTGCGTGGCACCGAATTTTTCCGAGGCAGGCTCATCGTGGTCTGCATCCTGCGCCCCCGATCCCGTCATTGAATCGATGACGCTTCGACCGGTTCCCGCCTGGCGGGAGAAGCGCTATGGAAACCACATGTCCTTCGACCAGTTCGGCCTCCCGGCCGCCCTCCTGCGCGCCGTGCAGGAAATCGGCTACACCGTACCCACCCCCATCCAGGTCGCCGCGATCCCCGCGGTGCACGACGGCCGCGACCTGCTCGCCGCCGCCCAGACCGGCACGGGCAAGACCGCCGCATTCGCTCTACCGCTGCTGCAGCGCCTCGACGAAGAGCAACCGCACCCCCGCGGACCGCGGGCGCCCCGGCTGCTGGTGCTCGTCCCGACCCGCGAGCTCGCCGCGCAGGTCGGTGAATCGTTCGAGGACTTCGGCCGTCACCTCCGACAGCGCACGCTGCTGATCTTCGGCGGCGTGAGCCCGCGACCGCAGATCGACGCGCTGCGCCAGGGCGTGGACATCGTCGTCGCCACCCCGGGCCGCCTGCTCGACCACATCAACGAACGCGCCATCGACGTCTCGGCGGTCCGCTACCTCGTGCTCGACGAGGCCGACCGCATGCTCGACATGGGCTTCATCCGCGACATCCGCCGCGTGCTCGCCACCCTGCCGCCGCAGCGGCAGAACCTGCTCTTCTCCGCGACGTTCTCGGACGAGATCCGCACGCTCGCGAAGGGCCTGCTGCACGATCCGCTCACGGTCGAGGTCGCGCCGCGCAATGCGCCGGCCGAGCTCGTCGAGCATCGCGTCCACCTCGTCGAGCAGGGCGACAAGCGCGCGGTGCTGAGCCACCTGCTGCGCGAGGGCGCGACCCCGCAGACCCTGGTGTTCACGCGCACGAAGCACGGCGCCAACCGGCTCGCAGAGCAGCTCGAGCGCGACGGCATCAACTGCGCCGCCATCCACGGCAACAAGTCGCAGAGTGCGCGTACGCGCGCGCTGGCGGATTTCAAGGACTACAAGGTCCAGGTGCTCGTCGCGACGGACATCGCGGCCCGGGGGCTCGACATCAGCGAGCTGCCGCAGGTCGTGAACTACGAGCTGCCGCACGTGCCCGAGGACTACGTGCACCGCATCGGCCGAACGGGCCGCGCCGGCTGCACGGGCCAGGCGCTTTCCCTGGTCTCGAGCGACGAGCGTGACCGGCTCCGCGCCATCGAACGCGTCCTCGGCCGCAAGATCAGCGTCCTGCCCCTCGACCGGTCCGGCATCAAGTTCGAGCGCGAGCAGCCGCAGCATGCGCAGCGCCCCCAGCATGCGCCGCGCCCGCAGCAGTCCTATCATCCGCGCCAGCACCGGCCGAGTCGGCCGTCGGGCGGGCAGCGTCGGTGGAGTGGCGGGAGAGGCTGATGAACAGGATCGCGGCGGCCATACTCGGCGTACTTCTGGGTGCGTCGGCAGTCGGTGCTGCAGCCGCGACGGGCGTCCCGGCTCCGGAAGCCGTCCGCGCCGAGGCCCGCGAGATCTTCGCGACCGTGGTTGCCTTCCAGACGGCCGAGGGCCATGGCCAGGTGCCGGTCATGGCGAAGTACCTCGCCGAGCAGTTCAAGGCCGGGGGCTTCGACGCGGACGACATCGAGATCATCCCGAACGGCGAGACCGCCTCGCTGATCGTTCGCTACCGCGGCAGGGACCGCAGCGCGAAGCCGGTCCTGCTACTCGCTCACATGGACGTGGTGGAAGCGCGGGCCGAGGACTGGGCGCGCGACCCGTTCGTGCTCGTCGAGGAGAACGGCTACTTCTACGGCCGCGGCACGGCGGACGTGAAGCAGGAGGTCGCGCTGCTGACGGCCACCTTCCTGCGCCTCAAGCGCGAGAACTTCGTGCCGTCGCGCGACCTCGTCATCGCGTTCTCGGGCGACGAAGAGACGACGATGAAGAGCACGCGCGACCTCGCCAGGCGCCTCCAGGGAGCCGAGTTCGCCCTGAACGGCGACGGCGGGGAAGGCGTGCTCGACGAGCACACGGGCAAGCCCACCGTGTACTACATGCAGGGCGCCGAGAAGTACTACGTGAGCTTCGAGCTCACGACGCACAACCCGGGCGGCCACAGCTCGCAGCCGCGCGTCGACAACGCGATCTACGACCTCGCCGATGCGCTCGAAGCGTTGCGCCGGTACCAGTTCCCGGTGATGTGGAACGACTGGACCCTCGGCAGCTTCAAGGCCGCCGCGGCCGTAACGCAGGGTCCGCTCGGCGATGCGATGGCGAAGTTTGCTGCAAACCCCCACGACGCTGCGGCGGCGGATGCGCTTTCGGGCGACCCGCAGCTCGTCGGAAAGCTGCGCACCACCTGCGTCGCCACGATGCTGCGCGGCGGCCACGCCGAGAACGCGCTGCCCCAGTCCGCCACCGCAACCGTCAATTGCCGCGTGTTTCCGGGCACTCCGCTCGACGAGGTCAAGGGTACGCTGCAGCGGCTGGTCGGCGACAAGGTCGAGGTGAAGGTCATCGGCGAGCCGCATCCGAGCGATCCGTCACCGTTGCGGCCCGACGTGGTTGCGGCGGTCACGCGCGCCGTGCACGCGAACTACGCCGGAGTTCCAGTCGTACCGGAGATGGCGGCCTACGCCACCGACGGCTCCATCTTTCGCGCGGCAGGCATCCCGACCTACGGCGTGAGCAGCCTATTCATCAAGGACAGCGACCAGTACTCGCACGGCCTGAACGAGCGCATCCAGGTGCCGTCGTTCTACGCCGGTCTCGACCACTGGTACCTGCTGATCCAGCAGCTGGCCGGCGCCCGCCGCTGAGCGGGCGCGCGGAGCGACGCCGACGTCAATCCTTCGAGTCGTCCTTCGAGGACCACTTTTCCCTTGCGCCCATCGTCGCGTGCGCTGCCCACATTCCGACGAACAGCGCCACCGCCACCGCGACAAAGAACTGGCCGGTGACAGCCTCGATGCCGGCCAGCATCCGCATCGTGGGCGACGTCGGCAGGATGTCGCCGTAGCCGACCGTCGAGAGCGTGACGAGGCTGTAGTACAGAAGTTGGCTCCGGAGCTCGCGCGGGGACAACTCGGCCGTTGGTTTCAGGAGATGCAGCGCGTCCGGGTTCCACACGAGCGCGAGGTAGTAGAGTTCCGCGAAGATCATCGCGATCAGGAAATAGACAACGACCATTGCGAAGACGCCGTCGAGCGTCGGTCGCCGGGACCGGAAGGCGAACGCCAGCACGCCCACCGCGCAGGCGATGGAGACGGGAACGACCAGCGCGATATCCACGGTCCGGTCGATCTGCACCCACCTCTGGGTTATCCCGAACACCGAAACCATCGACGCCACTACCGACAGCAGCCAGAGCGCCGCCACGACGAGACGGCCGATCCGCCAGCGGGGATTGGCCCAGAGCGTGACCAGCATCAGGTTGAGCAGCAGGACCTGCATGGCCAGGTGCCCGGACCAGCGCGCTTCCAGCACCGGTGACAGCAGCATCCAGGCGACCATCACGATCGTGAGCTGCAGGAATCGCCACTGGCGAAAGGGCTGCTTCGAGGCGAGATCCATCGTTGACTCTTGATTCGTGGCGGACGCGTCGCCGGCCGGGCCAAGTCTGGCCGCGCCGCGCGGCCCTGTAAATATTGCACCGCACCGCGGACCGGAACGACAGGACCCCCTATCAAAGCGGGCCCGCCGTCGGACATCATCGGCGTCGCATGCTGCGGTACGTACCGAACGCGTTGAGTATCGCCCGCATCCTGGCGGCGCCGCTGCTGATCGTGCTGGCGGTGGAGGGGTGCGAAACCGCCTATACGTGGGTGCTCGTCCCTGCGCTGCTGTCCGACATCGCCGACGGGCTCATTGCGCGCGCGTTCCACCTGCAGTCCAGGCTCGGCGCGCTGCTCGACTCGATCGCGGACACGCTGCTGCTGCTCACGTCCTTCTACGGCGCATGGGTGTTTCACCCCGAGGTCGTACGGCAGCACTGGATGGCGGCAGTCGTGCTCATCGGTACGTGGTTGCTGGAATGCGTCGCGGCGCTGGCGCGTTACGGCCGACTCTCGAGTTTCCACACATATCTCTCGAAAGTCGCCGGCTACCTGCTCGGCATCTTCATCGGCGTGCTGTTCGTGTTCGGGTTCCAGCCGTGGCTGCTCTATCTCGCGGTGGGCGCGAGCGTGCTCGGCAACATCGAGGAACTGGTGCTGCTCGCTCTGCTGCCCGAGTGGCGATCGGACGTGCGCGGCATCGCCTGGGTGTTGCGGGAGCGGCGCGAGGGTACGGCGCGATGAAATGGCTCGCGATCGCCAATCCCGCAGCCGGACGCGCTCGCGAGGCCGACCGCCTGCTCGAGCGCCTGCGCGAACTGCGGGACGTCGATGCCGAGATCGTGCATACCGGCGCGCCCGGCGACGCGACGCGCCTCGCCCGGGAGTCGTCCGGCTACGACGGTGTCATAGCGATCGGGGGCGACGGCACGATCGCCGAGGTGCTGCAGGGCCTCGACCTCGGTCGTCAGCGCCTCGCCGTGCTTCCGGCGGGCCACGGCAACTGCCTCGCGCGCGACCTGGGTGTCGCAAGCCCCGCCAACGCGCTCGAGGCCTTGCGGCGCGGCGCGACCAGGCCGCTCGACCTCATGAGCGTCGGCGTCGGCTTCGAGGACGGCGGAACCGATCGTCGCCTGTGTGCCAGCACGCTGGCGATCGGATACGTGACCGACGTCGTCGAGTTCGGCAGGCAGCGGCTACCGCGGCTGGGACGTGCCGCGTACGCAGCCGCGGCGATGTTCGTCGTGCCGCGCAGGTTCGAGGCGCGCGTCGACGGCGCGGGCGAGCAGGACGGTCCGGCGCGGTACACGGGCATCGTGATAAACAACACGATGCACCTCGCCAACTTCCGGGGCTTCCCGGACGCGAGCGTGCGCGACGGCCTGCTCGACGTCATGGAACTGGGCCATCGCTGGCCGCGGCAGATGCTGCACAACCTGTCGGTCCTCGCCGGCAGCCGCGCGTTCGGCCCGCTGAGGATGCGCCAGGAACCGTCCGAGCGGCTGGAACTCGACGATGGCCGAACGCTCATGGCCGACGGGGAATTGCTTCAGCGAGTGGTGCGCGTGGAAGTCGAGTGTCGTCCCGCGGCCGCGATGTGCGTGACGGGGGGCAGATGATCTGGCAGGTCTTCGCCGTCACGTTGCCGGGGTTCGCGGTGGGCGCCGTTTTCATGGCGATGGCCAGCCGGCGCGTTTCCGCGGAAACGCTACGCTCGCGCTGGCTCAAGCTCATCGTGTTCTTCCTGATCGTGCACGTCGTGCTTGGCGTCGCCGCGCTGGGGCGTCCCTGGGTGACGGTGCTCGTGGCGGTCGTCCTCGTGGCGGGAGCGATCGAGTTGCGGAGCGCGTGGCAGCGCATGCCGGTCCCGCGCTCGAAGAAGGTCTGGCCGATCTTCGTGGCAGCGGTCGCCGTGGCCCTGGCGGTGTCCTGGGCGCTGCCGCCGCTGGTGTTCGCATTCCTGTTCCTGGTCACCGCGGCTTGCGACGGTTTCAGCCAGGTGGTGGGTCAGCTGGTGGGGCGACACAAGCTCGCGCCGCAGATCAGCCCGGGCAAGACCATCGAGGGGCTGCTCGGGGGCCTCTTTGCTGCGGTGGTGGTCGCGCTACTGGTGCGCGGCCTGCTCCTGGAGGACACGTCCGCGCACACTGCGGCGCTCGCCCTGCTCGTCGGGTTGGCAGGTCTCGCCGGTGATCTTGCCGCGTCGTGGGTAAAGCGGCGCGCAGGCATAAAGGACTATTCGGCCGCGCTGCCGGGGCAGGGCGGATTCCTGGACAGGTTCGACAGCCTGCTCGGTGCGATGACGATCGTGGGTCCGGCGCTCGCAATCGCGGGCGCGTGATCGTCCTGACCTGCCGCGATGGCCCTGGCGCCGTCCGGCGCCTTCCTCAATCCACCAGCGAGATCGGCGGGAGGCCCGCAATGTGCATCGTCTCGTCCTCGATCGTGACGTGCTCCTCGCTGCGCACCTCGTGGTCGAAGCGATAGACGATCCTCGCAGTGCCCTCGGTCATCGCGCGGTCCCACCGGGCGGCCCTTTCGACGACCGCATCGTTGTGCTTGCGCCAGCCGCCAATCGCGGCGATGCCGTGTCGTCGTTCCAGCCACTTCGTCACGACGTGCGGCGCGGCGATGGTCGCCGTCGCATTGTTGCCGCCGAACCCCTTGGAGTTCAGGAACGACACGTCCCAGTCCGCGGGCGCACGGCGCAGCGGCTGCGGTGCGAGGCGCAGGTGGTCGCGCGCGACGTCTGCCGCGACTTCGTCGATCGTCGCGATGCCAGGCAGCACGCCGTGCTCGAACACGCCGAGCGACGATGCGAGCTGGTCGCCACCCGCGGCTGCCATGGTGTGGCCGACGAAGCACTTGATCGCTGCGACCGGCCAGTTCTCCATGCCGAATGCCGCGGCCACTCCGTTCAGGATGCGGGACTCCGTGGTGCGATTGTGCGGCGTGCCCGTCCCGTGGGCCTGGACGAAGCTGCGGCGCCGTATCGACTCTTCGCCGAACATGCGCCTCGCCCGCGCGACGGCCTTGGCGACGGTGATGTAGTTGCCGATCCCCGGCGATGAAATCGACTTCTTGTATCCGTCGGCGTGGACCAGGACGTCGGTCACCGCGCCGTGAATCGTGGCACCCAGTTCGACCGCCAGGGTGTCGTCGAGCAGCACCACGAACTGCGACCCCTCGGCGATCGTGAAACCACAATTCTCGGCGAACGGCCGGCAGGCGCGCCGCAGGTCCGGCTCGGTGCGGCCGGCGTTGCGGTCGAGCTCGAGCAGCCCCTCGTCGGTGCCGAGTGCACCCATCGTGGAAAGGCCCTCGATGACGTCCGGGCAGAGCGGTGCCTCGGCGCCGCCGCCGAGCGCGACACGCGACCGTCCGGACTCGATGTCGAACATGCCGTGCCGCAGGTTGTAGAGAAAGGTCGCGCAGGCGCCCATGTTGTGGCCGGTCTGGCCGACGCTGCCGAGCACGTACGCGTTGACGAAATCGGCCGGCATTTCGGCCAGGCCCATGGGAACCTGCTTCGACGTGGGTCGCATCCCGCGGTAACGGGATCCGAGCAGGCCGCCGGTCGCTTCCTGGTCAAGCTGCCCCATGGCGCTGCCCGCATAGACGCTGATGCGGTCGGGTGCCACGTGCTGCATCAGCTTGTGCCAGCCGATGCCCAGCGATCCGAGCGCGTCGTTGGCCGCAAACAGCGCGAGCTGCACGGCGCGTGGATGCCCGCGTCCGGGGTAAAGCGACTTCGGGTCGAAGCCGCTTGGAACCTGGCCCGCAGCGCTGACGTCGAGCGCCCGGTTGACGGGCAGCAGCACGTCGGCTCCCGCCGGAATCGTGATGCGAACCCGGCCGCCCGCGGCGTGGGCCATCGTCCAGCCGTCGGGCAAGGGCTGTGGAAGGTCGCGCTGCGCGATCTCGAACGAGATATCGCCCTGCCCCGGCGACACGCGGGCCCGGCAGTTCCAGCCGACGCTGGTCGGGTCGAAATACGACGGCTCGATGCCGCGGACCAGCGTCCCTTCAAGAATGCGGGCACGCTGCGTGGCGTCGATCTCGCCTGCGATGCCCATCAGGCCTGCCAGCGCGCGGATCGTCTCGTCCGCAGCCTGCGCGGGCAGCGCGTCGAGAATCGTGCGTCGATAGCCGTGGTGACCGGAGGTCCGGCCAGCTGCGTTGATGCCACCGAATCCGGCGATCACCGCGATGGGTCTCATCAATCGCACCTCTGCCTGCGCAGCCGCGATGGATACTACAGCGAAAGGCCGACCGTCGTGCGGCGTGCAGCAAAACGGCCCCCGAAGGGGCCGTTCGCGTCAACTTCGCACGCGGGCGACACGTCGCCGCTGCGCGTCGAAGACGATTGCCTCTGGCTATCGGCTTACCAGGCGCGGCGCTGCGGGCGGCTGGTCTTGGCCTGCGCCTCGTTCACCTTCAGGGCACGACCGTCCATCTGGTGGCCGTTCAGGTTCTGGATGGCCCGGGCCGCATCGGAGTTCGGCATCTCGACGAAGCCGAAGCCGCGCGGTTGCCCGGTGTCGCGGTCGGTGATGATCGCGACGGACTCGACGGTGCCATGCGTCGCGAAAAGCGTGCGCACGGCGGCCTCATCGGCCGAGAAAGGAAGGTTGCCAACGTAAATCTTGCTCATGGAATGACTCTCACTTGTGATGGTCCTTGGTCCGGGGCTGCGCGACTGATATCCCCGGCCGAGGCGCAGGACGATCACAGGCGCGTGGCAACGGTGCCACGTGGATCGGAAACACTTCGGCTTAGCGGAGGGGCACGCTTGCGCCTGGAGTGGCGCGGATTGGCCCGAACAGAAAGTAGAAGGGTGACTACCCGCGACGGAGTATACGCGATCGAAGAGCCGGGCGTCGGCCTATTTTCCTGCTATCGTGCCGCCCCCCTGACGTCATCGTCAGCAGAGGTGATGTCAATGGCCAAGGAAGAACTGATCGACATGCAGGGCACCGTCAGCACCGTGCTGCCCGACACGCGCTTTCTCGTCACGCTCGAGAACGGCATGGAAGTCACGGCCTACCTGTCGGGCAAGATGCGCAAGCACCGGATCCGCATCCTCGCCGGCGACAAGGTGACCCTGGAGATGTCGCCGTACGACCTGACGAAAGGTCGCATCAACTTCCGGCACAAGGACGACCGCCCGGCGCCGGCTGCTTCCCGCTCGAATTTCTTCCGCCGGCGCTGAACGGTCGTTGTGCTGGGACCGGCCTGCGCGATTTGCCGCTGATCCGGAACCTACATAGAATCGCGCGCGAAGCGGGTGTAGTTCAATGGTAGAACTGTAGCTTCCCAAGCTACTAACGTGGGTTCGATTCCCATCACCCGCTCCAATCCCTTCGTCTCGTTGGCGTCACCACCTCGCCTGCGCCGCCTGACAAATGTTGCGCCGCGCGCCAGCGGCCAGGCGATGATCCATACCAACGCCGAAAAGCATTGTTAAACGCCGCCTGGTCGCGATAGCCGAGCATTTCCGCGATCTGCCCGAGGCTCGCACGCGTGTCGCCCAGGTAGTCAGCGACGAGTTCGCGGCGGACCTGGTCGAGGATCCCACGGAAGTCCTGGCCTTCTGCGTGCAGCTCACGCTGCAGGCTGCGAGGGTGGATGCCGAGCACTTCGGCCACGGTCGCAAGCGAGCACCGGCCGGTCGGCAGCAACTGGTGCGCCAGCACGACGACTCGCCGCACGCGGTTCTCTTCCGCATCGCCGAGGTGCTCGCGCACGTAATCGACGGCGACCTTCCTGAATTCGCGGTTGGCCGTCGGGACGGGCCGGCCGAGGGCTTCGTTCGGCACCGACAAGGCGTTGACCGGACGCTCGCACTCGAGGTTCCGACCGACGCGCCGCTGTAACGCTCGCAGGTCGTCCGG
>VEPJ01000019.1:0-304 GCA_012026925.1 Gammaproteobacteria bacterium | reverse complement strand
CGCGTGCAGCCCCGCGATCAGAACGTCGAAGCAGAGACGGCTTTCGCCGCCATCGGAGCGTACGAGCCGGACGCTGGCGCCGCGCGTGTGGACGAAGAAGAAGGTCGAGATGGCGTCGAGACAGTCGCCGACGGTGTCGGAATAGAGTGCGATCATCGCGGCTGGCCCCAGGATGTTGATGTCCTGGTAGGCGGACAGCCTGAGGCCGAAGTCGGGGCACGCGAGTTCAGCTGCAGAGGTCTCCAGCAGCTCGATCATCGCACCGTAGGAAATCTGATTGTCCGGCGAGCGGAAAGCACTCGAG
>VEPJ01000233.1:4581-5140 GCA_012026925.1 Gammaproteobacteria bacterium | reverse complement strand
GCTGATCGGCGAATACCTCGGCGGGATGATCGAGGACCTGCCGATCCCGTTCTTCTGCCTCACCAGCGCACTCGGCAGCGGGGAAAGCCGGCTGCACGACCGCGGCTCGCTGCCTGCGGCATTGCGCGCGAGCGTGTCGATCCCGGGCGTATTCCCGCCGGCCGTGGTGGACGGGCAGCTCACCATCGACGGCGGCATCCTCGACAACCTGCCGGTGGACCGCATGCGGGGCCGGCCCGTCGGGCGCGTCATTGCGGTGGACGTGAGCGGCCGACAGACCTACCAGGTGGACTACCCCGCGGTACCGTCGCCCTGGGCGCTGCTCGCCGGGCGCTACCTGCCCTTCACGCGCCGTTATCGCGTGCCCGGCTTCCTGACCGTGATGCTCAAGGCCGCGGAGATCGGCACGATGCGTGCAGCCCGCGAAGCGGGCCTGCGCGCCGACCTGCTGCTCCGCCCCGACGTGAACCGTTTCAGCCTGACCGACGTCAAGCCGTTCGAGGCGATCGTCGCCACCGGCTACGAATGCGGCCGCTCCGCGCTGGCTGCGCTGCAGAAG
>VEPJ01000233.1:0-4571 GCA_012026925.1 Gammaproteobacteria bacterium | reverse complement strand
AGCCTGGCAATTGCACAGGGCGCGACGGGTGCCAAGGCCGCGAATGGCGCGCGCGGCGTCGCCGCCCTCGGGCGGCTCGAACCTGAAGGCGGCATCGTGCGGCTCGGCCTGCCGTCGATGCCCGAGGCCGTCTCCGGCACCGTGGTGACGAAGGTGTACGTCGAACGCGGCGCCGACGTGCAGGCCGGCCAGTTGCTTGCCGAGGCCGACACCGTCGGCGTCCTGAAGGCGCAGCTCGCGGAGGCGCGCGCCGAACTCGAGACGGCCCGCCGCGACGCGCGTGCCGCGGTGAGCCTCGCCGATGAGGCCTGCGTGCTCGCGGACGTCGCAGGCCGCCAGGCGAAGCGCCAGGCGGAACTGCTGAGCCGCAAGCTCACGTCGGACGACGTCGCGGACCAGGCCAAGGGCAATGCCGATGCCGGCGCCGCCACGTGCAAGGCCCGGCGTGCCGCGGCGAGCGTCGCCGAGTCGCGCATCGCCGGCGCAGCGGCCGCCGTGAACCGCCAGCAAGCGGAACTGGAGCGTGCCTACCTGCGCGCGCCGTTCGCCGGCCGCGTGCTCGATGTCCTGGTCGATGCCGGTGAACTGGCCGGTGCCGAGGGCGTGCTCGAACTCGGCCGCGTGCAGCAGATGTACGCAATCGCCGAGGTGTACGAGACCGACATCCGCCACGTGAAGGTGGGCCAGAAGGCGCGCGTGAAGAGCGACGCGCTGCCGAAGCCCATCACCGGCACGGTGACGCGCATCCGCCCGAAGGTGCAGAAGCTCGACGAGATCGGCACCGACCCTGCGGCGCGCAAGGACGCCCGCATCATCGAGGTCGAGGTGAAGCTCGACGACTCGGCGGCGGCGGCGGCACTGAGCCTGCTGCAGGTCGAAGTCGAGATCGGGCGCTGCCCCGCATGGCGCTCGAGCTGCCCTGGACCCCGCTCGGCTGGAAGCAGCTGCGGCACAAGCCGCTCCGGCTGCTGGTCGCGGTTGCCGGCATCGCCTTCGCCGTGCTGCTCATCATGATGCAGCTCGGGTTCCGCGCGGCGCTGTTCGAGAGCACGCTGCGCTTCCACGAGCGCTTCCAGTACGACATCGCGCTCTTCAGCCCCGACAGCGTGTTCATCGTGCGACCGGCGGCGTTCTCGCTGCGCCGCCTCTACCAGGCCGGGGGCCACGAGGCAGTCGAGGACGTGTCACCGGTGTACATCTTCCCGGCCACCTGGAAGAACCCGTGGGGCACGGACCGGCGCAGCATCCAGTCGATGGGCATCGACCCCACCAAGGACCAGTTCGAGACGCCGGGCTTCTCCGAGGGGCTGGCGCTGCTCAGGCAGCAGGACGTCGTGCTCTTCGATGCGGCGTCGCGGCCCGAGTTCGGCGACATGCGCACGCGGTTCGCCGCGGAAGGCCCCGTCACGACCGAGATCAACAACCGCACCGTGAAGGTCGTGGGGCTGATCGAGATCGGGCCTTCGTTCGGCATCGACGGCACGGTGATGACCAGCATCGACAACTGGCTGCGCCTGTTCCCGGAGCGGCCGCGCGACGAGATCCAGCTCGGCCTCATCCGCCTCAAGCCGGGCACCGACCCGGTCGCGGTGCGCGACGAGCTGCGCGCGGCGCTGCCGAAGGACGTCGAAATACTCACCAAGGCGGACTTCGTCGCCCGCGAGCGCACCTACTGGAACGGCGCGACGCCGATCGGCTTCGTGTTCGCGTTCGGCGCGATCATGGGCCTCGTGGTGGGGATGATCATCGTCTACCAGATCCTGTTTGCCGACGTCTCGGAGCACCTGAACGAGTACGCCACGCTGCGCGCGATCGGCTACCGCAACGGCTTCGTGTCCGGCATCGTCATGCAGCAGGCCGCCATCCTCGCGGTGCTCGGCTTCGTGCCGGGCGCCGCCGCCGCAGCGTACCTCTACAAGGTCGCGGCCGGCGCCACGCGCCTGCCGCTGCACATGACCGCCGAGCGCGGCCTCACCGTGTTCGGCCTGATGCTGCTGGTGTGCGTCGTGTCGGGATTCCTCGCGCTGCGCAAGGTGCGCAAGCTCGACCCGGCGGAGGTGTTCGGATGAGCGCCGTGCCGCCCGTCGTCGTCGAGTCGCTCGACCACCATTACGGCAAGGGCGCGCTGCGGCGCCAGATCCTGTTCGACGTGTCGGCCACCATCCCGGCCGGCGAGATCATCATCGTCACCGGGCCGTCCGGCTCCGGCAAGACCACGTTGCTCACCCTGATCGGCGCGCTGCGCGCGGCGCAGGCGGGCAGCGTGCGCATCCTCGGCGAGGAGCTCTGCGGCGCGAACAAGGCGACGCTCGAGAAGGTGCGCCGCCGCATCGGCTTCATCTTCCAGCAGCACAACCTGCTCGCGGCACTCACTGCGACCGAGAACGTCGAACTCGGGTTGCGCGCCACGGGACGCCACTCGCGCAACGAACTGCGCCGGCGGGCCCGCGAGATGCTCGAGGCGGTCGGCCTCGGGGCGCACGTGGACAAGCGCGCACACCAGATGTCGGGCGGCCAGCGCCAGCGCGTCGCGATCGCTCGCGCGCTGGTGGGCAATCCTGCGATCGTGCTCGCCGACGAGCCGACCGCCTCGCTCGACAAGGCCTCGGGCCGCGAAGTGGTCGATCGCATGCAGGCGCTCGCGAAGGAACAGGGCGCGACGATCCTGATCGTCACGCACGACAACCGCATCCTCGACGTGGCCGACCGCATCCTGCACCTCGAGGACGGGCGCATCTCGACCTTCACCGAGGCCGTGATCGCCAACACGCAGCACATGATGGGGCTGCTCGCCGGGAGCGCCAGCAAGGAGCCGCTCGAGCAGCGCGTCGCGCAGATGGACGAGGCGGCGTTCCGCCGGACGCTCGCCGAGCTCACGCAGCAGTCGCAGCGCTTCCTCGAGGCGACGGCGCTGGCGCGCGACCAGGCTTACCAGAGCATGCTCGAGCAGGCGCTGCGCGTGTTCACGCGCCGCGTCGGCGAGTTGTTGAATGCCGAGCGCGCGTCGCTGTTCCTGGTCGATCGCGCCCGCAGCGAGCTGGTGCTGCGCGGCGCGCAGGACGTCGCGCCCGGCGAGGCCGTGCGCATCCCGATGGGCAGCGGCATCGCGGGTGCAGCAGCCAGCTCCGGCCGCCCGGTGCTCGTGGCGGATGCCTACCAGGACCCGCGCTTCAACCGGGACGTGGACCTGAAGACCGGTTTCCGCACGCGCTCGGTGCTGTGCCTGCCGCTGCACGACCGCAGTGGAGACGTATTCGCTGTGACGCAACTGCTCAACCGCCGCGACGGCGCGCCGTTCGACGCAGCCGATGAGAAGCGCTACGCCGACTTCGCCGCATCGCTCGGCGTGCTGCTCGAGTCACTGGTCGAGATGGATCGCGCCCCGGCGCGCTGAACGATCAGTGCGCCGGTTGCAGGTGATAGAGCGCGAGTGAGCCGCTGCGCTTCGCGAGCGGCGTCCTGCCCACGTAGCGCATCGCGATCCCGTCGGCCCCGCGCGCCGCGGTCACGGCAGCGAAGGCGCTGCTCGCGTAGACCTGGCCTGGCGGCGTGATGGGCTCGATGCGGGCCGCCCGGCTGGTGTGCGGACCGGTGAACAGCGCCCCTTGCGTCACCGGGTCGCGGCCGCAGTACACCGGACCGCAGTGCAGCGCGATGCGCAGGTTGAAACTGGCCGGCAGGCCGTGCGCCGTCCAGTCGGTGCCGGTCGCGAGCGCACTCAGCTCGAGTGCGTAGTGCGCGGCGTCCAGCGCGTCGTCGAACACCGCGTACAACCCGTCGCCGGCGGTCTCGACGTGTTCGAACTTGTGCCGCGTCCGCCGGTTCAGGTCGGCCACGGCACCGAGGAAGCCGCTGACGTAGCGCGGGATCTGGTCCTCGGTGAGCTGGCTGTAACCCACGGCGTCGGCGAACAAGAGCGCCTTGATGCGGTGCGAGGCGTCGGCGTCGTGGCCTTCGATCGCGATCGCATCAGAGACCGGCGGCCCGGGCACGGCCCGCGAATGGATCTCCTGCCGGAGGTAACCGAGGTTCACGTGCTCGACGGGAATCCCGCGCGCTTCCCACAGCGAGACGACCGAAGCCGAACCGCCGCGCGCGCCACCCCCGGAACGATCCCACACCGCCAGCCCGCACAGCGCGGTGTCGAGCAGCTGCGCCCGCAACTGGCCCGCCCCGGTCAGGACGAGGTTGGCGTACTCGAACGTCGCCACGCTGCCGGTCGCGCGGTGGTCGCTGGTCACCGTCACGCTGGCGGCGGCATCGAGCAAGCGGTCGAACCGCGCGACCCAATCGCCCGGCGCGACATCCACGCTGGTGCGGCGGAACTCGTCCGGCGGAAACGGCAGCACGACGTGGATCTCGCCGCCGAGCGCGTGCACCCGTTCGAGGCACAGGATGTCGGCGCCGCACGCCGCGGAGCCGTACGCCGCGAGCGGACGGATCCTGGCGACGGCACGGTCGATGGCCGCCGCGACGATCGGCTCGAGGCCGGCGGGAAAGCGCGGCATCGGCCGCCCCGGCTGGTCGATCATGTTGCCCGTGAACACCAGCACCGGCGGGATGCGCAGCAC
>VEPJ01000060.1:425-5208 GCA_012026925.1 Gammaproteobacteria bacterium | reverse complement strand
CCATCGACTTGCGCTCGGCGCCCATCATGATCTTGTCCTTGGCCTTCTCGAAGTCGATCATCTCGACGACGCGCGCGTTGCGGCGCGCGGCAAAGAGCGCCGCCTCGTTGACCAGGTTGGCGAGGTCCGCGCCGGAGAAGCCCGGCGTGCCGCGCGCGATCACGTCGGCCTTGACGTCGGCGCCGATCGGCACCTTGCGCATGTGCACGTTGAGGATCTGCTCGCGGCCGCGGATGTCGGGCAGCGGCACCACCACCTGGCGGTCGAAGCGGCCCGGGCGCAGCAGCGCGGGGTCGAGCACGTCGGGGCGGTTGGTCGCCGCGATGACGATCACGCCCATGCCGGTCTCGAAGCCGTCCATCTCGACCAGCATCTGGTTCAGCGTCTGCTCGCGCTCGTCGTTGCCGCCGCCGAGGCCGGCGCCGCGCTGGCGGCCGACCGCGTCGATCTCGTCGATGAAGATGATGCAGGGCGCGTGCTTCTTCGCGTTCTCGAACATGTCGCGCACGCGGGCGGCGCCGACGCCGACGAACATCTCGACGAAGTCCGAGCCGGAGATCGAGAAGAACGGCACCTTCGCCTCGCCGGCGATCGCCTTCGCGAGCAGCGTCTTGCCGGTGCCGGGCGAGCCGACCATCAGCACGCCGCGCGGGATGCGGCCGCCGAGCTTCTGGAACTTGGACGGGTCACGCAGGAACTCGACGAGTTCCTGCACCTCTTCCTTGGCCTCGTCGCAGCCGGCGACGTCGGCGAAGGTGATGCTGTTGTTGGTCTCGTCGAGCATGCGCGCGCGCGACTTGCCGAACGAGAAGGCGCCGCCGCGGCCGCCGCCCTGCATCTGGCGCATGAAGAAGATCCAGACGCCGATCAGCAGCAGCATCGGGAACCAGGAGACGAAGATCGTCGTCAGCAGCGACTGCTCCTCCTCCGGCTTGCCGAACACCTGCACGCCGTACTTCATCAGGTCGGAGACCATCCAGGCGTCGCCGGGCGAGGTCAGCGTGTAGCGCGTTCCCTCCGCCGGAGTGACCTGCAGCGTGCGTCCCTGGACCTCGACGCGCCTGATCTTGCCCGCCTTGGCCTCCTCCAGGAACTGCGTGTAGCTCACGGACTCGACCGGCTTCTGCCGGCTCTCGAACTGCTTGAAAACCGTGAACAGGACGAGCGCGATCACCATCCAGATGGCGGCTTTCGCGAACATGTTGTTGTTCAACGTGGGACTCCTTGTTGAGTCGCTGGCGCCGCTCGGGGGACGACGCGAATCGGACGGGTCGCAGGCCTCCGGCGGGGGCCGGATCGACGCGGAAGAGGGGTTCGCTGCATTCTAAACTCCCGCCGTCGCGCCTACCCTCAAGTAGAGGGCAAGTCCCGTGCATTTCAAGGCCATTGCCGCGGTCCCGGGGCAGGAATTACCCGCCCGCCGGGACACGCAATCCGCGGGCCAGCAGGTAGACCTCGGCCGACGTGCCGCGGGAGGCCGGCGGCTTGCGGACCGCCACCGAGCGGAATGTGCGCTTCAGGCGCTCGACGTACTGGCTGTAGCCGCTGCCCTGGAACGCCTTGACCAGCAGCGCGCCGTCGGGCGCGAGATGCGTGATCGCGAATTCGAGCGCAAGTTCCGCGAGATGCAGGCTGCGCGCCGCGTCGGCGGCCGCGATGCCGGACAGGTTCGGCGCCATGTCGGACAGCACGAGGTCGACGCGCGCTCCGCCCAGCCGGGCCGCGAGCTCCTGCTCGACCGCCTCCTCCCGGAAATCGCCCTGGAGCACGTCCACATCGGGCAGCGGTTCCATCGGCAGCACGTCGAGCGCGAACACCCGGCCGCTCGGCTTGCCGTGGCGCGTGAGGCGCTGGCGGACCACCTGCGTCCAGCTGCCGGGCGCGGCACCGAGGTCGACCACCACGGCGCCCGGCCGCAGCAGCCGGTCCTTGTCGTCGATCTCGATCAGCTTGTAGGCGGCGCGCGACCGGTACCCCTCCTGCACCGAGCGCCTGACATACGGATCGGACACGTGGCGCGCGATCCACTCGGGATTGGAACGGTGCTTTTTGCTGGCTTGGGGCATGGACCCTGCAAACTCTACCGGTCGGCCGCGGCCGCCGGCTTGAAGCGGCGCAACGCACCGCTAGACTGCAGATGACGGAGGTTACCGATGGCCGAGATGCAGCTCACCCCGAAGGAACGGCAGGCCCTGAAGGCCCGCGCGCACGGACTGAAGCCGGTCGTGCTGCTCGGCGCTGCCGGGCTGTCGCCGTCGGTCGTCAGGGAGATCGACCGGGCGCTGCTGGCCCACGAACTCATCAAGGTCAAGGTCCCGGTCGAGGATCGCGGCGAGCGCGAGCAGATCTTCGCGACCGTCGCCGAAAGCCTGTCGGCCGCCCGCGTGCAGGCGATTGGCAAGCTGCTGGTGCTGTTCCGGCCTGCGCCCGAAACCGCGGAGCCGGCGCCCGAGGCGCCGCGCCCGAAAGGAAACCGCCACATGAAAACCGGTGATCGCTCTCCGAAGGCCCCGGCCAGGGCGCCTGCCAGCCGCGTCGCCAAAGGACCGGCCACGAAGCCCCGGGCCGACCGCGCCGAGGTCGAACGGCTGCACCGCGGTGCGGCCCCGCGCCGCGATCCGGGCACCGCCCGCCGCGCCGCCGGACGCAGCAACGCGCCCCGGGGCGGGCGCGGCAAGTAGGCCACCGCGGGTCGCCTGCGGGTCGCCTATTCGTAGGCGACCGAAACGATCGAATAGCTGCGCTTGCCGGCCGGAGCCAGCACCTCGGCCGTGTCGCCTTCGCTCTTGCCGATCAGCGCGCGCGCGATCGGGCTGGATACCGTGATCAACCCAGCCTTGATGTCGCCCTCGTCGTCGCCGACGATCTGGTACTTCACCATCTCGCCCGAGTTCTCGTCCTCGAGCTCGACGGTGGCGCCGAACACCACGCGGCCGGCGGCGTCGACCGTCGCCGGGTCGATCACCTGCAGGCTGGACAGCTTGCCCTCGAGTTCCTTGATCCGTCCTTCGATGAAGCCCTGACGCTCGCGCGCGGCGTCGTACTCCGCGTTCTCGGACAGGTCGCCCTTCTCGCGCGCCTCCTTGATGGCCTGGATGACGGCGGGGCGCTCGACCGCGCGCAGTCGCTGCAGTTCGGCCTTCAGTTTTTCGGCGCCACGCGCCGTGATCGGGATTGCACGCATCTTTATGGGGGGAAAACCGCAGGGAAAAACAAGGCCCCGGCAAAGCCGGGGCCGCGAATGCAATGTCGCCAACGGGCCGGGGGCATGCAACACCCCGCGACCGCGCGGACTCAGTGGCGGACGGCCGCCTCCGGTGCGTGCGGTTCCGCGAGGCTGCGGTGCAGGCTCTGCACGTCGTAGACCTCGAGGCTGGCGAGGTGCTTCATGCCCTCGATGGCCGCGCGCCCGCCCGCGATCGTCGTGTAGTAGGTGACGCGCTGCGCCAGCGCGGTCGTGCGGATCGAGCGCGAATCGGCGATCTGGCTTCGCACCTCGCTGACCGTGGTGATCACGAGGTGGATGTCGCCGTTCTTCAGCAGGTCGACGATGTGCGGACGGCCGTCCTTGACCTTGTTCACCGCCCGCACCGGGATGCCGGCCTGCTCGACCGCCTGCGCGGTGCCGCGCGTGGCGACGACGTCGTAGCCCATGTCGGTCAGCAGCCGGGCCACCGCGATCGCCTTCGGCTTGTCGGCGTCCTTCACGCTGAGGAACACGGTGCCCTTTTCCGGCAGCGACGTGCCCGCGCCGAGCTGCGACTTGAACAGCGCCTCGCCGAAGGTCGTTCCGACGCCCATCACCTCGCCGGTCGAGCGCATCTCGGGCCCGAGCAGCGGGTCGACCCCGGGGAACTTGGCGAACGGGAACACCGCCTCCTTCACCGAGTAGTACGGCGGCACGATCTCTTCCTTCACGCCCTGCCGGTCGAGCGTGATCCCGACCATCGCGAGCGCGGCGATCTTCGCGAGCGGCATGCCGGTCGCCTTCGACACGAACGGCACCGTGCGCGACGCGCGCGGGTTGACCTCGAGCACGTAGATCGCGGCCTGGCCGTCGTGCTTCTGGATGGCGAACTGCACGTTCATCAGGCCGACCACCTTCAGCGCCTGCGCCATCCGCGCCGTCTGGTCCCGCAGGTCGTCGATCAGCGCGGGCGGCAGCGAGTACGGCGGCAGCGAGCACGCCGAGTCGCCCGAGTGCACGCCGGCCTGCTCGATGTGCTCCATGACCCCGCCGATCAGCACGCGCTCGCCGTCGCACAGGCAGTCGACGTCGACCTCGATCGCATCGTCGAGGAAGCGGTCGAGCAGCACCGGCGAGTCGTTGCTGACCTTCACCGCCTCGCGCATGTAGCGCTCGAGGTCGCGCGGGTCGTGCACGATCTCCATCGCCCGGCCGCCGAGCACGTAGCTCGGGCGCACGACCAGCGGATAGCCGATCTCCTCGGCGAGCCGCAGCGCCTCGTCCTCGGCGCGCGCGGTGCGGTTGGGCGGCTGCTTCAGGTTCAGCGCGTGCAGCAGCTTCTGGAAGCGCTCGCGGTCCTCGGCGACGTCGATCGAGTCCGGCGAGGTGCCGATGATCGGCACCCCGTTGGCCTCGAGATCGCGCGCGAGCTTCAGCGGCGTCTGCCCGCCGTACTGCACGATCACGCCGAACGGCTTCTCCTTGTCGACGATCTCGAGCACGTCCTCGAGCGTCAGCGGCTCGAAGTACAGGCGGTCGGACGTGTCGTAGTCGGTCGAGACGGTCTCCGGGTTGCAGTTGACCATGATGGTCTCG
>VEPJ01000060.1:0-415 GCA_012026925.1 Gammaproteobacteria bacterium | reverse complement strand
GCGGATAGCCGATCTCCTGCGCCAGCGCGAGCGCGTCGGTCTCGGTGCGCGCGGTGCGGATGGGCGGCTGCCTGCGCCGCAGGCGCTTCAGGAGCTGCTGGAAGCGCTCGCGGTCCTCGGCCACGTCGATCATGTCGGGCGTGGTCCCGATGATGGGCACGCCGTTCTTCTCCAGGTCGCGCGCGAGCTTGAGCGGGGTCTGTCCCCCGTACTGGACGATCACGCCGAAAGGCTTCTCACGGTCGACGATCTCGAGCACGTCCTCGAGCGTGAGCGGCTCGAAGTACAGCCGGTCCGAGGTGTCGTAGTCGGTCGACACCGTCTCCGGATTGCAGTTGACCATGATGGTCTCATAGCCGTCCTCGCGCAGCGCGAGCGCCGCGTGCACGCAGCAGTAGTCGAACTCGATGCCCTG
>VEPJ01000169.1 GCA_012026925.1 Gammaproteobacteria bacterium | reverse complement strand
CGGGCTGGCTCGCCGGCGCGACGCCGGCGCGGCAGCAGTTCGGCCAGTTGATCGGCTCCGCGTTCGCGTGCTGGGCCGTGGCCGCGACCGTGATGCTGCTCGGCAATGCCTACGAGTTCGGGTCGAAGGAGATTCCGGCGCCGCAGGCGACTTTGATGAAGACGATCATCGAGGGCGTGCTCTCGGGCGCGCTGCCCTGGGACCTCGTGCTGACCGGGGCGGGGTTGTCGATCGGGGCCATGCTGTGCGGCGTGTCGGGACTCGCGTTCGCGATCGGCGTGTACCTGCCGCTCGCGACGATGGCGCCGCTCTACGTCGGCGGGTGCGTGCGGGCCCTGGCCGAACGCGATCGCGGCCCGCTGCCCGAGGGGATGAGCGATCCGGGGATTCTCGCCGCTTCGGGACTCGTCGCGGGCGAAGGCCTCGCCGGCGTCGCGGTCGCCGCGCTCGTCGCCGGGGGGCTCGCGCCGCGGTCGATGGACCCGCGACTCGGCGGGCTCATCGGCGAAGTCGTTGCGCTTGCCGTCGCGCTCGCGGTTTGCGCGTTCCTGCTGCGCGGCGGGCGCGGAAAAGGGGACGCTTCCCTTTTTCCGACTTAGACGAGAAAAAGGGAAGCGTCCCCTTTTTCCCTTTTTCCTATCTTCCGAACCCAGCCGCCCGATACGTCTCGCGCCCGCCCATGACCGTCAGCAACACCCGCGTATCGAGCAACTCGCGCGGCGGGATCGCGAGCACGTCCCGCGACAGCACGACGAAGTCGGCGTACTTGCCAGGCGTGATCGTCCCCTTGCGCGACTCGTCGAAGCTCGCGTAGGCGGCGTCGCGCGTGTAGTGGCGCAGCGACGCCGCGACGGATATCCGGTTCTGCGGGTACCAGCCGCCGGGGGGCTGGCCGTCGCGCGTCTGTCGCGTGACGCATGCGTAGATGCCCGCCAACGGATCCATCGTATAGACCGGATAGTCGCTGCCGAACGCCTGCACCGCCCCCGCGTCGTCGAACTGCCGCGGATCGTAGGCGCGCGCCGACCGCTCGGGCCCGAGCAGCGGCGCGTAGTTGAGCAGTGTCGTGACGTCGGGCGTCGCGCCGATCGGCTGCGTCGAGGCGATCACGCCCAGCGCGCGAAATCGAGGCAGGTCGGCAAGCGCGGGCACCTCGACGTGCTCGACGCGATGCCGCCGGTCGCGCGGGCCGTTGACCTGCGCCGCACGCGCGTAGGCATCGAGCGCCATACGGATCGCGCCGTCTCCGATCGCGTGGATCTCGACCTGTATCCCCGCGCGATCGAAAGCCGCGACCGTGCGATCGAGGTCTTCCTGCGACCACATCGGGAGCCCGGTGCCGCCGCCGACGTACGGCTCGAGCATGTACGCGGTCTTCGCATCCACGGTACCGTCGATGATCGCCTTGGCGAAGCCGTACGAGAGAAGTCCGCCCTGGGTCGAATCGCGCAGAGCCGAGTAACGGACGAGTTGTTCCGCCGGCACGTCCTTCTCGAGCGGCAGCGGCGCGCGATAGCGCACGATCATCTTTCCCTCGGCGACCGCCCGCGTCACGGCGGCGCGCTCGTTCTCGGTCAGTCCGACGTCCGTCGCGTCCTGCAACGAGGTCAGGCCGAGCGATGCGGCCGACTCGAGTTCCGCGAGGAGCAAGGCATAGGTGTCTTCCGCCGTAAGCGGCGGAAGCAATTCCGTGACCAGCGATGCCGCGCCTTCCTTCAGGAGCCCGGTCGGCTCTCCTCGCGCATCGCGGACGATGATTCCATCGGCAGGGTCCGGCGTCTGGCGCGTGATGCCGGCCAGGGCGAGCGCCCACGAGTTCGCGAGAGCCTGGTGCCCGTCGCGGTCGCGAATGACCACGGGACGGTCCGGGAACACGGCGTCGAGGTACCTCTTGTCCGCCGTGTTGTCGGGAAAGTCGGGCGGCATCCACCCGCGGCCGACGACCCAGCTGCCTGCCGGGAGCGCGCGCGCGTATTCCACGAGCCGCTGCTGGACGACCGCGACCGAGCCGGCCGCGTCGAGCCGCGCACTGCGCCGCGAGGGCAGGTGCCAGTGGGCGTCGTTGAAGCCCGGTACGACGCGCCGGCCGCCGAGGTCCGTGACCACGGACTTCGGCCCGGCCAGCCTGCGCACTTCGGAGTTCGTCCCCACCGCCACGAACCGATCACCGCGCACGGCGAACGCTTCGGCCCCGGGCGCGGACTCGTCGCCGGTCCAGACGAGCGCGTTCACGAAGAGACGATCCGGCGGCTCACCGGCTCGCGCGACGAACGCGAGCAGCACCAGGCCGAGACAAGCGAGCCGGGACGGGCGGTGCATGGCGATGCTCCTGTGCTGCCGGGACGGGAGGTGGCCGATTATCACAAGTCGTCGACAGACCCGGGCCTGATAATTCACGGGCCAACAGGCCGTCGAACCCGCGAGACCCCCGATGACGAACGAATCACGAGCCGAGCGACACTACACGCTGTGGGGCGGCCCGCTCTCGCTTTACTCGGGCAAGGCGCGCGCCTACCTGATCAAGAAGCGCATCCCCTACCGCGAGATCTTTCCGTCGCACCCCGACTTCCCTGCCCGGATCATGCCGGCGGTGGGCCTGTTCGTCATCCCGGTCCTCGAGGCGCCGGACGGCACGATCGTGCAGGACACGACCGACATCTTCGAATACCTCGAAGCGCGACATCCGGAACCTCGCGTGACGCCGTCATCGCCGCTGCAGAATGCGGTCGCGTGGCTCGTCAGCGCGTTCGGCTCGGAAGGACTGCTGCAGGCCGCGATGCACTATCGCTGGTCGTATCGCAAGGAGCAGGAGTCATTCCTCAAGGCGGAGTTCGCGCGGATCCTTTCTGCGGCTGCCGGTCCGGCGGCGCGCGAGGCACAGGCCTTCGCGGTCATGGGGCAGATGAACGGTTACCTGCCCATTCTCGGCGTGACTCCGGAATCGGTGCCCGCGATCGAGGCCTCGTTCGAGGCGCTGCTCGGCATCCTCGATCGCCACTTCGCGCAACACCCCTACGTGCTCGGCGGGCGGCCGAGCATCGCCGACTTCGGCCTCATGGCACCCTTGTTCGCACACCTCAGCCGCGACCCGTACCCGTCGCACCTCATGAAGCTGACGGCACCGAACGTCTGCCGCTGGACGGAGCGCATGAATCTCCCGCAGATCGGTGACGGGGAATTCTGGGATTACGCCGAGGAGTTCCCGACCGGAGACGACATACCCGAGACGCTGCTGCCATTGCTGCAGCACATCTTCCGCGACTGGGGACCGGAGTTGCTCGCGTACGAGCAACACTACAACGCGTGGGTACACGCAAACCCGTCGCTTCCCGCCGGCCACCTCGTGTCCGCCTCGCAGGAGCGGCGCGTTCACCCGGCGCTCGGCCGCGTCACGTACGAGTTGCGCGGCAGGGAATTGCGCCGCCAGTGCGCCCCGCAGGCGCTGTGGCACTTCGAGAAGGCCGCGGCCCTCGGCCGTGCGCTGTCCGGCACGAGCGCGGGGCGTTGGGCCGACCTGCTGCACCGGACCGGCGGCGAGCAGGTCATGGCGCTCGCGCTTGCCCGGCCGCTCGAGCGCCGGAAGAACGTGCTCGTGCTCGCCTGACCCCGCGCGGACGGAGCGCGGTCCGTTCCGTCAGAAGCGGAACGTGACTCCGACGGCGGCACCCTCCAGGTAGAGGTCTTCGATCGGGTCCCCGGAGTTCAGCTTGTAGTCCAGGTAACGCCAGACGGCGACCACGTCGCCCCATTCGAAGCCGTAGCCCAGGCCCGCGAACCACTGCCAGGTGAGGTCGGAATTGCCCGTGCCGACGTCCACGTAGTACGGGACGAACCACTTCTTGTCCTCACCGAAATTCACGCGGCCCTTGGCGCCGACGATGCCGTCCCACAGGGTGTCGCCGCCCTCGCGCTGGCCCTTGCGCTCGCCGATCGGCAACCCGGCGACGTTGCCCTGCAACTCCCAGTCCAGGTCGGCGGTGAGATCGAGCATGCGCGCGCCGGCAAACACCATCACCGGGTGATCGGGGTTGTCGACCGCGAGGTACGTACCATCCAGCGTCCAGAGCCAGCCGCGGATGCCCAGATCCGCCGCGGCGGTGACACCGGCCGGCAGGCCGTTCGGTCCAAGCGAAAAATCCTTCACGTCCTTCTTCGAGCCGCCGAGGTCGAGGTAGATCACGTCGGTCGCGAGGCCCCAGCGCCCTTTCTCGGCCTGCAGCATGCCCATGAAGGTGAAGTTGAGGGCGTCGAGGATCTTGCTCGCATCGACGCTCACTGCGCTGCCGCCCGAACTCCCGGGAAAGTTGAACGTGCCATCGAGGGTCGGCAGCCACCCGTAGATCGTCGCGGTGTACTTCCAGTCGTCTGCGGCGCCTTCAGCGTGCGACACGGCGGGCGCACCCACCGTCAGGAGGCCCACGGCAGCGAGGGCGCAAGCGGAACGAGCACGGTCGAGCAGCATGTTCTCTCTCCAGCAATGCGGGTTCGCGGACACCAGGCCGGGCGGCGCCCCGCACGGGATCACGCGAGGCGCCGACGGTAGCAGATCCGCGCCACCGGACTTGACGATTTGAGCCACGCACGGCGGTCCGTGCAGAATTCCGGTCGCGGCAGACGTCGCCTCACCGCCCTGGAAATTCATGAGCCCATCTCGTACGAGTGCCTCGTTCGGAACCGGTCTCCGCCGGTCACTCGACGACCGGATCCGGATCGGGCCGGCGATCCCGATCCCGGCGCTGCTGCGCGAGCATGGCGTGGAGCCGGGACCATTGCTCGCGGCGGCCGGCCTCGACGAGCGCCTGCTCGACGATCCCGACAACCGTATCCCGTTCGACGTCCTCGGTCGCCTCGTCCATGCGGCCGTCGAGGCGACGGGCTGCGAGCACTTCGGCCTGCTCGTCGGCCAGCGCTTCTCGCCCGCGACGATCGGCCCGGTCTACCAGCTCATGCGGAACTCGGGTTCGCTGCGTGAAGCGCTGCGCACCATGGTGCTGCACCTGCACCTGCACGACCGCGGCGGCGTCCCGTACCTGATCCACCCCGCGCCGCGGGAAGTCGGCGTGGCCTACGGGGTCTATCATCGCAGCGACCTCGACGTCGCCCCGATCTACGACGCCGCGATGGCAATCATGTTCTGTGCGCACCGCGACCTGTGCGGTCCCCGCTGGACCCCGCTCCGCGTCATGGTTTCCCATCGCCGCCCGGCGGATCTCGTGCCCTATCGGCGCTTCTTCGGCGCGCCTCTCGAGTTCAACGCGGAACACTCGGCCATCGTGATGAAAGCGGAGTGGCTCGACGCACCGCTCCCGGGATCGGATCCCGCCCTCCGGGCCGCGTTCGCCGAACTGATACGCGAGAAGGAAGCCGCCGAGGCGCTGTGCCTGACCGACAAGGTCCGCCGGGTCCTGCGCACGATGGTGCTTGCCGGCACCGCATCCGCCGAGCAGGTCGCCTTCATGTTCGCGATGAGCCGGCGTTCGCTGCACCGGCAACTCCACGCCGAGGGCACCAGCCTACAGCGGCTCGGCAACGAGATGCGATTCGAGGTGGCGCGGCAGCTGTTGAACGAGACCGACATGCCGGCCGGCGACATCGCCTCGGTCCTGCACTATTCCGACGCGAGTGCGTTCTCGCGCGCCTTCAAGGAGTGGGCCGGCGTGTCCCCGCGCGAATGGCGCCAGGGCTTCAGGCGAGGCAGTCCCGCGTTCGCCACAGGTGCCCGATCAGCAGCGGCGCCCCGAGCAGACAGAACGCGTTGATCGCAACTTCGGCCCACATGGCGGCGCTCGCGACGGCATAGGTGCCCTCGTTCAGGTTGTAGAGCACGTCCATGCAGCCGAGGAACACCAGGCTCGACCCGGCCAGCAGGCCGAAGAACCATCCCCACGGACGACCGCGCGCGAGGCCGATCGCGCCGAGCAGGGCACACGCAGCCATCCAGCCGTCGGCGAGTGGAAACGCGCGCTCGAACGCCAGGTACCCTGGATCCTCGGTCACCTGGACCGCTCCCGACGTGAAGAAGACGACCCAATAGGCCGCGGTGCCGACGGCGGCCACCGAGAGGTACGCGACGGCATACGTCCGGCCTCTCGACGCCGCGGCTGGCCGGGTGCGCACTCGATTGGCGTTCACGCCGGGATTCTTGCGCTCCGGGTCGCGATGCATCAAGTTGTCGCGGTCCCTTCCCCAGGAGACGCACCTTGGCTCGTCTGCCGACCCTGTTCCTGTCGCACGGCTCGCCGATGCACGCACTGGAGCCCGGGCAGGCCGGCGCCGCCTGGCAATCGCTGGCCGCATCGATCCCCCGCCCGCGTGCGGTGCTGGTCGCGTCCGCGCACTGGGAGGCCAGCGCCCCGCGACTCACCGGCGCCGCGCGCCTCGAGACGATCCACGACTTCGGCGGCTTCCCCGAGCCCCTGTACCAGATCCGGTACGACGCGCCCGGCGCGCCCGACCTGGCGCGGGCCGCGTCCGACCTGCTGCGCGAAGCCGGCTTTGCCCCCGCACTCGATCCGCGCCGCGGCATCGACCACGGCGCGTGGGTGCCGTTGAAGTGGATGTACCCCGAAGTCGACGTCCCCGTCGTGCAGGTCTCGGTGCAGACCGCGCTCGGCACGGCTCATCACATGAAACTGGGCGAGGCGCTTGCGCCACTCACTGGGCAAGGAGTGCTCGTCCTCGGCTCGGGTCATGCCACGCACAACCTGCACGACTGGTTTCGCTACCACGCGGCGGACAAACCGCTCGAGTACGTGCAGCAGTTTTCCGAGTGGCTCGCCCAGCGACTCGCGTCCGACGATCGCGACGAGGTGTTGCATTACCGCGAACGCGCGCCTCACGCGACGCGCGCGCACCCGTCGGAGGAGCACTTCCTGCCGCTGTTCGTCGCCTGGGGAGCGGCCGGGCCCCGTCCGCGGGTCGTTCGCGCGCATGCGAGCATCGACGGCGCCGCACTCGCGATGGATGCCTACCTGTTCGAGCCGACGAGCGGAGTCACCGCAAGCTGATCCGTCCGGCGTCCGGGGCGCGGACGCTGCGATCACCGCCGCATCAGCGTGCTCTTGCCGAACAGCGAGCCGATCAGGTCCACCGCCACCTGCGCCGTGCGGTTGCGGACGTCGAGCGCCGGGTTCAGCTCCATCACGTCGAGCGACGCGAGCAGGCCCGTGTCGGCGATCATCTCCATGCAGAGCTGCGCCTCCCGGTACGACGGCCCGCCCGGCACGGTCGTGAGCACCCCGGGCGCGATCTCGGGGTCGAGAAAGTCCACGTCGAAGCCCACGTGCAGGTGCGTGTCGCGATCGAGGTCGAGGAGCGCCTGCTCGATCGTGTGCCGCATGCCCATCTCGTCGATGTAGCGCATGTCGAACACCTCCAGCCCGACCTCGTGCACGAAGCGCCTCTCGCCCTGGTCCACGCTGCGGATGCCGCCCTGCCGGATGCTCTCCGGACGGATCGCGGGCACCGAACCGGCGATTCCCGTGAGCTCGGCCGGACCGTAGCCGCACAGGCACGCGACCGGCATGCCGTGCAGGTTGCCGCTCGGCGTGAGTTCGTTCGTGTTGAAATCGGCGTGCGCGTCGAGCCAAAGCACGCGCAGGCGCTTGCCCCGCTCGCGGCAATACCGCGCGACCGCGCCGATCGAGCCGATCGCGAGGCTGTGATCGCCGCCGAGGAGAACGGGCAACCGGTCGTTCGAGAGCGACTCGTGCACCGCATCGTGCACGAGTCGATTCCACGCCGTGACTTCCGCGAGGTGGCGATACCCGTCCACGGGCGGGAGGCCGGGATTGCCGGGTCCGCTCAGGTTGCCGCGGTCGAGCACCTCGACGCCCTGCGACTCCAGCATGTCCTGCAGGCCCGCGACGCGCAGCGCCTCCGGGCCCATCGAGGCCCCTCGCGTGCTGGCACCGATGTCGGTCGGCGCGCCGATCAACGTCACCCGCGTGACCATGGCGGATCCGTCAGGCCGAGCGGTGCAACCGCTGCGGCACCGCCCCGGTGCCGACCGTCTCGCCGAACAGGTCCTTGGGATCGCGGAGTTCCGGGACGATGTCGATCTGCCGCCGCCCGGAGCGCTCCTCACGCAGCAGCTGGTGCAGGAAACGCAGTGCGGAGTAATCCTCGAGCGCGAATCCCACCGAGTCGAAGATCGTCACTTCGTCGTGCGCTGCCCGCCCGGGCGCCATGCCGCGCACCACGTCGGCGAACTCGGTGACGCGGAAGTCCGGAGCCATCTGCTGGATCTCGCCCTCGAGGCGCGACTGCGGCTCGTATTCGACGACGACCCGCGCCTGCGGCATGCGCAGGATCCCGGGGTGCAACTCGGTCTTCCCGGGACAATCGCCGCCCACGGCGTTCAGGTGCATGCCCGGCCGGACCATCGGCGGCGTGAGGATGACCGCGTTGCGCTTGTCGGCGGTGACCGTCGTGACGATGTCCGCGCCCCTGCAGGCCTCGGCGGCGGAACCGGTCCGCACGACCTCGAGCCCGCGGAGCTCGGGCATCCCGCGCAGGTTGCGCTCGAGCTTCGCGGTGGCGCGCGGGTCCACGTCGAACAGCCTGAGTTCGCGTATACCGATCATGCGGTGAAAGCCGATCGCCTGGAACTCGCTCTGCGCGCCATTGCCGATGAGCGCCATGACCCGGCTGTCCTCCCGCGCCATCCAGCGCGCGGCGAGCGGCGACATCGCGGCGGTGCGCAGGGCCGTGGTGACGGTCAGTTCCGACAGCAGGAGCGGATAACCCGTCTCCACTTCGGCCAGTACCCCGAACGCAGTCACCGTGAGCAGGCCCGCGGCCGTGTTCTTCGGATGTCCGTTGACGTACTTGAACGAATACAGGCGGCCATCGGTGATCGGCATCAGCTCGATGACACCGACCGGCGAATGACTCGCAAGACGCGCCGATTTCTCGAATTCGCCCCAGCGCCGGTAATCGTCCTCGATCTCCGCTGCCAGGCGCGCGATGAATTCGCCCGTGCCGATCGAGCGGACCAGACGCCGGATTTCGCCGATGCCGATGTAGTCGACCATGGGTGCCTCCCCCCGGTCCCGCCGACGTCCGGCGCCCCCGGAGGGGACCCATGATCCGCGCCAGCCGAGCTAACATGAAGCCAACGGGCCGCCCAATCTGGGATATATTTCGAGCACTTCGACAACCCGGCCTGGCGTTTTGACCAACCAGGGGTGACACGTGGACGCCATCGACCGACAACTCATCGGGCTCCTGCGCGCCGACGCACGCGCCTCCATCGCGTCGATGGCGAAGAAGCTGCACGTGGCGCGCGGCACGGTCCAGAACCGTATCGCCCGGCTCGAGCGGGACGGCACGATCGCCGGCTACACCGTGCGGCTCAAGCCGCAGGTGGACGAGCACCGGATCGCCGCATTGATGACCATCGCCGTGGAGGGCAACCGCGTCGAAGCGGTCCTGCGCACGCTGCGCGGCGACCCGGCGGTCGAGGCGCTGCACACCACGAACGGCCGGTGGGATATCGTTGCGCAGTTGCGGGCCGAGAGCCTGGAAGCCTTCGACCGCGTGCTCGGCCGCATCCGGCAGGTCGAGGGCATTGCCAGCACCGAGACGAGCCTCCTGCTGTCCACGTACAAGCTCTGACTCGAGCCGTCAGCGACGATCGGTCCGACCCATGCAGATCAGTTCCTCGCACGTCGAAGCCATCGCGCTGATGCTCCTGCACGTGCTCGTCATCGCGGGGGTGGGTGTGCGCGTCATCCTCACGCGGCACGCGCCGGGCAGCTCGTTCGCCTGGCTGCTCCTCACGGCGGTGCTGCCGGGCGTGGGCGCCCTGCTCTACCTCCTGATCGGCGAGCGGCCGATCGGGCGGCGTCGCACCGAGTTCGCGCGCGGATTCTTCGCCCGGCTGCCCGCCGCGGTGGACACGTTGTCGGTCGAGGAGCGCGCCGACCCGGCGTCCCTCGCTCCGCCGTGGGACGGCCTCGCACGGCTCGCGACCGAGTCGACCGGCATGCCGCTGATGGCCCGCTCGCGTTTCTCGCTCCTCGACGGCGCCGAGCCGATCCTGCGCGCCATCATCGCGGACGTGGACTCGGCGCAGTCCTCCGTCGAGATGGAGTTCTATATCTGGAACGCAGGTGGCACGGCCGACGAAGTGGCGGCCGCACTGGCCCGGGCCGTGCAGCGCGGCGTTCGCGTGCAGGTCCTGCTCGACGCGATGGGCAGCAAGGAATTCCTGAAGACCGACTGGCCACAGCGGATGCGTTCGCAGGGCATCGATCTCCAGGCCGCCCTGGCCGTGAAGCCGTGGCGAGTCCCGTTCCGCCGCATCGACCTGCGGCTGCATCGCAAGATCGTCGTCGTCGACGGCCGCATCGGCTACACAGGCAGCATGAACCTCGTGGACCCGCGCTTCTTCAGGAAGACCGCGGGCGTCGGCGAGTGGGTCGACGCCATGGCCCGCGCCGAAGGACCGATCGTCGGCGCGCTGCGCACGGTGTTCCTGTTCGACTGGGGCATGCAGACCGGGCAGATGCCGGCGCACTCTTACGCCGACCACCGCGCCGACTGGGCCGCGGCCGGCGGCACGCAGGTGGCGCAGGTCGTGATGTCCGGACCGGGAGCCGACGAGACCGCAAACCTCCGGGTCATCACCCAGGCCATCGCCAGCGCGCGCGGCAGCGTCGTGCTGACGACGCCGTATTTCGTCGCCGACGCCGCGCTCGCGCTCGCGCTCGAGAACGCGGCCTTGCGCGGCTGCGAAGTCACGCTGATCGTGCCGGCGCGCAACGACTCCTGGCTCGTGGAATACGCGAGCCGCTGGTTCTTCGAGGACCTGTCCGACGCCGGCGTGCGCATCCTGCGCTACACCGGCGGGCTGCTGCACACGAAGAGCATCACGGTGGACGGGGCGATGGCGCTGTTCGGCACGGCGAACCTCGACATCCGCAGCCTCGCGCTCAACTTCGAGCTGATGGTGGCCATCTACGACGCAGGCTTCGCGGCGCAACTCCTGGAGCTGCAACGTCGTTACGAGCAGGATTCGCTGCCCATCGTGGTGGACGAGTGGCGCGCCCGTCCGCTCGGCGAGCGCCTCAAGGAAGGATTCGCTTTCATGGCGGCACCGCTGCTGTGATGCACACGGGAACACGGTCATGACCGACGGCCAGAGAATCGAGACCCTGGAGTTCAAGGTTGCGCATCTCGAGCGCGCGCTCCAGGAACTGAGCGACGTCCTGTATCGACAGCAGCGCGAGCTCGACGGCGTACTCGAGCTGAACCGCCGGTTGCGCCGGCAGATCGAAGAGATCGAGACGCGGACGGCCGACGCTACCGCCGTCGAGATCCCGCCGCACTACTGAAGATGCGCACCGGGATTCCTCCCGTCCCGCTCACGGTGCTCGCAGCCGTAGCGATGTGGGTCGTCGCGCGCCTGCTGCCGAACCCGTCGTTCGTGCTGCGACACGGGACGACGGTGGCGGTGGCGATCGCCGCGGCGGGGCTCGCCGTCAGCCTGCTCGGCGTGCTGCCGTTCCGTCGCGCCGGCACTACGCTGAACCCTCTGCGGCCGGAGCACGCGTCCGCGCTGGTCACCCGCGGCATCTACCGGCTGTCGCGCAACCCGATGTACCTCGGCATGTTGCTCGTGCTCGTCGGCTGGGGCGCCCACCTCGCGAGCGTCGCCGCCCTGCTGGTGGTGCCGTCGTTCGTGCTCTACCTCAACCGCTTCCAGATCGCGCCGGAGGAGCGGGCGCTCGCGGCTGCATTCGGCGAGGAGTACGCGGCGTACGCGCGCCGGGTCCGCCGCTGGCTCTGAACCGGCGCGGCAGGCACTTCGGCTTCGTGCGGCCACGCGCGTAAGATACGCGCCCCACCCTCCCGAGCGGCCGCGAATGTACGAGCTCTACATCGGCAACAAGAACTACTCGTCCTGGTCGCTGCGGCCCTGGATCCTGCTGCGCGAACTCGCGATTCCCTTCCGGGAACACGTGGTCCCGTTCGACCCGGGCACGAGCTGGACGAAGTTCCGCGCTTTCTCGCCGAGCGGCAAGGTGCCGTGCCTGGTGGATGGCGACACCGTCGTGTGGGACTCGCTCGCGATCGCGGAGTTCGTGGCCGAGCGTCATCCCGCCGCCTGGCCGCGGGATCCGAAGGCCCGCGCCTGGGCTCGATGCGCGGCCGCCGAGATGCATTCGGGCTTTACCGGGCTGCGCCAGCGCTGCTCGATGAACTGCGGGCTGCGGGTCCGCCTGCACGAGGTCCCGTCCGTCCTGCAGCGCGACCTCGACCGCATCGACGAGTTGTGGTCCGAGGGCCTGCAGCGCTTCGGGGGACCGTTCCTCGCGGGCGCCTCGTTCACGGCCGCCGACGCCTTCTTCGCGCCCGTGGCTTTTCGAGTGCAGACCTACGGGCTAGTGCTCGGGGCGACTGCCGCGGAGTATGCGAACCGCCTCCTGGCGCGCCCGGCGATGCGGGACTGGGCACAGGCGGCGCTGGCCGAAACGTGGCGCGACCACGAGCACGACGACGAGGCCAGGGCGTCGGGGACGATCCTCGAGGATCTGCGCGCGCCGGCAAGGTGATGCAGGCCACCGCGCGCAAGGGCTGGGTCGCCTACATGGGTGTGCTGACGTTCTGCATCGTGTTCGGCGAATTGTCGAACCTGGCGCGGGGCGCGCCGTTCACGCTGTTCACGCTCGCCGGCTGGATGGTGACGCTGGTGCTGCTGGTCGCCGCCTGGGGTTACGCCCTGCAGCGGCCGATCGCGAACGAGCGCTACTGGCGCACGATGTTCTGGCTCCTGCTGCTCGTGAACGCGCTGATGCTGGCCAAGGTGGCGCTCGCGAGCACGCTTGCGCTCGAACTCGTGCTCGGACTCATGTTGCTGCTCGTTCCGGCGTACGTCGCCGCGTATCGCTATGCCTTCCGGTCGCCGCAACTGTGGCTGCCGGAGACCGCGGCGCGGCGTACCATGCCGACCTCCTGGCGCCAACCCTGATCCCGCTCCTGGTGTAACGCAGATGATCAAGCTCTATCACGCCCCGCTCACCCGCTCGATCCGCGTCGTCTGGCTGCTCGAGGAACTCGGCATTCCCTACCAGCTCGAGACGCGCGACTACCGGCCCTCGCCGACGCCCTTCGCCCAGCCCACGCCGTTCGGGAAGCTGCCCGCGCTCGAGGACGGCGAGACCGTGATGTTCGAGTCCGGCGCGATCGTGGAATACGTGCTCGAGCGGTACGGGCAGGGCCGCCTTGCGCCGCGCCCGGGCGAGCCGGGACGAGGCACGTTCCTGCAGTGGCTGCACTTCGCGGAAGCGACGTTGATGCCTCCGCTGGTCGAAATCTTCCGGCACACGATGCTCAAGCCCGAGGCGGAGCGAATCCCGGCGGTCGTGGCGGACGGAAGGGCCAGGGCCGCGGTCACGCTGAACGTCGTGGAGCAGGCGCTGCGCGGCCGCGATTACCTGCTCGGCGAGGACTTCTCCGCAGCGGACGTCATGATGGGTTACGGCATGAAGATGGCCGAACAGTTCGGCCTGCTCCACGAGCTGCCCAACCTCAAGGCCTACGTGCAGCGGCTGAACGCGCGACCGGCGCTGCAGAGGGCGATGGGCGCGAAGTGAGCGCGTCGCCTGGCCGTCAGGCGGCCGATTGCGGCGTCGCTTCGAGCTGCATGCCGACCCTGAGACGCCGACCGATGCCTCCCACGACGATGGCGTTCTGTCCGAAGGTTGCGCCACGCAATGCGGCGTCCCAGCGGTAGGCCTTGAGCGTCCGCAGCGGTTCTTCGCCCACCACCACGCCGGCGTCCTGGTCCGTCGTCGTGATGACGCAACGCGCACAGGGCTTCACCACCCGCAGCACGACGCCTTCCGAACGCAACTCGCGCAGACCGTCCTCACCGTACGGCGGCACGCCGTCGAGCACGATGCTCGGGCGGAAGCGGTTCATCGGCAACGGGACCGACAGGCGTGCGTTCAGGTCGTCGAACGAAGCGCGCGAAATGACGAGCAGCGGGAAGCCGTCGGAGAAGCGATTGAGCGCCTCGGTCTCCCCGGTCCACGCACGGTCGCTCGGCCTGCGCGCGTCGCGATCGAAACGGACGAGCCGCGCTTCCCGCCCGAGCAGCGAACCGGCCCAGTCCGCGGCGGCATCACCCTGGTCGACCGCAGGGACGCGGTCGCGCCAGACGGTCACTTCGACCCGCGCTCCGGCGGCCTCGAGTGGCACCGACAGTCTTCCCGCCCCGTCCGCGGCCAAGGTCAGCGCGTCGCCCGTGATCGCGACCTCGATCCGGGCCAGCCGCGGCTCCTCGCGCTGCGTGAGGAATCGGCCGCCGGGCGTGACGAACATCCACTCGCGGTCGTGCTCGAGGCCGGCTTCCGTGAGGCGGGCGGCCGCGTGCTCGATGCCGCGGCACGACTTGACGGGATACGTGTAGAGACCGGCGATGGCGATCATCCCGACACGATAGCGGAGATTCCACTTCGGCTCACTTGCGGCCCCGCCTCGCGGTAGAGTGCGCCGAACGACACCAACGCGGGGAGAATCGGCATGTCGGTCAAGGTGCTCTACACGACCCACGCGGTCGCCACCGGCGGGCGCAACGGTCACACGCGTTCCGCGGACGGGATCGTCGACGTGGACCTCTCCGTCCCGAAGGCGATGGGTGGACCGGGCAAGCCCGGCGCGACCACGCCGGAAGATCTGTTCGCGGCCGGCTACGCGGCGTGCTTCTGCAGCGCCGCGGAATTCGTCGCTCGCCAGATGAGCCTGCGTCCGAGCTCGCTCGAGATCAGGGCGATCGTCGGCATCGGGCCCCGCGAAGGCGGCGGCTTCGGGCTGGTCGCAAGCCTCGAGGCGAACGTCGGCGGACTGTCGCAGGCGGACGCGGACCGGCTGATCGCCGCCGCGCACCAGGTGTGCCCGTACTCGAATGCGACGCGCAACAACCTCGACGTCGGCCTGAAGGTGAACGTCGCCTGACGCGTCAGCTGGCGAGCGCCAGCGGCTGAGGCCGCCCGACCTGGTAGCCCTGCACGAAATCCACGCCCATGCGGCGCGCGGAGTCGAGGGCACTCATGTCCTCGACCTGCTCGGCGATCACCTGGAAATTGAGCGAGCGCGCGAGCTTGATCATCGCGGTCACCATCGCCTGGTTCACGTTGTCCGAGGCGAGGTTGCGGATGAAGTAGCCGTCGATCTTGAGATAGTCGAGCGACAGGTTCTTCAGGTTCGCGAACGAGCTCAACCCGCGGCCGAAGTCGTCGAGCGCAAACCGGCAGCCCATGCCGTGCAGCACGCCGATGAAGCGGCGGGCGTGCTCGATGTTGGTGATGACCGAGTTCTCGGTCACCTCGAAGCAGATACGGTCGGGCGCCACGCCCGTGCGATCGAGGCAGTCGACGACGAACTCGAGGAAGGCCGCGTCGCCCAGCGTCTGGCCCGAGAGGTTGATGCAGAGGCTGCGACCCGAGGGCAGCCGCACGGCGCCGCGACCGAGCGCCGCGAGCGCGGTCTGCACGACCCAGCGGTCCACGTGCGGCATGAGGCGGTATCTTTCCGCGGCACGCATGAACTCGCCCGGCCCGACCGTCGTGCCGTTCTCGTCCTTCAGCCGCAGCAGGACCTCGAGTCCCGGCCCGAGCGCGATCTGCGCGTCCACGGCGACGATCGGCTGCGCGTGCAGTTCGAAGCGCCCGTCCTTGAGCGCGGTCTGCAGCTGCTGCAGCCAGTGGATCTCGCCGCGCTGGCGGGCCGCGGCCTCGTCGCGGGCGGAATAGACGTGGACGTGGCCACCCTGCTTCTTCGCCACGTAGCAGGCCGAGTCCGCGGCCCCGATCAGGTCCTCGAGCGAGCCGCTCTCCCGCGAGACCTCGACGAGGCCCACGCTCACGCCGATGTTGAAGATCTTGTCCTTCCAGACGAAGCGGTAGTCCGCGACCGCGCGCACCACGTCGTCGGCGATCTGCCGCGCCTTCTCGAGCGGGCAGCCGATCAGCAGGATGCCGAACTCGTCGCCGCCGAGGCGTCCCACCGTGTCCGAGTCGCGCACGGCGTCCTTGATGAGCGCGGCGACCTCGCGGAGCATGCTGTCGCCGGCGACGTGGCCGCACTCGTCGTTCACGGCCTTGAACCGGTCGAGGTCGAGGTAGCAGAGTGCATGCCGCTGGCCGCCGGAGTGCGCGGCTTCGAGCGCTTCCTGCAGCCGCCGCTCGAACTCGCGGCGGTTGACGAGCCCGGTCAGCGCGTCGTGGCTCGCCTGGTAGGACATCTGCCGCGTGAGGCCGCGCAGGTCCGTCACGTCGCGAAGCGCGATCACGGAGCCGCTCACGTCGCCTGCGGCGTCACGCAGCGGCGACACGGTGAGCTCGATCGAGCGCTCGCCGCCGCCGTCGTTCGACACCACCATGCCACGCCGCCCGATGTGCACCCGCGCACCCGTCGTCAGGCACTGGCGCACCGGGTCGCCGAGCGTCTTGCGGTCGCCCTCGTCCACGAGGCTGATGACTTCCTGCAGCGTGTGGCCGAGCGCCTCGGCCGCGGCCTTGCCGATCAGCTGCTCGCCCGCCCGGTTGACGTACACGATGCGGCCCTCGGCATCCGTCGTGAGCACGCCCTCGCCGAGAGCGTCGAGCGCTTCCCAGGCGGTGCCCTGGGCGCGATGCGACGGGTCCGCACCGGCCCGGGGACTCATTTCGAGCGCCGTCACGAGCAGCGCCGGCTGGCCCTCGAAGGTGGTCGGCGCGAAGGCGAACTCCAGCCGCGCGCCGGGACCGTCGGCGGACCGCAGCTCCGCCTCGAAGCGCTCGGGCGACGGCTGTCCCTCGCGGTGACGGCGCAGGATCTCGTCCAGCAGGTCGGCGAAGTCCGGATGCACCAGGTCGCCCAGGCGGCGACCCGCGAGCTGCGCCGGCGAGGCCACGCCGCAGAGCTCCGCGAATCGCGCGTTCGCGAGCTGGATCCCATCGCGATCGACGGCGACGCCTTCGTGCATCGCCTCGGTCAGGCGACGGTAGACCTGTTCGCGCTCGGCACGCTGGACGGTCTCGTGCTGGAGCCTCGCGAGCAGGCGGTCCGCGTTCTGCGCGAACTCGCCCGCGCTGCCGCTCGCCGCGTGCGGCGCAAGCCGCTCGCCGATCTCGCCGGAGGCGGCGACGGCTGCGAGCCGCTCGCCGATTTCGCGCACCTGCCGGGCCTCGCGCTGACGCCGGACGAGCAGCACCGCGAGAACCACCGCCAGCAGGCCGAGCGCGACGAGGGCGACGATCAGCAGGTCATTGTCGGGACTGGCCATGTCCTCCGGACCGGGGGGGCCGATTGAGCCCCTTCCCCTGGGAAATTGTTGTTGTGAAGCGGTGCGACCGAAGCATAGCGGAACGGGTCGCGCGCACCCGCAGGATTCACCATAATCATGCGGCAAGATCGGCTTGTCGCCCGGTGCCGAAGTCCTTAACCTGCGCGCCTCGCCGGCAGCCCGCGCCGCGCAAACTCACCGAACCGCTGGATTCATAGCCATGCTCGACCTCGCCATTGCCCGTCGCCAGATGATCGAACAGCAGGTGCGCGCGTGGGAGGTGCTCGACCTCGGCGTCCTGTCGATCATGGAGCGCGTGCCGCGCGAGGAGTTCGCGCCGCCGTCGTATCGAGAGCTCGCCTTCGCCGACCTGTGCGTGCCGCTGGGTCACGGGCAGACGATGCTGGCACCGAAGGTCGAAGGCCGCATCCTGCAGGCGCTCGAGATCCGGCCCGAGGACCGCGCGCTCGAGGTCGGCACCGGGAGCGGCTATTTCGCGGCGTGCCTCGGCGGGCTGGCAAAGAGCGTGCGGTCGCTCGAGATCTTCCCGGACCTCGCCGATGCCGCGCGCGCGAACCTCGCAAGGACCGGCGTGCACAACGTCACGGTCGAGGTGAGCGACGCGATGACCCTCGCGAGCGAAGGGGAATACGACGTCATTGCCCTCACCGGTTCCCTGCCGGTGTACGACGGTCGATTCGAGCGAGCCCTCGCCGTCGGCGGACGCCTGTTCGTCGTGACTGGCCAGGGCCCGGTGATGGAAGCCCAGCGTGTCACGCGCACCGGGCCGGCCGAGTGGCTGCGTGAAAGCCTGTTCGAGACGGTCCTCGACCCGCTGATCCATGCACCGGAGCCACCCAGGTTTGTCTTCTAGGCTGTTCCCCCCGCCCCGGGGGTAGCCAGCAGCCCGGCAAGTGATATAGTCTAGTACAACACTAGTTGACCCACGGGCGGCACGGCCGCCGGACGGTATGTCGGCATGAACAAGAAGTCCTTCGTCCTCGCCTGCGGCGTCGCCCTGACGCTCTCCGGGATGGTGGCCCGGTCGGAGAACCTCCTCGAGGTCTACCAGGCGGCGGCCAAGAGCGACCCGACGATCCTGGAGGCGCAGGCACGGCGCCTGGCCGCGCTCGAAGCGAAGCCCCAGGCGCGCGGCGTCCTCTTCCCGCAGATCAACTTCACCGGCAGCCTGGCCACGAGGAACACCGACAGCAACGCGACGTTCACGCAGGCGGTCGAACCCGGTCCGCCGCCGGTCATCGCCATCGTGCAGAACAGCCAGACGACCAACAGCGACTACTGGACCTACCAGGGCCAGGTCACGCAGACGGTCTTCGACTGGGGACAGTGGCAAACACTGCAGCGAGCCAGCTCCGAGGTGGCGCTCGCGGAAGCCAACTATCGCGCCGCCGAGCAGGACCTCCTCGTGCGCGTCGCGGGGCGCTACTTCGACGTGCTGGCGGCCGAGGACACGCTCTCGGCTGCCGAAGCGACGCTGCAGGCCGTCACGCGCCAGCTCGAGCAGGCGGAGAAGCGCTTCGAGGTGGGCCTCATCGCCATTACGGACGTGCAGGAAGCGCGTGCAGCCCACGACAGCGCGACCGCGGGCGTGATCGCCGCGAAACGCTCGCTGGCCACTGCGATGGAGTTCCTGCGCGAACTCACCGGCGAGGCCTACCAGTCGCTGTCGAAGCCCGGCGACGACATGCCCCTCGACCAGCCGCAGCCGGCGGGCGAGGACGACTGGGTCGCGAAGTCGACGAACCAGAACCTGAACGTTATCGCCGCCCGCCTCGACGTCGACATCGCCGGCCGCAACGTGAAGATCGCCGAGTCCGGCCACATGCCGACCCTGCAGATCGTCGGCACCTACAACAAGTACGACTCCACCGCGACGCAGACCAACAATGGCCTGAAGGGTCCCGCCGATTCGAACCAGACGCAGGACCAGATCGCGCTGCAGATGACGCTGCCCGTCTTCAGCGGCGGTGTCACCCAGTCCCAGGTGCGCCAGCAGGTGTACCTGCGCCGCGCTGCCCAGGAACGGCTCGAAGGCGCCCTCAGGACCGCGGAACGCGCGACGCGCGATTCCTACCTCGGCGTCCTTGCGGAGAAGGCGCGGGTGACCGCGCTCAAGCAGGCGGTGAAGTCGAACCAGACGGCGCTCGAGGCGACGGAAGCCGGCTTCGACGTCGGTACGCGCACCACGGTGGACGTCCTCGACGCGCGGCGCCGGCTCTTCGAGGCCGAGCGGGACTACGCCCGCAGCCGCTACGACTACCTGATCAACGTCGTGAACCTGAAGTCGGCGGCCGGCGTGCTCGCACCGGGCGACCTCGCCAACATCAACACGATGCTCACGACCCCGACCGACATCAAGGACCCGCGCCCGAAGAACTGAACAGCGGCAGGACGATCTCGACGATCCGCCCCACCGCACCGCGGCTCTGCGTGATGGCCTGCTGGCCGCGCGCGCCATCCTGGCGCGCCCGTTCCGGGTCGTCGAACCAGTCTCCCACGCGCTGCGCGAGCTCCTCGCGGCTGCGCACGATGCGCAGCGCGCCCGCCTGCAGCATCAGCTCGGCGATGTCCTGCGCGTTGTGCGTGTGCGGCCCCGAGAGCATCGGCAGGCCGAGCACCGCCGGCTCGAGCAGGTTGTGCCCGCCGATCGGCACGAGGCTGCCGCCGACGAAGGCGACGTCGGCGGCCGCGTAGAACATCTGCAGCTCGCCGAGCGTATCCACCAGGAAGACGTCGTCGCCGGCCGCTGGCGCCTGCCCGGAGCTGCGCTGCGCGTATCCGCGGCCGCGCCTGCGCAGCAGCGTGCGCACCGCCTCGAAGCGCTGCGGATGCCGCGGCACGAGCAGCAGCAGGGCCGAGGGATGCCGTGACCGGACGAGGTCGTGGGCCCCGAGCACCGCGTCCTCCTCTCCCTCGTGAGTGCTGCCTGCGATCCAGACCGGTCTCCCCGGAGCGTAGTGCGCCCGGAACTCCCTGCCGGCGTCGATCGAGGACTGCGGGATCTCCATGTCGAACTTCACGTTGCCGGTGACGCTCACGCGCCCGGGCGATGCGCCGATCGCCCGGAATCGCTCTGCGTCCGCGGCGCTCTGCGCGCCGATCAGGATGCCGTGCGATAGGGTCTCGCGGAACAGCGAGGCCATGCGGCGGTAGCGCTCCACGGACTTCGTGGACACGCGTGCGCTCGCCATTACGAGCGGGACTTTCCGCCGGCCGAGTTCGTGGTACAGCGTCGGCCAGATCTCGGTCTCGACGATGATCGCAACGCTCGGCCGGATGCGGTCGAGGAAGCGCCGCACGGGCCCCGGCAGGTCGTACGGCAGGTAGCAGTGCCTGACTTCGTTGCCGAAGAGCGCGGCGGCCCGCTGCGCGCCCGTCGGCGTGACCGTCGTGATCACGACCTCGCTGCCGGGAATGCGCCGGCGCAGGTCGCGGATCAGTGCCGCAGCCGCCTGGACCTCGCCGACCGACACCGCGTGCACCCAGAGGCAGCCGGGACGATCCTGCGCGGCGACGAAACCGAAGCGCTGGTGCAGCCGGCCGCGGTACTCGGGATTCCAGAGCGCCTTCCACGTCTCCACCGCGACCACGACGGGCGCGATCAGGTAGGTCAGCAGCACGTAGATCGCGCGCATCACGACTCCGCGACTCCTTTCAGCAGCTCACTCCATTGCTCGACGCCGAAGCGCTGCGGCGGGAGCCCACGACTGACTTTCTCGAGCGATCGACGCAGGCGCGCGAGCACGCGCCGCTCCCAGGCGCCGCGCCCGACGACGCGCCCACGGTCGAAGTCGAGCACGTAGACGTCGTCTCCCTCGCCGAGCAGCAGGTTGTGCGCGTTCAGGTCGGCGTGCCGAACCCCGTGGGCGTGCAGCCGGCCGATGCATCGCCCGACCGAGCGCCAGCGATCCGGGCCGAGTGACTGGCGGCCCAGCGCCTGCGCCAGCGTGAGTCGCGTCGGCAACTCCTCGGTGATCAGGGCGGCCCGGTAGAGCAGCCCGGATCGCGCATAACGCGCGGCCACTGCGCGTGGCACGGGCAAGCGCCATTGCGCGAGTTGCCGGAGCAGGCGCCACTCGGCGAAGGCCCGGGTGCGCCCGGCACCGGTCCAGAGGTACGCGTCGTCGAGCAGCCGCGCGACGAACCCGCCACGGCGGTAGTGTCGCAACACCCAGCGCTTCTCGCCGTCGTGAATGAAGGCGACCGTGCCGCGCCCGCCCGGCGCCTCCGCGAGCGCATCGCGGGAGCGCCAATACCCGGGCTCGAAGAGCTCTTCGCGCGGCTGGTCGATGCACGAGGCATCGTATAGCATCGCGCCGCGCGCAGTGCTCGCTTCGAGTTCCGGGCCAACGCTCACCGTATACACGCCCCTGCCGGGTTTCCGGGACGGATTGTTCACCATCGGACTGCCGCTGCCTACCGTCACGCCCATGCAGCCTCCACCCTACTCGTCCCCGCCCGCAGGCATCTGCGTACTCCGGCTGTCCGCGCTGGGCGACGTATGCCACGCTCTGCCGGTCGTGCGGACGCTGCAGGACGCATGGCCCGGGACGCGCATCACGTGGATCCTCGGGGCGCTCGAGAACAAGCTGCTCGGCCAGATCCCGGGCATCGAGTTCGTGGTGTTCGACAAGAAGGCGGGGCTCGAGGGGTATCGCGACCTGCGCCGCCGGCTGTCCGGCCGGCGCTTCGACGCATTGCTCCACATGCAGCTTGCGCTTCGCGCGAGCCTGGCCGCCGCGGTCGTGCCCGCCAACGTGAAGATCGGCTTCGACCGGCCGCGCGCGCGCGAGCTGCAGTGGCTGTTCACGACCCACCGCATCGAGGCGCGCAGCCGCGAGCACGTGCTCGACAGCCTGTTCGGGTTCGCCGAGCGGCTGGGCGTGCGCCAGCGCTCGATGCGCTGGGACATCCCGCTGCCGCCCGCGGCACTGGAGTACGCGCGCCGCGTCATTCCCGACGGGCAGCCCACTCTGGTGGTGAGCCCCTGTTCGAGTCATGCGCTCCGCAACTGGAGCGCGGAGGGCTACGCGGCCGTGGCGGATCACGCGGTTGCGCGGCACGGCATGCGGGTGCTGTTGTGCGGCGGTCGGAGCGCGCTCGAGCAGGAGGTCGGAGGGCGGATCGGGCAGCTGATGCGGCAACCGTGCGTCAACCTCGTCGGCAAGGACACGCTATTGGAACTGCTCGCGACGCTGCAGCGCGCGACCGTGCTCGTCACTCCCGACTCGGGGCCCGCGCACATGGCCACGACGGTCGGCACCCCGGTCATCGGGCTGTACGCGGCGACGAACCCGGCCCGGAGCGGCCCTTACTACAGCCGGTCGTGGTGCGTGGATCGCTACGAGGCTGCCTCGCGCAAGTTCATGGGCAAGCCGTCGTCCGAGATCGCCTGGACGACCAAGATCGAGCGTCCCGGCGTGATGGACCTCATCCGCCCGGAAGACGTGATCGAGCGACTGGACGCGCTCGTGGCAGCCGGCGCACCACGCACGCCGACGGGCTGACGCGCTGCGCGGCGTCGGCGATAATGCCGGACCCGGATCCATCGCGAGAGCGCGCCGTGACGGCCGACCGCAGCGACAAGCTCATCCAGCCGAACGCCCAGCATCACTACGAGGTGACGCAGGACGACCTGCCTTTGTCCTGCCCGATGCCGGGCATGTACCTCTGGAACTCGCATCCGCGCGTCTTCCTGCCGGTCGAGAAGACCGGCTGGGCCAAGTGTCCCTATTGCTCGGCCGAGTACACGCTGCGGAAGTGACCGGCTACCCGCGCTTCGAGTAGTCCGCGTAGCTCTTCTCCTCGACGAGGGTCGAGCCGAGCTTCGTGTTGATGCGCTTCTTGATCGCCGCGCGCTCGTCGTTGGTCACGTACACGGCGCGCGCGAGCTCGATGAATCCCGCGTCGAAGGTCGCATCCCGCTCCTTGTCGCGGATCCGGTCCTCGATGTCCCACAGCTGTTCGTTGACCCGCCGCAGGTCGCCCCACTCGGCCGCGATGTCCGTCGCGGCGTACGGCGAGGAGTGCCAGGTGTCCGTGAGGAGAGCAAGTTCGGTGCGCACGTTCCTGAGCTTCGCCTCGTCCGACATCCGCTGCGACTTGATCTCGAGGATCGTGATCTTGTCGATCAGCTCGCCTGGAGAGATGGGCACGAGGAGCTCGGGCATGTGCGGAATCGCCTCGGGGGAAGGGCGGAGATTATAGGGAAAATAGGTGCCATTCACCGATTTTTCAACGATTCAGCGATCGCCGAAAATAGGTGAATGGCACCTATTTTTCCATTGCGGCGCGCCAGACCGCCTTGACCTGCTCGCGCACTTCGACGAACTCGCCGACTGGCACGACCGTGCTGGCTCCATCGAGGGACAGGTGATGCATGCGTTGGCGGTATGCCCGGTATGCACCCGTCAGCAGATCCACGGTGCGTTGCGGCACGAGATCGATGGACGCGAGGCTCTCGAGCTGCCGGATGTTGTCCGAGTACGTCACGAGCTCCGGGTAGCGGTCGCACCAGCGCAGTGTCCAGTACTGCGCCAGGAACTCGATGTCCGTGATGCCGCCCGCGTCGCGCTTGAGGTCGAACTGGTCGGGGCCCGACCGTGACAGCTCGGCGCGCATCCGTTCGCGCATGTTGCGCACCTCGTCCCGCAGGGTGTCGCGACGGATGCCGAATCGCAGCAGGTCGCAGCGCAGCGCCTCGAATCGCTCGCGCAGCGCCGGCGGTCCCGCCACGGCACGCGCACGCAGCAACGCCTGGTGCTCCCACGTCCAGGCCTCCTTGCGCTGGTACTCGCCGAATCCCTCGATGCTCTGCACGAGCAGGCCGCCCTTGCCACTCGGCCTCAGCCGCGTGTCCACCTCGTAGAGCCGCCCCGCTGCCGAGTGCACGGTCAACAGGTGCACGAGCCGCTGCACGGCGCGCAGGAAGAACACGCTGTTGTCGACCACGGCGGGTCCGGATGTCCGCTGCACTTCGCCCGCGGAGTCGTGCAGGAACACGAGGTCGAGGTCCGAGCCATAGCCGAGCTCGATGCCGCCGAACTTGCCGTAGGCGATCACGACCATGCCCGCTTCCTGCGACCGCGATTCGTCCGGTCCGCAGCGCGGCGCGCCGTGCCGCGCGACGATCTGGCCCCACGACAGGCCGAGCGCCTCGGCGACGATCAGCTCGGCGATGTCCGTGAGCCGGTCGCTCACCTTCATGACCGGCAGCCGGCCGGTCAGGTCCGGCACCGCGACGCGGAAGACGGCGGCACGCTGGAACTGCCGCAACAGGTCCACCTGCTGCTCCGGCTCCTCGGCGTCGGCCCCGGCCATGCGCGCGCGCAGGTCGAGCTCGAACTCCGCGCGGGTCGGCGTGCTCTCGAAGAGCCTGTCGTCGAGCAGCTCGTCGAGCAGCAGTGGAAACGACGCGATCTGGTCCGCGAGGAACTGCGAGTGGGCGCAGAGCTCGACCAGGCGACTGCGCGCCACGGCGTTCTCGTTCAGGAGCGCGAGATAGACCGTGCGGCCGCCGATGCGCTCGACGACGTGCAGCAGTCGGCCGAGCGCGACGGCCTCCGTCCCGTTCCCGGCGATGGCCTGCAGCAGCCTCGGCAGCAGGGTCTGCAGCCGGCGGCGACCCGTCTCGTCGAGTCGCTTGAAATAGGCGCTGTCCCGCAGGACGTCGAGCCGTTCGAGCACCGCCTTCGGCTCCCGCACCCCGGCCGCCCGCAGCGACTGCAACCGGGCATCGTCGGGGCCAGGTTCGAGGATGCTCTCGAGGACACGCGCCGCGACGGCGTCCGCGCCCTGCTCCTCCGGCGCGAACAGCAGCCGCCGGAAGTGGCCGCTCACGCGCTCGCGATGACGCACGATCCCGGCCTCGAGCTCCGGCCATGAATCAGCACCCATGCCGAGCGCCAGTCGCGCCCGGCCCGCTTCGTCCTGGGGCAGCTCGTGCGTCTGCTCGTCGTTGCGCTCCTGCAGGCGATTCTCCAGCCGGCGCAGGAACCGGTACGAGTCCCCCAGTTCCTGCACCGCCGACGCCGACAGCAGTTTCTGTCCCGCGAGCAGCGGCAGCGCCGTGAGCAGGCTGCGCGTCTGCAGGCGCGGATCGCCGCCGCCCCGGATCAGCTGGTACGCCTGGACGATGAACTCGATCTCGCGGATGCCGCCCGGGCCGAGCTTCACGTTGCCCCGCAGCTCGCGCCGC
>VEPJ01000202.1 GCA_012026925.1 Gammaproteobacteria bacterium | reverse complement strand
TTCATCGCGTCGGGCGCCTTCCACATGTCGAAACCGTCGGACCTGATCCCCGAGCTGCAGGGCCGGCTGCCGATCCGCGTCGAGCTCGAGGCGCTCAAGGTCGAGGACTTCGTGCGCATCCTCACCGAGCCCGACGCCTCGCTGTGCCGCCAGTACGCCGCGCTGCTCGAGACCGAGGGCGTGCGCGTCGAGTTCGCGCCGGACGGCGTGCGCCGGATCGCCGAGGTGGCGTTCGACGTCAACCAGCGCACCGAGAACATCGGTGCGCGCCGGCTGCACACGGTGATGGAGCGCCTGCTCGAGGGCATCTCGTTCGAGGCGTCCGACCGGTCCGGAGTGATGGTCGTCATCGACGCGCCCTACGTGGACCGCAATCTCGGCGAGCTCGCGCGCGACCAGGACCTCGCCCGCTACATCCTCTAGCCGACGCGCACCCATGCCGATCCACGAGCCGACTCCTACCGAGATCAAGCTGCGCACGCGGTCGCGCGTGCTCGAAGTGGCGTTCGACGACGGCTCGCGGTTCGAGCTGCCGTTCGAGTACCTGCGCGTCTATTCGCCGTCCGCCGAAGTGCGCGGCCACGGCCCGGGGCAGGAGACGCTGCAGCTCGGGAAGCACGAGGTCGGCGTCAAGGCCGTCGACCCGGTCGGCAGCTACGCCATCCGCCTGGTCTTCGACGACGGACACGACACGGGGCTCTACACCTGGGACTACCTGCACGAGCTCGGGCGTACCCGCGCCGAGAAGTGGCAGCAGTACCTCGACCGGCTGGCGAAGCTCGGGATTGCCTATCCAACGCAGGTCCCGCCCAGGCGGGTTTGACAGCCTTTTGGCCGTTGGGTGGAAGGCCTGTTCCCCGGGGACGTCGTAAACCCGGGTCCCTGGGGACTCGCGCGCCGCGTCCATGCGGCGCGACGCCCCGGGGAACAGGCCTTCCACCCAATGGCCATGATCATGTCCGCGCCTACTCGTCGACGTCTCCGGACATAGGGCCCCGAACCCTCGAACCACAGGCGCCGACCCGACCGCGTAGAATGGCGGGTCCATGAGCGAATCAGCCCCCAAGAAGCCGGCGCAGAGCCCGGCCGAGACGGTCGACTTCGGCTACAAGCAGGTCGCGAAGGACGAGAAGGCCCGCCACGTCCGCGCGGTCTTCGATTCGGTCGCCGACAAGTACGACCTGATGAACGACCTGATGTCGGCGGGCGTGCACCGACTGTGGAAGCGCTTCGCGCTGTCGCAGACCGGCCTGCGCCCGGGCCAGGCGGCGCTCGACGTGGCCGGCGGCACCGGCGACCTCGCCGCGGGCATGGCCGGGCAGGTCGGCGAGCGCGGGCTCGTCGTGCTGTCGGACATCAACGCGGCGATGCTCGAAGTCGGCCGCAGCCGCCTGCTCGACCGCGGGCTCATTCGCAACGTGCGTTTTTCGATAGCGAATGCCGAGTGCCTGCCATTCGCGGACGAGACGTTCGACTGCGTGACCATCGGCTTCGGGCTCCGCAACGTCACCGACAAGCCCGCCGCGCTCGCTTCCATGCGCCGCGTGCTCAGGCCGGGCGGACGGCTGCTGGTGCTCGAGTTCTCGAAACCGGTGTTTCCGGGCCTGAAGCCCATCTACGACGTGTACTCCTTCAGCGTGCTGCCGTGGCTCGGCAAGCGCGTCGCCGGCGACTCCGACAGCTACCAGTACCTCGCCGAATCCATCCGCCGCTTCCCGGACCAGGAGACGCTGGCCGGGATGATGCGCGAGGCCGGCCTCGAGGACTGCCGCTACCACAACCTGAGCGGCGGCATCGTCGCGCTGCACAAGGGCTTCCGGTACTGACATGCTGCTCGAGCGCCTCGCCGAGGTCCTGAACCGCAACATCGCGGATTCCCGCAAGGCGCAGGCGTTGTGCCGGGCGCTGGACGGCCGCGTCATCTCGCTCACGGTCGAGGGCACCCCGTTGGCCTTCTTCTTCAAGGCGGACGGGGGTCGTGTCGCGCTCGCGTCCCGCCACGACGGCGCGGCCGACGCGAGTCTCTCGGGCACGCCGATCGCGCTCCTGGCGCTCGCCGGACCGAAGGCCGAAGGGGCGCTGCGCGGCGGCGGCGTCCGCATCGAGGGCGACGCGGAAGTCGCGCAGAAATTCCGCGACCTGCTGGCCCAGGCGCAGCCCGATTTCGAGGAGGAACTCGCGCGCGTGATCGGCGACGTCGCCGCCCGGCAGGTCGCGAACCTGGCCCGCGGCTTCTTCGACTGGGGCCGCAAGGCGGGAGGCTCGCTCGCGACCAACGTGGCCGAGTACCTGCAGGAAGAGGGCCGCGACCTGCCCACGCGAACCGAGATCGAGGAATTCCTCGCGGACGTGGACAGGCTGCGCGACGACGCCGAGCGACTCGAAGCCCGCCTCACGCGACTCGAGTCGCGCTGATCGCCGGCTGCATCCCATGCGCCTCCGCGTCATCGGCCGGCTACTGCAGATCCAGCGCGTGCTCGTGCGGCACGGGCTCGACGCGATCATCCTCCAGACGCACCTGTTCCGGCCGCTGCGGTTCTTCTTCTACCTGTCGCCCGCGACCTGGTTCGAGCGGCAGCGGGGCGGCACCCGCGGCGAGCGCATCCGGCTCGCGCTCGAGGAGCTCGGCCCCATCTTCGTGAAGTTCGGCCAGGCGCTCTCGACGCGGCGCGACCTGCTCCCGTCGGACATCGCCGACGAACTCGAGAAGCTGCAGGACCGCGTGCCGCCGTTCCCCGGTGCCGAGGCCCGGGCGATCGTCGAACGAGCCTATGGCCGGCCGGTGAGCGAAGTGTTCGACCAGTTCGACGAGACGCCGCTCGCGGCGGCGTCGGTGGCGCAGGTGCACGCGGCGCGGCTGCGCTCGGGCGAAGAGGTCGTCGTCAAGGTGATCCGCCCCGGGGTGCGCGAGAAGATCGAGCGCGACCTCGAGGTCATGTACGTCCTGGCCGCCCTCGCGCGCGATTACGCCGCGGAGGGACACCGCCTGCGTCCCGTGGAGGTCGTGCGCGAGTACGAGAAGACCATCCTCGACGAGCTCGACCTGATGCGCGAGGCCGCGAACGCGGCGCAGCTCAAGCGCAACTTCGAGGGCAACGAACTGCTGCACGTCCCGGCCGTGTACTGGGACTACTGCCGACCCGAAGCGATGGTGATGGAGCGCATCCACGGCATCATCATCAGCGACATGGAGGAGCTGCGCCGGCGCGGCACCAACATCCAGCGGCTCGCCGAGAACGGCGTGACGATCTTCTTCACGCAGGTGCTGCGGCACAACTTCTTCCACGCCGACATGCACCCGGGCAACATCTTCGTGCAGCTCGACGACCCCGAGTACCCGAAGTACTGCGCGGTCGACTTCGGCATCATGGGCACGCTCACCGCGCGCGACCAGCACTACCTCGCCGAGAACTTCCTCGCGTTCTTCGAGCGCGACTATCACCGCATCGCGCAGCTGCACGTGGACTCCGGCTGGGTGCCGGCGGATACGCGCGTCGAGGAACTCGAGGCAGCCGTGCGCACGGTCTGCGAGCCGATCTTCAACAAGCCGCTGTCGGAGATCTCGTTCGGGCAGGTGCTGCTGCGCCTGTTCGAGACGGCGCGTCGCTTCAACATGAAGGTGCAGCCGCAGCTGATCCTGCTGCAGAAGACGCTGCTGCAGATCGAGGGGCTCGGCCGGCAGCTCTATCCCGAGCTCGATCTCTGGAAGACGGCCCAGCCGATCCTGAGGGAGTGGGCGGCGGACCGGCTGAGCGGTCGCACGCTCGCGCTCGAGCTGCGCCGGCAGCTGCCGGACGTCAGCGAGGCGCTGCGGGCCCTGCCGCAAGTGCTGCAGCAGTTCGTGCAGCAGGCCTCGGACGGCAAGTTCCGGCTCAAGGTCGAGCAGGCGGGCATCGCTGAGCTGCGCGAGGAACTCCGCGCGAGCGCCCGGCGCCGCGACTCCACGGTGGTGTCCGCCGCGGCGCTGCTCGGCGGCCTCGTGTGGATCGCGATCGGAGCGTCACCGTGGCCGGGCGTGGTGCTGTGCGTGGCCGGCCTGTCGGGCGCCCTGCTCGCCAGAGGCAAGTGATTGGTAATCAGCGGTTGGCGGTTGGCAAGAAACGGGACGCGGCTGCGCCGGGCTCTTGACTGACTAGCCGCTCACCGCGGATCACTAACCGCTTCTTCCGAGCTCGATCCACGTCGCCGACGCCCGCGCGCAGAGCTCACCGTCCCCGTCGAAGATCGCCGTGCCCGCGTGGTGCTTGCGTCCCTCGGACCCGAGCTTCCAGCCGATCACCGTACAGGGCTCGCCCACGTGCACGCGCCGGTCCACGTGGGCCTGCATCTCGCCGAGCACCATGAGCCGGCGCCCGCCCGACACGGCGAAGTATCCCGGGCAATCGAGCGCGGCCCAGTGGAACTCCACGGCCACCTTGCCGTCGCCCGTATCGAGCGAGTCCGCCGGCAGCCACGGGGCCGCGACGATGCCCGTGTCGAGCATGCCGGGGAAGATGCGCAGGCCGTCGCCGCGCCGCCGATGCGGGCCGCAAACGAAGCAGTCGGGGAAGGCATGCTCACGGAAGCCGGGATAGTGCTGCGAGGCCCAGACCGCCTGCACGTAGCGCGGCGGCGGCGGGACGTCGAGCCGCAACCGGGACGGCGTCCCGCGAGCCACTTGGCCGGTCGCCGAGCGCAGCGCCCAGCTGCCCGCTGCGTCGTGTTCGACGGCGAGCGCGGTATCCAGCGGGGGCGGAGTCACCAGGCGCACGCGCATGTCGGCGCCGGCCGCGCCCGCGCGCGCGCCGCAGACGTAGCCGCCGTTGCCGGAATCGGGCGGGCCGTTGAAGCGCCGGTCGATGGTGAGGGTCTTCACCGGCCGCGCACCTCGGGCTCCGCGCCCTCCGCGCAGCGCCAGCACTCCGCGAACTGCGCTTCGATGCGCTCGCCGCAACGCGGGCAGGTCCACGGGTTGCCGGTCGGGTGCGGCCGGAGCGCTTCCTCGATGAGCCCGCGTGCCCGCAGCTCCTGCCCCGGCTCCTTCACCCACAGCTCCGGCCAGCACTCTACGAAAGGAATCTCGCCGAGCACGCCAGCCAGCCGGTCGTTGCGCACCAGGCAGGGAATGCCCGCGGATTCGAGCACGTTGCGCAGGTGCGCGATCTCGATCATCGACTCGGCAGTGTGGACCTTGCGCATCGCCCCCGCGCCTTTCTCATGCGAGCGCCGCCCGTCTGCTCGACCGCGCCTCCGCGCGAGGCGGATCCACTGCTAGGATGTAACGGGTGTAGATC
>VEPJ01000020.1 GCA_012026925.1 Gammaproteobacteria bacterium | reverse complement strand
CACCCGGTCCACCGGCGTGTTGATGCCGTGCGAGGCTCGGTGCAGCACGAGACCGAGACCGACGGCGGCCAGCCCCTCGAGCCCGAACGCGAACCCGGAGTGCTCGATCATCCGCCCGAGCAGCCAGTGCAGCACCGCGAGGAATACCAGCACGATCGTCGATGCCACTCCGTAGACCACCGTGCGGCTGATCGCGAACTGCACGTCCACGACCCGCTGGCGCAGCACCGCATAGCCAAGCGACAGTGCGAACAGCGCACCGCACAGGGCCGCAACATAGTTATGCGGCGTGAACTCGGCGCCGCCCGGCACATGCGGAATGACGGAGCGGGCCACGGCGATCATGAAGCCAATGAAAAACGCCAGGAATGAGGCGGCGATTCCGAGCAGCCCCCATTTCAGCCGTGCCTGGTCCTCCGGCTTGGATCGGTGGTAGGTTCGTGCCAGTGCGGCGAGCGCTCCGAGCAATGACACCGTCGAAACGGCAATGATGACCAGAGCGCTGCGACTATCCCCCAGGTCCCGCCCGAATGCGTCCGGGTACAAAGCAGCGGCCACATACGCGTTCAGAGCCAGCGCGATCGTCACGCCAAGCGCGCGCTTCCAGCTGGGCCAGTCGGTCAGCGTATCTCGCGGAAAAGACAGTGCGAACGGCACAAGCGCGATTTGCCAACTCCAGATGGACGATAAGAGTGCTGCGACGAGACTGAAGCCGGCCCCCGCATTGAACGCGAAATAGAACGGCACCCAGGCTGCAATGAACGGTGCCGCTGCCGCCAACCCGATAGACAATGACCACGTCATCAGGCCGGGTCGCGCCCAGACCATTGCGACACAGACGAGCATCATGATCGTAAGACTGGTGAGCCGCGCCACCAGTGCCAGGCGATCGTTCAGCGTTGGCAGGTAGGCCACCCGCTCGGGCGCGAGACTCACGATCGCTCGCGTGCCGTCTGCGTGCCGCACCGGCAATGTCCCGGTGAAGCCCTCCGGCATGCTCCGATAGCCGGCGAGCACCCAATCCTCGTTCCGGCTCGGGTCGAACTCGAGTACATCGCCCGCCCTGAGACCCGCGCGATCGGCGGGACCACCCGGCGTCACCGCCGTGATCCGCTTCGCATGGCCCTCGATCCAGTCGCCACGGTACCCCGTGTCGGCGAGATACAGGTCGAACAGTCTCACCGTGGGCCAATAGGTCCCAAGCACAAGCGCTGCCAGCGCGAGCGCCACAACCCCGTTCACGATTCGCACCCACGTCTTCGGTTGCCTGGAATTCTTCATCGCCGCGAACCCGAGCAGTTCGCGTACGCACGACCCGACGCGCGCGAGCGCGCATCGCACGGTCGCTCCCGGATCCCGGCCGGAGACCCCCTGAGGCTCATGTTCCCTGTGCCCCCGATTTTCGAGGGATTCTGCGCCCGTTCTTTTCCCAGGTGAAACGCGCGCGATTTAATGCGAACCGTTCGCGTCTCCGTCCATGACGCCGCGCGTCGGCAGCACCGCCATGACGCGTAGAATCATGCGCTCGATCGCCCGCCATGACCGGGGACCTGCGATGAACGCCCTCGTCGACCTCGACTCGCCCTGGGCCCGCTTCGGCCGAATCCGCGACGAAATCCACGACGCGGGTTATTCGCTCTGCCTCGAGCGTCCGGAGCTGCTGCTCGACTTCCGCCGTTCCCCCGCCGGCAAGCGGCTGCGTGGCGCCCACGTCTGTGTACGACGAGCGAGCGCCATCGCGCACGTGATGGCGAACCGCAAGCCCCGCGTCTACCCGGACGAGCTCATTGTCGGCAACATGACCTCGAAGCGCGTCGCGGCGAATTACTACCCCGAGGGCGCGTCGATCAACCTCGTCGAGGACATCGTTCGCCTCGACGATCGCGTCGTGCCGATTCGCCTGTCGCGGGCGGAGAAGACGCGCCTCATGCGCATCGCGGCCGCCACTCTGCGCGACAGCGTGTTTTACCAGGCGCTCGTGTCGCCGTCGCGCATCGGCCACGTGTGGGACATGCTGCACGCCGAGCGCTACATCGTCACCGAGCAGGCCGGCGTCGCCCACCAGGTCGGCAACTACGCACGCATCATTGGCGAAGGTCTCGTAAGTGCGGACGAGCAAGCCGCGGATTGCCTCGCGCGCGACACGACCCCGTCGGGCGTGCGACTCGATGCCGACCAGCGCGCTTTTTACGAATCCATCCGCATCATCTCCGCGGGCATTCGTGCCATGGCGGCCAACCTCGCAGACGAGGCAGAGCGCTGCTCACGCGCGCCCGGCACCTCCGCCGCCCGCCGCGACGAGTTGGCGTCCGCGGCCTCGGCCCTGCGTCACGTGCCCTACTACCCGGCGCGCACCTTCCGCGAGGGCCTGCAGGCGGCCTGGATCGTGCACATGGCGATGTGTCTTGAAGACTACGAGCAGGGGCTTTCGTTCGGGCGTCTCGACCAGGCACTGCTCGGCCTCTACGAGCGGGATCTCGCGCGCGGCGAGATGTCGCGCGACGAGGCCGTTGCGATCGCCGCGAGCTTCGAGCTCAAGTGCTGCGAGACGGCGCCGGCCTATTCGACGCGCATGGATCACTACTTCAGCGGCCACGACGTCGCCCAGGGCATCACGCTTGGCGGCGTCGACGCCGCGGGCCGGGATGTCACCAACGAGGTCTCCGGCGTATTTCTCGACGCATACGCGCTGATCGGCACGCGCGAACCGGCACTGCACGTGCGCCTGCACGAGCACACCCCTGCCTGGTTCCTCGACAAGTGCGTGACGACCCTGCAGCGCACGGGCGCGCGCCCGGCCTTCTTCGGCGACCAGTCGATCATCCGCGCGATGCGTAATGCGGGTTACAGCGAGGCACACGCGCGCGACTACGCGATCATCGGCTGCACTGAGCTCGCGAGCCAGGGTCGGACCTACAACTCGGCGGACGCCGCACTGTTCAATCTGCCGCTGTGCCTGGAACTCGCCCTGAACGAGGGGCGCACCTTTGCCGGCAAGCGGCACGGGACGAAGACTCCGCCCGTGCATGCGTTGAACGCAATGGCTGACGTTGTCGCAGCCTTTCGCGCCCAGGTGCGCCACAGTGTCGACGACATGGCGCGCGTGATGGGCTGGCTGGAGGATGCGGGTCGCCGGCACCGCACCACGCCGGTCAATTCCCTCATCACCGACGGCTGTCTCGCCAGCGGCCGCGACGTGACCTGGGGTGGCGCCGAGTACGACTTCACCAGCGTGCAGGCCGTCGGCCTTGCCGATGTCGGCGACTCGCTGTATGCGCTCAACCGCCTGGTGTTCGAGGAACGCCGACTGCCCCTTGCGGCGTTGGTCGAGGTCCTGCGTGCCGATTTCGTCGGCCACGAGGCTCTGCAGACTGAGTTGCAGCGGAAGTTCAAGCGCTACGGCAACGGCGACGCCGAGGTCGATGGCTGGACGCAGGTGGCGGCCGACACCTGGGTCGACGCCGTGAGCGCACACCGCAATACCCGGGGCGGCCAATGGATCGCGGGCTTCTACTCCATGACCTGCGGGTCGGCCTTCGGACGCTTCACCGGAGCGCTGCCGAACGGGCGCAAGGCCGGCACGCGCCTGTCGAACGGCTGCTCGCCGGCCGACGGCGCTGACCGCAGCGGCCCGACCGCGCTGTTGCGCTCGGTGTCCTCGCTCGATCGCTCGCGCTGGTGCAACAGCCACGTGTTGAACGCGACGTTCGACAGGAGCACCGTCGGCGGCAGGTCCGGTGCCGCGAAACTCGCCGCGCTGTTGCGCACCTACTTTGTCGACCAGGAAGGCATGCAGGTGCAGATCGCCGTGCTCGATGCGGCGACCCTGAAGAAGGCGCGCGCGAACCCGCAGGCGTTCCCGAACCTGCTGGTGCGCGTTTCCGGCTACTGTGCCTATTTCGCGGATCTGCAGCCGGAAGTTCAGGACGAGATCATTGCGCGCACGATGCACGCGTAGCCGCACGACGTCGCCATGACGACGTATCCCCAGGTCTTCGCGATCCAGCATTTCTGCGTTCACGACGGTCCCGGCATCCGCAGCGTCGTGTTCTTCAAGGGCTGTCCGCTGCGCTGCAGCTGGTGCCAGAACCCGGAGTCCTGGCGACTGGAAGCCGAGCTCGGCCACAAGCGGCGGCGGTGCATCGAGTGCGGGACCTGCCTGAAGACCTGCCCGACCGGCGCGATGAAGGCGCCGGGCCAGTGGGCACCGGAAACCTGCAACCAGTGCTTCCGCTGCGTGGCAAGCTGCCCGTCCGGCGCGCTCACCCGCTTCGGCGAGCCGCGCACAGCGGCGGATGTCCACGCCGAGCTTGCGAAGGAGTTCGCTCTGTATCGCCAGTCCGGCGGCGGCGTGACGTTCTCGGGCGGCGAAGCGTCGCTGTTCCCCGAATACCTCGTGTCACTGCTGGATCCACTGCGGGCAGACGGCATCCACGTCGCGATGGAGACCTGCGGCCTGTTCCGCTTCCGGCACCTGCGTCCCCTCGACGAATTGCTGGCCGACGGCGACGCGTGGTGCGCGTTCGAATCGCAGGTACTGTGGAAGGCCATCGGCGCGCTCGACCTCGTGCTGTTCGATCTCAAGCTCATGGACCGCGCGCGTCACCGCGAACACTGCGGCACCGACAACCTGCCTATCCATGACAACTTCCGACTCCTCGCCGGGCTGGTCCACGCAGGCCGCGGGCCACAACTCTGGCCGCGCTTGCCGCTCGTGCCGGGCATCACTGACGACGAGGACAACGTGCGTGCCGTTGCGCGCTTCGTGCGTCAGGCGGGCCTCGGCGCGATCACCTTGCTGCCGTATCACAATCTGGGCGTTGAAAAATTCGACTGGTTACGCCGGCCGGAAGCCTTCAGCGCCGCGACGCTTGCGGAGGAACGCCTGCTGCAGGCGCGGCAGTTGGTCGAGGACGAGGGTCTGCGCTGTTACCAGCCGGGCGATGAAGACTACGGACCACTGATTTTGAGATGAACGGCCGGGTCGGCAGAGAACATGTTGGGGCGGACTCTACCTTGCGGCGGGACTAAGCCCGGGCGTCAGGTCGCCTTACCGCTGCGACGCGGTCGAGTCCGTTTGCGGAAGTACCATCGCCGCTCGGCGGCGGGCAAGCTGTCGAGCGCCACCTCGAGCAACGCACGGAACGGCGGCACCAGTGGATTGCGCGGATTCCACTGATACAGCCTGGAGCGGCCGACGAGCTGGCTCACCAGGAGGCCTCCGGGCTCCAGCTTCAGCGACAGCATCCGAACCTGACAGGTCGGGAGGGCGAAGG
>VEPJ01000162.1 GCA_012026925.1 Gammaproteobacteria bacterium | reverse complement strand
TCGCGTCCGGCAGCAGGTCGTGCAGCCGCCGCGGGACGGCCGGGTGGAACAGGTAGTACGGGCTGCTGTCGAGGTTGATCCCGGCCTCGCCGACCCTGCCGAAGTGCGCGCGATACCACGCTGCGCCGCGGCCGTAGTTCAGGTCGAAAAAGTGCACTTCCTTGCGCAACGGTGCGATCACGCCCGGCGACTGGACCAGGTAGCCATGCAGCGAGGTCGTGCCGCACTTCTGTGCGCCGAGGATCACGGCGTCGGGCAGCGACCGCTCCTGGCGCATCCGGAGCCGCAGTTCGACGCGGCGCCCCGCCTCGAGCAGCCCGAGCAGTCGCAGCGCGCGCGTCAAGCCACGGTTCATGCGGTCCTGTGCGCGGTCACCTGGCCGGGCGCGACTTCTTGCGAGGCGCGTAGAGGTCGGTGATCGTTCCCTCGAAGGTCTCGGCGGCCATGGCGACCGTCTCCGACAGCGTCGGATGCGGGTGGATCGTGAGACCGATGTCGGCGGCGTCCGCGCCCATCTCGATCGCGAATGCGATTTCCGAGATCAGGTCGCCGGCGTTCGTCCCGACGATGCCGCCGCCCACGACGCGGTGCGTCTGCGGATCGAACAGCAGCTTCGTGAAACCCTCGTCGCGACCGAGCGCGAGCGACCGGCCGCTTGCCGACCAGGGAAACACGGCCCGCTCGTAGGCGACGCCGCGCGTCTTGGCGTCGGTCTCGGTCAGCCCGACCCACGCGATCTCGGGGTCCGTGTAGGCGACCGACGGAATGACGCTCGCGTCGAAGTGGCTCTTGAGCCCGGCCACGACCTCGGCGGCCACCTTGCCTTCGTGGGTCGCCTTGTGGGCCAGCATGGGCTGACCCACGATGTCGCCGATCGCGAATATGTGCGGCACGTTGGTGCGCATCTGTCGGTCGACGGAAACGTAACCGCGATCGTCGACCTGGACTCCGGCCGCCTCGGCGCCGATGCGCTTGCCGTTCGGGCTGCGGCCGACGGCGACGAGCACCTTGCCGTAGACCTGCGGCTCGGGAGCCTTGCCCCCGGCGAAGGTCACGCGCAGGCCTTCCTGCGTCGACTCGATCGACGTCGCGCGGGTGGACACCATGATGCGCTCGTAGCGCGACGTGATGCGCTTCTCGAGCGGACGCACGAGATCGCGATCGCAGCCGGGCATGAGACCGTCCGTGAGCTCGACAACGCTCACCTTCACGCCGAGCGCGGCGTAAACCGTCGCCATCTCGAGACCGATGATGCCGCCGCCGACGACGAGCAGGCTCCGGGGCAGGTCGAGCTCGAGCGCGCCCGTCGAGTCGATGACGCGCGGATCATCGGGCAGGCCCGGCAGCATCACGGACTCCGAGCCCGCGGCGATGATGCACTGCTGGAAGCTCAACTTCTGTCCCACCCCGCCGTCGTCGAGTTGCAGTTCGTGCGGCGAGGCGAAGCGCGCGCTGCCGTGCACGACGGTGACCTTGCGCTGGCGCGCGAGGTTCTTGAGTCCGCCAGTCAGGCGACCGACGACCGAGTCCTTCCACTCGCGGAGTTTCGCCGCATCCACCTCCGGTGCGCCGAAGCGCACGCCGTGCGCCGCCATCGCCTGCGCGTCCTCGATGACCTTCGCGGCGTGCAGCAGGGCCTTCGAGGGGACGCAGCCGACGTTCAGGCAGACGCCACCCAGCGTCGGCGACCGCTCGACGAGCGCGACGCGCAACCCGAGGTCCGCCGCACGGAAGGCGGCCGTGTAACCCCCCGGGCCGGCGCCGAGGACGACGAGGTCGTAATCGTACGAATGCGGTCCCGGGGCGACGCCCGCTCCGACCGCGGCCGCAGGTGCCGCAGCCGACGCGCCTCCCGGGGCGGGAGAGGACGCCGCCCCGCTCATCGGCTGCAGCGGTACCGTATCCAGGTAAGGCTCGCCGCCGTACGGCTCCGGCGCCCGCAGCATGGCCCGCGGCATCGTCTGGTCGCTCGTGTCGCCCGCCTCCGCGACCTCGAGCACGATGACGGGCGAACCCGTGTTGACCTTGTCACCCGCCCTGACCGCGACGCTCTCGACGGTGCCCGCCGCGGTCGACGGCACGTCCATGGTCGCCTTGTCGCTCTCGAGCGTGACGAGCGGCGTCTCCACCTCGACGCGGTCGCCGGGCTTCACCAGCACGTCGATCACGGCGACGTCCTTGAAGCCACCGAGATCGGGAACCCTCACCGTCTGCTTCATGGAATCGCCCGCAGCAGTCCCTGCACGTCCGCCAGCGCCTTCGCGAGGAAGGTCGTGAACCTCACCGCGTCCGCGCCGTCGATCACGCGATGATCGTACGACAGCGACAACGGCAGCATCAGGCGCGGCACGAAGGTGCCATTCTCGTACACGGGGCGGTGGCTCGCGCGCGAAACGCCCAGGATTGCGACTTCGGGCGCATTGATGATCGGCGTGAATGCGGTTCCACCGATCCCGCCGAGGCTCGAGATCGTGAAACAGCCGCCCTGCATCTCCGCCGCGGCGAGCTTGCCCGCCCGCGCCTTCTCGCTCAACGCCGCCAGGTCGCGCGCCAGCTCGAAGACGTCCTTGCGGTCGGCGTCGCGCACCACCGGCACGACGAGGCCGCCCGGCGTGTCGGCCGCGAAGCCGAGGTGCACGTATTTCCTGTAAACCAGTTCCCCGGCGGCCGCGTCGAGCGAGGCGCCGAAATGCGGGAACGCCTGCAGCGCCTGCGCGCACGCGCGCATGATGAACGCGAGCGGCGTGAGCTTGATGCCGCGCGCCGTCGCCTCGTCCTTGAGCCCGGCGCGAGTGGCTTCCATCTCCGTGATGTCGGCCTCGTCGAACTGCGTGACGTGCGGGATGTTCACCCAGCTCGCGTGCAGACGCGGCCCGGAAATCTTCTGGATGCGCGACAGCGGCTTGCGCTCGATCGGCCCGAATGCCGCGAAGTCAACTTCGGGAACCCGCGGCAGCGCAGCGGCGGGCGCGGGCTCGGCCAGCAACCGCTTGACGTGCGACTTGACGTCCTGCTCGGTGATGCGGCCCTTCTCGCCCGTGCCCGTGACCGTCGCAAGATCCACGCCGAGTTCGCGCGCGAAGCGCCGGATGGACGGGCTCGCGTGGGACCGGGAGAAGCCCGGCGCGATCACGACCCCGGTGCCCACCAGGGCAGCCGCCTGTGGTGCGGCAGGCGCGGGCCGCGGCGGAATCGCCGGCAGGGCTTCGCTCGATCGAGCGGGCTCGCCATCGATGATCGCGATGAGGTCGCCCTTCGACACCCGGCCGCCGCGCTGCACCTTGAGTTCGCGCACCACGCCGGCCGCCGTGGAAGGCACGTCCATCGTCGCCTTCTCGGTCTCGAGCGTCAGCAGCGTCGCATCCACCGCGACGGTGTCGCCCACGCGCACGGCGACCTCGATGATCTCGACGTCCTTGTAGTCGCCGAGGTCGGGAACACGAACTTCGATGAGCTGTGCCACGTGCGCGACCCGATCAGACCGTCACCGGGTTGGGCTTGTCGGGATCGATGCCGAAGCGCTCCATCGCGCTTTTCACCGTGGCGACGTCGAGCTTGCCCTCGTCCGCCAGCGCCTTGAGGGCCGAAAGCGTCACGTAGCGGCGATCGACCTCGAAGAACCCGCGCAGCGCAGCGCGGGAATCGCTGCGGCCGTAGCCGTCCGTCCCGAGCACGTGGTACCGGCCGGGCACCCACTGGCGGATCTGGTCGGGGACAGTGCGCATGTAGTCCGTCGCCGCGACGAACGGCCCCGCGTGCGCAGCCAGGCACTGCCTCACGTACGGCACCCGCGGCGGCTGGTCTGGGTGAAGCAGGTTCCAGCGCTCGGCGTCGAGGGCCTCGCGCCGCACCTCCGAGAAGCTCGGCACGCTGAAAACGTCCGCTGGCACGCCGAATTCCTTCTCGAGCAGGTCGGCCGCCGCGATCACCTCGCGCAGGATCGTCCCGGACCCGAGCAGGTTCACCCGAACCTTGCCGCGCCCGCCGATCTGGTAGAGGTACATCCCCTTCAGGATGCCTTCCTCCACGCCCTTCGGCATGGCCGGGTGGGCGTAGTTCTCGTTCATGCAGGTGATGTAATAGAAGACGCTCTCCTGCTCCGCGCACATGCGGCGCAGTCCGTCCTGCACGATCACGGCCAGTTCGTAGGCGAACGTCGGGTCGTAGGCGACGCAATTCGGGATCGTCGTGGCCACGAGCTGGCTGTGACCGTCCTGGTGCTGCAGGCCTTCGCCCGCGAGCGTCGTGCGACCCGCCGTGCCGCCGATCAGGAACCCGCGGGTCTGCATGTCGCCCGCCGCCCAGCAGAAATCGCCGACCCGCTGGAAGCCGAACATCGAGTAGTAGATGTAGAAAGGGATCATCGGGACGCCGTGGTTGGCGTACGAGGTGCCGGCGGCGATCCAGCTGCACATCGCGCCGCCCTCGTTGATGCCCTCCTCCAGGATCTGTCCCTTCCTGTCCTCGCGGTAATAGAGGAGCTGGTCCGCGTCCTGCGGGGTGTAGAGCTGCCCCATGGACGAGTAGATGCCGATCTGGCGGAACATGCCTTCCATGCCGAACGTGCGCGCCTCGTCCGGGACGATCGGCACGACGTGCTGGCCGATGTTCCTGTCCTTCACGAGCATGGACAGGAGCCGCACGAGCGCCATGGTCGTCGAGAATTCACGCTCGCCCGACGATTCCAGCAGAGTCGCGAATGCATCGAGGTCGGGCGTCTTCAGCTTCGGCACCCGCGTCCGCCGCTGCGGCAGGAAGCCGCCGAGCGCGCGGCGCCGTTCGCGCAGGTACTCGAGCTCCTCGCTGCCCTCCGCCGGGCGGAAGAAGGGTACCTTCGCGATGTCCTCGTCCGACACCGGGATGTTGAAGCGGTCGCGGAAGTCCTTGAGCGCCTCGTCGTCGAGTTTCTTCTGCTGGTGAGTGATGTTCTGGCCCTCGCCGGCACGACCCATGCCATAGCCCTTGACGGTCTTGGCGAGGATCACCGTCGGCTGGTCCTTGTGCGCGACGGCGGCGGCATAGGCGTTGAAGACCTTGTGCGGGTCGTGGCCACCGCGATTCAGTCGCCAGATGTCGTGATCCGACAGGTTGGCGACCATTTCCTTCAGCTCGGGGTACTTGCCGAAGAAATGCTCGCGAGTGTAGGCGCCGCCCTTCGCCTTGAAGTTCTGGTACTCGCCGTCCACGCACTCCATCATCAGGCGGCGCAGCAGCCCCTTCGTGTCGAGGGCGAACAGCGGGTCCCAGCGCGAGCCCCAGATCACCTTGATGACGTTCCAGCCGGCGCCG
>VEPJ01000039.1 GCA_012026925.1 Gammaproteobacteria bacterium | reverse complement strand
GTCTTCCTCAGCGAGGCACTGCGCGTAGGGATCGGCACGTACGCGCCGCACGATCCGACCACTGCGGACATCGCCGACCTCGTCGGCTCCGTGGACCTGTCGAAAGTGGCGACGGTGGGCGATGAAGGCGACCCGCGCGCGTGGAGCTGGTCGGGCGCGGTCTACGCCGCGAGCCGTGGGATGCTCGAGATGATCGAGATCCTCAAGGTCAAGCGCGAGTTCCTGTACCTGCTGCTGACGCTCACGCAGGAGAAGAACGTCAAGGTTTCGCGCTTTCCGCTGATCCACCTCGACGAGACCATCCTCGCCCACACCAACCTCGCCGAGTTCCACAAGTTCCTGCAGGAGAAGGAAAACGAGGCGCTGCTCGACCGGATGGTGATCATCAAGGTCCCGTACTCGCTGTCCTATCCCGACGAGTCGCGGATCTACCAGAAGCTCGTCTCGGGCGCGCCGGCGTTCCGCGACGTCCATCTCGACCCGCACGTGCTGCCGCTGGCGGCGGTGTTCGCGATCCTGACGCGGATGACCAAGCCGACCCGCGAGACGCTCGACCTGTCCAAGAAGGTGCGGATCTACGCGGGCGAGACGATCGAGGGCTTTCCCGAGAACGAGATCTCCCGGCTGGCGGCCGAGTCGCCCGACGAAGGCCTCGCCGGCGTCAGCCCGCGCTTCATCGTCAACTCGATCTCCAACGCGATCACGCGCAGCGACGCCCGCAGCCTGACCAGCATGGAAGTCCTGCTGGCGCTGAAGGACTCGATCGAGAGCGATGCGCGGATGGACGCGAAGCAGAAGAAGCTCTGGATCGACCACCTCGTCACCGCGCGCAAGGACTTCTACAACCGCTGGGTCAAGGAGGACGTGCACCGCGCGATGTTCGCGTCGTTCGAGGCGGAGGCGCAGCAGTTGCTCGACAAGTACGTCGACGAGGTCGAGGCATCGCTCGACAACCGGCAGGTCACCGACCCGATCACCGGCGAGCAGCGCCCCGCCGACGAGCGCTTCCTGCGCTCGGTGGAGGAGAAGATCAAGGTTTCCGACTCGGGCAAGCAGTCGTTCCGGCAGGAGGTCGTCCGCAAGGCAATGGTGGCCTACAAGGCAGGCGACAAGTTCCGCCTGTCGTCGCACGCGCGCATGCGCGAGGCGATCGAGCAGTACCTGTTCGCCGAGCGGCGCGACGTGCTGCGCCTCGTCACGTCCAACGCGCGGCCCGACGAGGAAGCGAAGAAGAAGATCTCGGCGGTACAGGAGCGCCTGATCCGCGAGTACGGCTACGACGACCACAGCGCCCGCGAAGCGCTCAACTACGTCACCACGCTGCTGGCGCAGGAGTAGCGGACGCCTGCCGATGACCGACCGCGCGCAGGACTCCTCCGGCTGGTACGAACTCTTCTCCAGGGGCGCGCGCGACTGGCTGCGCCACAACGAGAAGATCCGCGACGCCGTGCGGGCGAGCCTGCCGGACATCATCGCCAGTTCCGACATCGCCGGTCCGGGCGGACAGGTCGTGCGCGTGCCCGTGCGCATGCTCGAGCACTATCACTTCCGCCTGCGCTCGCAGGACCGCCACGAAGGCGTCGGCCAGGGCGCCGCGCAGCCGGGCGACCAGCTCGCGCCGTCGCGCCCGCGCCCGGGCCAGCAGGGCGACGAACGCGGCGCTGGTGGGCAGGACGGCGGCGGCATCGAGTTCCTCCTCGAGTTCCAGGTCGACGACATCGTCGACTGGCTGTGGGAGGAGATGGAACTGCCGAACCTCAAGGCGCGCGTGGGCCGCGCCGAGCAGTCCGACTGGGTGCGCGAGGGCTGGGACCGGCGCGGCGTGAGGGCCCGGCTCGACCGGCGCCGCAGCATGCGCGAATCCGTGAAGCGGCGCGCCGTGCAGCAAGATTTTCCGGCGATCACCGACGACGACCTGCGGTTCCGCCAGTTGAAGAAGCGCGAACAGCCGACCACGCAGGCGGTGGTGTTCCTGCTGATGGACGTGTCGGGCAGCATGGGCGAGGCCGAGCGCCGCCTCGCGAAGTCGTTCTTCTTCTGGGCCGTGCAGGGCCTGCGCCGGCAGTATCTCCACCTCGACACGGTGTTTCTCGCGCACACCACCGAGGCGTGGCAGTTCGACGAGGAGCAGTTCTTCCAGGTGAGCGGCACGGGTGGCACCATCGCGTCGACCGGATTCGTGAAGGTGCGCGAACTGATCGACGAGCGCTACCCGCCGTCGCGTTACAACGTGTACCTGTTCTACGCCTCCGACGGCGACAACAGCATGGCCGACCGGTCGGCCGCCGGGCAGGCGCTCGACGGGCTCGGCGAGCTCGTCAACTACGCCGGCTATGTCGAGACGTCGCCGAACGGGCATCCAGGCTACATGGCCTCCGAGACACGCGGCCTGTTCTCGTCGCTCGTGGCCGCCGGCCGCCCGGTCGGCTACGTGACCGTGACCGGCATCGAGGACATCTGGACCGCGGTGCGCCACTTCTTCTCGCACGAAGCGCAGGCGGACGCATGACCGCGGCCACCGAATGGCGCGACTACCTGCCGCGCATCGAGCGGCTCGCGGCCCGCTTCGGCCTCGAGTTCCATCCGGTCGACTTCGAGGCGGTGCCCGCGACCTTCATGATGGAGATCGCGGTGTACGGACTGCCGGTGCGGATGCCACACTGGTCGTTCGGCGTGCGGTACATCTCGCAGCTGATCCAGCACCGGATGGGCCATTCGCGGATCTTCGAGGTCGTGTTCCCCGGCAACCCGGGGCGCGCGTACCTGGCGGCGGGCAACGGCCTCGCGGAGAACCTGCTGGTACTCGCGCACGTGCTGGGGCACGCGGACTTCTCGCGCAACAACATGCTGTTCCGGCGCAGCCAGGAGCAGGTCGGCATGCAGATCGTCGAGCGCGCCGCGAGCCACGCGCAGCAGATCGCACGGGCGATCGAAGAGCACGGCGCCGAACGCGTCGAGGCCGTGCTCGACGCCGCCCTCGCACTCGAGCAGCACATCGACGTCGACCAGCCGCTGGTGCGTCCGCCCTATCCGGAATACGCGATCTCGCCGGCGGCGCTTGCCGACGACGACTTCCGCCGGCGCTACGCGGCGCTCGACCCGGACCCGGGCGACCAGCACTCGCTGCTGCGCAAGCGCGCTCCGGTGCCACCCTTCCCCGAGAAGGACCTGCTGTGGTTCATCGCGCACTACGCGCCCGAGCTCGAAGGGTGGGAGCGCGACGTCTTTCTCGCCGTGCGCGAGGAGAGCACCTACTTCTACCCGGTGTTCGCGACGCAGATCATGAACGAGGGCTGGGCGTCGTACTGGCACGCGCGGCTGCTGCGCGAATCCGATTTCCTGCCCCAGGACCTCTACGTCGACGCGATCAAGTGCCACTCCGACGTGGTCCGGCCGGTCGCATCGGGCGAACAGGTGGCCCTGTCGGTCAATCCGTACCACCTCGGCTTCTCGATGTGGGAGAAGGTCGTCGAGAAGGACGGACTGGAGGCGGCGCGCCGCATGATGTGCGAGGAGGACGACTTCAGCTTCGTGCGCAACCGCCTGACGCCCGAGCTCGCCGAGGAGCTCGGCCTGTTCCGCTACGAGGCCGAGTCGCACGGCGGAATCCGCGTGGTCGAGCGCGAACTGCCGAAGCTGCACGACGCGCTGCTCGCGCCGAAATACAACTTCGGGGCGCCGCGCGTGGCGGCGCTGCACGTACACGTGGACGGCACGCTGGAGATGCAGCACGACCACGAGACCGACGGGCGCGGCCTGGATCTCGAACGTGCGCGGCGCGTGCTCGAGTACGTGCACCGCGTGTGGCGTCGCCCCGTGAAGCTGCACACGGTCGGTCCGACCGGGCAGCCGATCGAGGTCACGCAGAGCTGACGCGCGGAGCGACCGCGACGCGCTTCCCCCGATCTATGCCGCAGCGCCGGCCGCCGGTTCGGTCGCGTCCGCCGCGTACGCGGACAGCGGCACGCACGAGCACATGATGTTGCGGTCGCCGTACGCGTTGTCGACCCGCCCGACCGGGGGCCAGTACTTGTGCCGCTTCAGCGACGGCACCGGGAACGCCGCGCGTTCGCGGCTGTAGTCGTGCGACCACGCTTCGGCCGCGACCATCGCCGCGGTGTGCGGCGCATTCTTCAGCGGGTTGTCTTCCCGGTCGACCTCGCCCGCCTGCACCGCCGCGATCTCGCCGTGGATCGCGATCATCGCCTCGATGAAGCGGTCGAGCTCCACCTTGGGCTCGGACTCCGTCGGCTCGACCATCAGCGTGCCGGCAACCGGGAAGCTCAGCGTCGGCGCGTGGAAGCCGTAGTCCATCAGCCGCTTGGCGACGTCCTCGGCACTCACGCCGCTCGTGTCCTTCAGCGGCCGCAGGTCGAGGATGCACTCGTGCGCCACGTAGCCGTTGCGCCCCGCGTACAGCGTCGGGTAGTACGGTTCGAGCCGCCGCGCGACGTAGTTGGCGTTCAGCAGCGCGACCTGCGTCGCGCGCTTCAGTCCCGCCGCGCCCATCATCGTGATGTACATCCACGAGATCGGCAGGATGCTCGCGCTGCCGAACGCGGCGGCGCTCACCATGCCGACCTCGCCCGCGGCGCCCGGCCGGCCCGGCAGATACGGCGCGAGGTGCGCCTTGACCGCGACCGGCCCGACGCCCGGGCCGCCGCCGCCGTGCGGGATGCAGAAGGTCTTGTGCAGGTTCAGGTGCGAGACGTCCGAACCGTACTGGCCCGGCTTGGCGACACCGACCAGCGCATTCATGTTCGCGCCGTCGGTGTAGACCTGCCCGCCGTGCCGGTGGACGATCTCGCAGATCTCGACGATCGCCTCCTCGAACACGCCGTGCGTCGACGGGTAGGTGACCATCAGCGCGGCCAGCCGCGCGCCGTGCCGCTCGGCCTTGGCCTCGAGGTCGGCGAGGTCGACGTTGCCGTCGCGGTCGGTCATCACGACGACCACCTCCATCCCGCACATCTGCGCCGACGCCGGATTGGTGCCGTGCGCGCTCTCGGGGATCAGGCAGACAGTGCGGTGCCCCTCGCCGCGCGCGCGGTGGTACGCGCGGATCGCCAGCAGGCCCGCGTACTCGCCCTGCGCGCCCGAGTTCGGCTGCAGGCTGACGGCGTCGTAGCCGGTGCACTCGACCAGCATCCGCTCGAGCTCGGCGATCAGCTCGCGGTAGCCCGCGGTCTGGTCTTCCGGCGCGAGCGGGTGCACGTGCGCGAACTCGCGCCAGGTGACCGGGCTCATCTCGCTCGTCGCGTTGAGCTTCATCGTGCACGAGCCGCGCGGAATCAT
>VEPJ01000102.1 GCA_012026925.1 Gammaproteobacteria bacterium | reverse complement strand
ATAGGTGCCATTCACCGAATTTCCGGCGCCGGAAATTCGGTGAATGGCACCTATTTTCCCTAAGCGGCGACGGTCGCCTTGAGGTGGTCGATGACGAGGGTCCGCATGTTCTGCAGCGGATTCTTTTCCCAGGTGAAGCACGGAGGCTCTCGACGCAGCATCGACCAGCGCCGGGTGTGCAGCACCTGCTTCAGGTAGCTCAGGTTGCGCTCGATGGCTTCCATGTAGGGATTGCGGCCGCCGAAGAGCACCTCGACATAGCGGTACGCGCCGCCGAACTCGCCGTCGAGCCGGGTCCGCATCGTATCCGCCGCGAATTCCGGCGTGCCCCGCAGCACGTCGAGACCCGAGCCGTACACCAGGCGCAGGCGTCCGTCGCCGCCGCGCGACACCGCGACGCCGCCGAGGACGAACTCCGGATACAGCCGGTCCCGGCACTTCTCGAGGTAACAGCGATCGGCCATCTGCGCCATCATGTCCGCGGTGCCGATCAGGTGCCCGACCTTGCGGTCACGCGGGTCGTCGAGCCGGATCTGGTCGAACGGCACCTCGTAGCCCGTGAAATGCACGATCTGCGTGGCGACCGGCACCCATTCCGCCATGCCGATCGTCGGCAGGTAGCGGGCGAGGAAGCGCGCGCTGCGGCTCACGTGAGTGAGCGTGAACTCCGCGCCGTTGCGATGCTGCGTGTCGTCGGTCTGGCGGATGTAGCCGGCGTCGTGGAACAGCGCGACGACGATGCCCATCACGGCGCGGTCGGCGCCGAGCCGCTGCTCCGGAGCGTGCGACTTGTCGTAGCCCGCGAGCAGCCGCGCCATGGCGAGCGTGTCGTCGAGCGTGTGCTGCAGGTCGTGATAGACCGTGTCGCAGCCGTAGTAACCGGGGAACTGCCCGTTGAAGAGGCGCTCGAAGTCCGCGAACGCCGCGCTGATGCGCTCGGCGTGAGCGCCTGGCCAGGCCTGCGTGAAGAGTTCCTCGACCGCGCGCCGCACCGCCGCGACCGAACTCACCTGCACGGTGTTGGTCACGGCGTAGTCGCTGCGCCGACATCGCATCGCCGTCTTCTTGTTCTCGTTGTGGGCGCTGCCGTGACCGCGTCATCCCTTTAGTCGGCGAGTTTAGTCCTTCGGCGCCGGAACGCCAGAGTAAAAAAAACCGACACCACATGCGGCTTCGCTCATATGTCAAACCTGGCCAGCACCGGCGCGTGGTCCGAGGGCCGCTCGAGCTTGCGCGGCGCCTTGTCGATGCGACTTTCCACGCACTTTTCGGCCAGTTTCCGGCTCGCGAGGATCAGGTCGATTCTGAGACCTGCGTTGCGCCGGAAGGCCATCATCCGGTAGTCCCACCACGAAAAGACCTTCTCGGGCTGGTCGAACAGCCGGAAGCAGTCCTCCAGCCCGACGGCCAGGATCGAGCGCAGGGCCGCCCGCTCCGGCTCGCTCACGTGCACCGAGCCTTCCCAGGCCTTCGGGTCGTGCACGTCGCGATCTTCGGGCGCGATGTTGTAATCACCGAGCACGACGAGGCGCGGATGACGCCCGAGCTCCGCCGCGACGTATCCTCGCACCGCCTCGAGCCAGCGGAGCTTGTACTCGAACTTGTCCGAGCCGACCGTCTGCCCGTTCGGCACGTAGAGGTCGATGACCCGGACGCCGCCGACCGTCGCGGCCAGCACGCGCTTCTGCTCGTCCTCGAATCCCGGGATGCCGGCAACGACGTCCTCGAGCGCCTGCTTCGCGACGATCGCCACCCCGTTGTAGGTGCGCTGGCCGCTGAAGGCGACGTGCAGGCCGAGCGACTCCAGCTCGTCCCGCGGAAAGTCGGGGTCCGGCAGCTTCGTCTCCTGCAGCGCGATGACGTCCACCGGATTCGCCGCCAGCCAGTCCTTGAGCTGCGGCAGGCGAACGCGCAGCGAATTCACGTTCCAGGTCGCGATGAGCATATCCGGCCTCTTCCTGCCCGCTATCCGCTGATCACTGACCGCTTCTCATCACGCGGCCAGCCCCATCTGTCGCAGCAGCGGCTCGATCTCGGGCTTGCGGCCGCGGAACTCGACGAACGCCTCCATCGCGTCCCGGCTGCCGCCACGCTCGAGGATCGACCGCAGGAAGCGCCGCGCCGTCGCGTGATCGAACACGCCGCTTTCCTCGAAGGCGCCGAACGCGTCGGCCGACAGGACCTCGGCCCACTTGTAGCTGTAGTAGCCGGCCGCATAGCCGCCCGAGAAGATGTGCTGGAAGCTGTGCGGGAACCGGTTGAACGCGGGCGGCCGGACCACGGCGACCTCTTCACGCACCTCCGCGAGCGTCTCGTAGAGCCGCGGCGGTGCACCGGGCGTGTACTCCGCGTGCAACCGGAAGTCGAACAGCGCGAACTCGAGCTGGCGCACCGTCTGCATGCCGGCCTGGAACGTGCGCGTGCCCTGCAGCCGCTTCAGCATCTCGGCCGGCAGCGGCTCGCCGGTCTCGACGTGAGCGGAGATGAGCGGCAGGACCTCGGCACGCCACGCGAAATTCTCCATGAACTGGCTCGGCAGCTCGACCGCGTCCCACGGCACGCCGTTGATGCCGGCCACGCTCGGGTAGTCCACGCGAGTCAGCATGTGGTGCAGCCCGTGGCCGAACTCGTGGAACAGGGTGAGGACGTCGTGGTGGGTCAGGAGCGAGGGCTGCTCGCCCACCGGCGGCGTGAAATTGCACACCATGTAGGCGACGGGAAGCGCACTCGAGTCCGCGATGCGGATGCGGCCGACACATTCGTCCATCCACGCGCCGCCGCGCTTCTTCGGCCTTGCGTACAGGTCGAGGAAGAAGCCGCCCCGTGGCGTGCCGTCGCGCTCGACGATGTCGAAATAGCGCACGTCCGGGTGATACACCTCGACGTCGGTGCGGGCGACGATCCGTACGCCGTACAGCCGCGTCACCACCGTGAACAGTCCCGCGAGCACGCGGGGCAGCGGGAAATACGGGCGCAGGGCCTCTTCCGACACGTCGAGCCGCACCCGCTTCAGGCGCTCCGCATGGAACGCGACATCCCAGGCCTCGAGCGTCCGGCCCGCGAAGGACTCCAGTTCCTCGAACTCACGCCGCGCCGCCGGCCGGCTCACGCGGGCGAGTTCGCGCAGGAACTGCAGGACCTCGGCGGGTTCGTGCGCCATCTTGGTCGCGAGCGAGTACTCGGCGAAGCTGGCGAACCCGACGAGGTTTGCCGCTTCGTGCCGCAGCGCGAGGATCTCCGCCATCAACGGAGTGTTGTTCCATTGCCCGGCGCTCGGCCCCTGGTCCGATGCGCGCGTCACCCAGGCTTCATAGAACTCGCGGCGCAGAGTCTCGTTCTCCGCGTGCGTCATCACGGCCTGGTAGTTCGGCGCGTCGAGCGATAGCAGCCAGCCCTCCCGGCCGGCAGCATCGGCCGCCTGGCGGGCGCGCTGGACGGTGTTTGCGGGCAGGCCCGCGAGCTCGGCCTCGTCCGCCAGGTGACGCGACCAGGCGTTCGTGGCGTCGAGCACGTTCTCGTCGAACTTCGCCTGCGCGGTCGCCAGCCGCTCCATGACCTGCCCGAAGCGCTGCTTCTGCTCCGTCGGCAGCGATACGCCGGCGAGGCGGAAGTCGCGCAGCGCGTTCTCGAGGAGCTTGCGTTGCCCGGGCTCGAGGCGCGCGCCTTCCTGGTCCAGCACCCGCTGATACGCGGCGCAGAGGCGCTCGTTCTGCGCGAGCTCCGTGTGATAGGCCGTCAGCAGCGGCAGGCAGGCGTTGTAGGCGGCGCGCAGCGCGTCGCTGTTCATCACGCCGTTCAGGTGCCCGACCGGGGACCACGCGCGTGCGAGCCGGTGATGCATGCGCTCGATCGGCGCGACGAGACCGTCCCAACCCTCGGCACCGTCGTCGAGGAGCGCGGCCAACTGCCGGCGATTGCCGTCGAGCAACTCGTGGATCGCGGGCTCGACGTGGCCGGCCTCGATGGCCGAGAAGCGTGGCAGCGGCGAATCGGTGAGCAGGGGGTTGGTCATCGCGCCCGTCCGGTCCGTTGAATCGAGCCGCTATTCTAGGCCGAGCCTCCGGTTCAACCGAATACTCCCTGCAGCAACCAGCCGAGCGCGTAAGTCGCGGCGAAGAAGCCGACGAATGCGATGACTGCGCGCCGCCGGTAGCGCCTCGCGAGGTCGCCCTCGGGAAGCGCCGCGACCAGGAACAGCTGCCCGGACTCCGGACGGCTGAGTACGTTCAGCACGGGTCGCGCCGGGCGCTCGAGCTGCCGTTCCAGCACCGTGCGCTTCGCTTCCTCGCGCGCATGCTCCCACTCGCCGAGGCTGATCCGGCCGTCCCGGTCCGTGTCGAACCGCTCGGCGAGGCGCGCCTGGTCGTCCTTCCACTCGGCGAGCAATGCGGCCACTTCTGCCTGCGCGTCGGGCGCGCCGCTGCCGGAATGGGAGGTGAACTGGCCCAGCAGGCACAGCTGCTCGTGCTCGTAGATGCGTTCCTCGAAGTATCGGTACCGGTGCTCCTGGGAGCGCAGCAGGCCTGCGCCCGGCGGCTCGGTCGGCCAGGGCGTGCTGCCGTACCAGGTCGTCGACTCGCCGGTCACGATCTCGGCGCCCGAAGGCTTCACGATGCACTCGCCGGTGCCATCGTCGAGCAGGAAGGGCTGTTCCGAGCGACCGGAGTTGATCGTAGACCAGGACTGGCGGCGCTTGCCCGGCGATCCCGTCTCGGTCTTCTGCTGGATCCTGTAACGCCACCAGACGCAGGGACGCAGCGTGAGCGGCGCGAGGTTCTGCGTGCCGTCGAGTGGCCGGCAGCGACCGGCGAGCTCCACGTAACCCTGCGCCGCGGAGCGGATGCGGGATGTCGGCGTGTCCTCGATGAGGCGCGCGATGTGCAGCGAGCGGAATGCGAGCCAGCCGCCGCCCGCGACGGCGACTCCGAGGACCAGGAGCCAGAACCAGAAATCGGACGGGTCAGCCAAACAGCTTGCCCAGGTCCACGTCGCGCTTCTGCTCCTCCGTGAACTCGAGCAGGGCAGACTGCTTGAACTCGAACATCCGCGCCACGATCAGGTCGGGGAACGTCTGGACGCGGATGTTGTTCAGGTTGACCGCGTCGTTGTAGAGCTCGCGCCGGTCGGCAATCGATTCCTCGAGTTCCGTGATGCGGCCCTGCAGGTGCCGGAAGCTCTGGTCCGCCTTGAGGTCCGGATACTTCTCGGCGACCGCGAAGAGGCGGCCGAGGCCCTCGCGAAGCTGCTGCTCGGCCGCACCGACGGCGGCGACGTCGCCCTGGCCCTGCGCCCTGAAGACGGCCGCGCGGGCCTGCATCACGCGCTCGAGCGTCTCCTGCTCGTAGGCCATGTAGCGCTTGCAGGTCTCGACGAGCTTCGGCAGCTCGTCGTGCC
>VEPJ01000059.1 GCA_012026925.1 Gammaproteobacteria bacterium | reverse complement strand
CCGACCGCGTCGATCTCGTCGATGAAGATGATGCACGGCGCGTGCTTCTTCGCCTGCTCGAACATGTCGCGCACGCGCGAGGCACCGACGCCGACGAACATCTCGACGAAGTCGGAGCCCGAAATCGTGAAGAACGGGACCTTCGCCTCGCCGGCGATGGCCTTGGCCAGCAGCGTCTTGCCGGTGCCGGGCGAACCGACCATCAGTACGCCGCGCGGGATCTTGCCGCCCAGGCGCTGGAACTTGGCCGGGTCCTTGAGGAAGTCGACGATCTCGCCCACTTCCTCCTTGGCCTCGTCCACGCCCGCGACGTCCGCGAACGTGACGGTGACCTGGTCCTCGTTCAGGAGCCGCGCCCGGCTCTTGCCGAACGACATGGCGCCGCGCCCCCCGGCCCCGCCCTGCATCTGGCGCATGAAGTACACCCAGACGCCGATCAGCAGCAGGATCGGGAACGAGGAGATGAACAGCTGCATCAGGAACGACTGCCGCTCGGGCGGCGCGGCGCTGAAGGTGACGCCGCTCTGCTGCAGCGTGCCGATGAGGGCGGAGTTGTCCGTCTCGGGGTTGTAGACGACGAACTGCTCGCCGCTCGAGCGGACGCCCGAGATCTTGTCGCCGCTGAAGGTCACCTGGGAAACCGTGCCGTCCTTCACGTGCGTGAGGAACGTGGAGTACGGCATCTCGTGCACCGCGCTCGTGCGCGAGCTGAAGTTGCTGACCACCGTCGCGAGCACGACGGCGATCACGATCCACAGGACGACGTTTTTTGCCAGATCGTTCAAAGCCTTGACCTCGGATCCCGGACGGGCCGGGCCTGCACCGCGAAGGCGCAGGACCGCTCAGTTGACACTACACCAATCGGTACCCGCGTGCCAGAACGTACACCTCCGGGCTGCGGGCCCTGGAGGCTTTCGGTTTGCGCAACTTCACGGATTCAAAATCCCGGCGCAGGCGCGCGATCAGCGCCTGGAATTCCCGCCCCTGGAAGACCTTCATCAGCAGGTCCCCGCCGGGCCGCAATTCGCGCGCAGCGAAATCCACGGCCAGGTCCACCAGGTGCATCGAACGGTCGTGGTCCACATCGCTGATGCCCATCATGTTGGGGGCCATGTCGGACATAACAAGATCGACTTTCGCGCCGCCGAGCGCTGCCTCGAGACGCGCGAGAACCTCGTCTTCCGTGAAGTCGCCCTGGATGAATTCCACGCCCGGCAGCGCCGGCATCTCGAGCACGTCGAGCGCGACCACGCGGCCTTTGCCGGCCAGCGTCCGCGCCGCGAACTGGCTCCAGCCTCCCGGCGCCGCCCCGAGGTCCACGACGATCATGCCGGGCCGCAGGATCCGGTCCGTGCGCTGAATCTCCTCGAGCTTGAAGGCTGCCCGCGAGCGCCACCCTTCCTCGTGGGCGCGCTTCACGTACGGGTCGGCGGCGTGCTCGGCGAGCCAGCGGGCGGAACTCTTGGTGCGCTTCGGCATGGAGTGGACGGCGATCAGTGGTTAGCGGATAGCGGTTAGTGGAGGGAAATCGGGAACGGAAGGTCGTGAGGACCGACAGCAGGGACCAGGCAAGCGAAGAGGCCGGCGCGACGGCGATTCTGCTTCTACACTATCCGCTATCCGCTATCCGCTATCCGCTAACCGCTCCCCCATGCCCCTGACCGAACCACAGAAGAAATACCTCCGGCGACTGGGCCACGACCGCAACCCGGTCGTGCTGGTCGGCCAGGGCGGAATCTCGTCGAACCTCGTCGCAGAACTCGACCGTGCGTTGCGCGACCATGAACTGGTCAAGGTGCGGGCCCGGGTCGGCGACCGCGAGGAACGTGACCGTATCCTGGCCGAACTCGCGGCATCGACCGGTTCGGAACTGGTGCAGCGCATCGGGCACGTCGCGCTCTACTACCGCCAGAACCCCGAAAAGCCGGGCATCCTGCTGCCGGCCTGATAAGAATTCGGTGCCGGGCACCGAATTTCGCGTCACACGTAGCGGACGGCGACGATCTCGAAAGCCCGGGTACCACCGGGCACGGCGACGTCCACGACGTCCCCCTCCCGCTTCCCGACCAGCGCGCGCGCGATCGGCGAGGTGATGGAGATCAGCCCGGCCCGCACGTCGGCCTCCGGCTCACCCACGATCTGGAACACGACCTCCGACCCGTCGTCCTGGTCCTCGAGGTGGACCGTGGCACCGAAGACGACCCGGGCGCCGGGCGGCAGGTGGCCGACGTCGATGATTTCGCAGTGGGACAGGTCGTGTTCGATGTGCTTGATCCGGCCCTCGATGAAGCCCTGCTGCTCGCGGGCGGCGTGATACTCCGCGTTCTCGCTCAGGTCGCCGTGGGCCCGGGCCTCGGCAATCGCCTGGATGATGCGTGGGCGCTCCTCGGTCTTGAGCCGCCGCAACTCGATGCGCAGCTTCTCTGCGCCCTTCGCAGTCAATGGTTTACGGCTCATACCCGAACCTCCTTGTGAAGATCCTGGAGCCGATTGACCTCCACCTCCTGGAGGTGGTCGATGGCCTCGCAGGTCGCGAGCGCGCCGGCCAGCGTCGTGTAGTACGTGACCTTGCGCGCCACTGCCTCCCGTCGGATGGAGTTGGACTCGTGGATCGCGCGCTTGCCCTCGGTCGTGTTGACGATGAGGCTGATCTCGTCGTTCTTGATCATGTCCACGATGTGCGGGCGGCCCTCGCGGACCTTGTTCGCCCGCCGGCATCGCACCCCGGCCTTCTCGATGACATCGGCCGTCCCATGGGTCGCGACGATCTCGAAGCCGCGATCGATGAGCAGCCGCGCCAGCTTCACGGCGCCGGGCTTGTCGCGTTCGCGGACGCTGATGAGGCAGACGCCGCGTGTCGGCAGCGTCACGCCCGAGGCGGTCTGCGCCTTGGCGTAGGCCTCGCCGAAGCTTCGGCCGGTCCCCATGACCTCGCCCGTGGACTTCATCTCGGGGCCGAGGATCGGGTCGGAGTCCGGGAACTTGCCGAACGGGAAGACCGCTTCCTTGACCGAGAAGAACTCCGGCACGCGCTCCTTCGTCAGGCCGAGGTCGGCCAGCGTGCGACCGGTCATCACGCGTGCGGCCGCCTTGGCGAGCGGCACGCCCGTCGCCTTCGACACGAACGGCACCGTGCGCGATGCACGCGGATTGACCTCGAGCACGTACACGACGCCGTTCTGGATCGCGAACTGCACGTTCATCAGGCCGATGACGTTGAGCGACAGCGCCATGCGCCGCGTCTGGTCCTTGATCTCGGCCTGCAACTCGGGGCTCAGGCTGTTCGGCGGCAGGGAGCAGCCCGAGTCTCCCGAGTGCACGCCGGCCTGCTCGACGTGCTCCATGATCCCGCCGATATAGACGTTCTTGCCGTCGCAGATGGCATCCACGTCCACTTCGATCGCCAGGTCGAGGAAGCGGTCGAGCAGCACCGGGCTGTCGTTCGACACCTGCACCGCGGTCGTCATGTACGCACGCAGGTCGTCCTCGGTGAAGACGATCTCCATCGCGCGCCCGCCGAGCACGTACGAAGGCCTCACGACGAGCGGGAAGCCGACCTCCGCGGCGAGCCGGACGGCTTCGTCCTCGGTGCGCGCGGTGCGATTCGGCGGCTGCCGGAGCTGCAGGCGATCCACGAGCTTCTGGAACCGCTCGCGGTCCTCCGCGACGTCGATCGAGTCCGGGCTCGTACCGATGATCGGCACGCCCGCGGCACCGAGCGCCTTCGCCAGCTTGAGCGGCGTCTGTCCGCCGTACTGCACGATCACGCCGAAGGGCTTCTCGACGTGCAGGACCTCCATCACGTCCTCGAACGTGAGCGGCTCGAAATAGAGGCGGTCGGACGTGTCGTAGTCCGTCGATACGGTCTCCGGGTTGCAGTTGACCATGATGGTCTCGAACCCGTCCTCGCGCAGCGCGAGCGCGGCGTGCACGCAGCAGTAGTCGAACTCGATGCCCTGACCGATGCGGTTCGGCCCGCCGCCGAGGATGACGACCTTGCGCTTCGACGTCGGCGCGGCCTCGCACTCGTCCTCGTAGGTCGAGTACAGGTACGCGGTCGACGTGGCGAACTCGGCCGCGCAGGTATCCACGCGCTTGAACACGGGACGGATGCCGAGGCGCTGGCGCAGCTCGCGCACCTCCCGCTCGCCCGTGCCGGCGAGCCTGGCGATGCGGCTGTCGGCGAAGCCCTTGCGCTTCAGGGTCCTGAGCCGTTCGGCGTCGAGCGCCGCCACGCCGCCCTCCTCGATCGCGCGCTCCTCCCGCACGAGGTCCTCGATCTGCTCGAGGAACCACGGGTCGATTCGGGACGCGCGGTGGATTTCCTCCAGCGCCAGTCCCGCCCTGAAGCCGTCGGCGACGTACCGGAGCCGGTCCGGCCCCGGCATGCGCAACTCCTCGAGCAGCGCATTGCGCGCCTCGTCGTCGAGCGGCAGCGACACCACGGGCGTCAGGCCGTCGATGCCCGTCTCGAGGCCGCGGAGCGCCTTCTGCAGCGACTCCTGCATCGTGCGACCGATCGCCATTACCTCCCCCACCGATTTCATCTGCGTGGTGAGGCGGTTGTTCGCGCCCGGGAACTTCTCGAACGTGAACCGCGGGATCTTGGTGACGACGTAGTCGATGGTCGGCTCGAACGACGCCGGGGTCGCGCCACCCGTGATCTCGTTGCGAAGCTCATCCAGCGTGTAGCCGACCGCGAGCTTCGCGGCGACCTTGGCGATCGGGAAGCCCGTGGCCTTCGAGGCCAGCGCCGAGGACCGCGACACGCGCGGGTTCATCTCGATCACGAGCAGGCGCCCGTCATGCGGGCTGACGGCGAACTGCACGTTCGACCCGCCGCACTCGACGCCGATCTTGCGCAGCACCGCGATCGATGCGTCGCGCATGATCTGGTATTCCTTGTCCGTCAGCGTCTGCGCCGGCGCGACGGTGATCGAGTCGCCCGTGTGCACGCCCATCGGGTCGAGGTTCTCGATGGAACAGACGATGATGCAGTTGTCGTTCCTGTCCCGAACGACCTCCATCTCGAATTCCTTCCAGCCGAGCACGGACTCCTCGAGCAGCACCTCGCTCGTGGGCGAGGCGTCGAGCCCGCGCGCCACGATCGTCTCGAATTCTTCGCGGTTGTAGGCGATGCCGCCGCCCGTACCGCCGAGGGTGAACGACGGCCGGATCACGCACGGGAAACCGATCTCGGCCTGGATGGCGAGCGCTTCTTCCATGCTGTGCGCGATGCGCGACCGCGGGCACTCGAGGCCGATGTCCCGCATCGCGTTGCGGAACAGCTCGCGGTCCTCGGCCATGTCGATCGCCTCGCGCGAGGCCGCGATCAGCTCGACGCCGAATTTCTCGAGCACGCCCTCGCGCACGAGGTCGAGCGCGCAGTTGAGCGC
>VEPJ01000221.1 GCA_012026925.1 Gammaproteobacteria bacterium | reverse complement strand
CGGCCTTGCGCCCGTTGTTGTCGGTGAGCGTGCCGTGGTCCATGACCTGCAGCAGGAGGTTGAACACGTCCGGGTGCGCCTTCTCGATCTCGTCGAGCAGCAGCACGCAGTGCGGATGCTTGGTGATCGCCTCCGTGAGCAGCCCGCCCTGGTCGAAGCCGACGTAGCCCGGCGGTGCGCCGATCAGGCGCGAGACGGTGTGCCGCTCCATGTATTCCGACATGTCGAACCGGATCAGCTCGACGCCGAGCACGTTGGCGAGCTGCCGCGTCACCTCGGTCTTGCCGACGCCGGTCGGGCCGGCGAACAGGAAGCTGCCCACCGGCTTGCGCTGGTCGCCGAGGCCCGAGCGCGACATCTTGATCGCGGACGACAGCGTCTCGATCGCGCGGTCCTGCCCGTAGATCACGAGCTTCAGGTTGCGCTCGAGGTTCCTCAACACGTCGCGGTCGCTCGAGGAGACGGTCTTCGGCGGGATGCGCGCAATCCGCGCGACGACGTCCTCGATCTGCTCGACGGTCACGCTGTCCTTGCGCTCACCCGCCGGCTTCAGGCGCTGGCGGGCGCCCGCCTCGTCGATCACGTCGATCGCCTTGTCGGGCAGGTGCCGGTCGTTGATGTGACGCGCGGAAAGCTCGGCGGCCGCGCGCAGCGCGTCGTCGTCGTAGCGGATGCCGTGGTGTTCCTCGAACCTGCCGCGCAGCCCGCGCAGGATATCGATCGTCTCCTCGACGGACGGCTCGACCACGTCGATCTTCTGGAAGCGCCGCGTCAGGGCATGGTCCTTCTCGAAGATGCCGCGGTATTCCTGGTAGGTCGTCGAGCCGATGCAGCGCAGCTCGCCGTTCGCGAGCGCGGGCTTGATCAGGTTCGAGGCGTCCATTACGCCGCCCGAAGCCGCGCCGGCCCCGATGACGGTATGGATCTCGTCGATGAACAGGATGGCGCCGGGCTGCTTGCGCAGCTCGGAGAGGACGGCCTTGAGCCGCTTCTCGAAGTCGCCACGGTACTTGGTCCCGGCGATGAGCGACCCGAGGTCGAGGGAATACACGGTGCTGCCGGACAGGACTTCGGGAACCTGGCCCTCGACCAGCATCCGCGCGAGGCCCTCCACGAGCGCCGTCTTGCCTACGCCGGCCTCGCCGACGTACAGCGGGTTGTTCTTGCGGCGGCGGCAGAGGATCTCGATCGTGCGCTCGATCTCGAGCTTGCGGCCGATGAGCGGGTCGATCTTGCCTTCGCGCGCCAGGGCGTTGAGGTTGGTCGCGTACTTCTCGAGCGCCGAGCTGCCCTCGGCCTCGCGCTCGCCCTCGGGCTGCGACGGCTCGTCGCCGCGCGACTCGCGTTCGTCGGTCGTCTTCGAGAGCCCGTGCGAGATGTAGTTCACGACGTCGAGGCGCGAGACGTCCTGCAGCGTGAGTAGATACGCCGCGTGCGAGTGCTTCTCGCTGAAGATGGCCACGAGCACGTTCGCGACCGAGACTTCCTTCTTGCCGCTCGACTGCACGTGGAACACGGCCCGCTGCAGCACCCGCTGGAATCCGAGGGTGGGCTGCACCTCCCGGTCGTCGTCCTGCTTGAGCCGGGGGGTCGTCTGGTCGATGAACTCCTGCAGCTCCTTGCGGAGGCGGGTTCCGTCGGCGCCGCAGCCGCGCAGGATCTCGCGCACCTTCGGGGTGTCGATGATGGCGAGCAGCAGGTGCTCGACCGTCATGAATTCGTGGCGGGCCTCCCGCGCGGCCTGGAAGGCTTCGTTAAGGCAGATCTCGAGTTCGCTGCTCAACACGGCTTCAGGCCTCTTCCATAGTGCACAGGAGTGGGTGCTGGTGCTGGCGGGCGTAGGTCGTGACCTGCGCCACCTTGGTCTCGGCGATCTCGTAGGTGTACACGCCGCAGACCCCCTTGCCGCGCGTGTGGACCTCGAGCATGACGCGCGTCGCCGTCGTGCGGTCCATGCCGAAAATGTGCTCGAGGACGTCCACGACGAACTCCATCGGCGTGTAGTCGTCGTTCAGCAGTACGACCTGGTAGAGCGGCGGGCGCTTCAGCTTGGGCTGCGCCTCCTCCACCACCAGGCCGTGGCCGTGCCGTGTCTGCTCTTCGCTCATGGGGTCCCGACGCTCTCGCCATCCCTATATAGGGCCATGCCCGGCCCCTGACAAGCGCCGGCCCGGGACTGCGGGGAATGGTTGGCAGATCCGATATTTCCGCAGTTGTCTTGAGACGGCGTCCCGCATGTCCGTATCATGCGTCGGTCCCGTCGGCCCTACCGCCGGGCGGACGAGCACGCGCCCTAAATGCAGTTGCCACAGAGCCTGTCCCGCCTCGCCACCCTCACGGAGGGCGCCCGTTCCAGCCGCTGGATGCGCTCGCTCCCGTTGTGGGTGTCGGTCGCCTTGACCGTCGTGCTCGCCTGGCAGCTCGTGCAACTCGGCTGGGCGATCCTGGGGGCCCGGACGGCGCCGGCGCCCGGGACTTCGGCGGCGCCCGCTGCGGTCGCGTCCCCCGCCGGCCCGGCCGTCGACCTGCAGGCCATCCTGAGCGCCCACCTCTTCGGCCTGGCGGGCGCTCCGCCCGCCGGAGCGACGGACCCGAACTCCGTCGCGGCGACGCAGATGAACCTGGTGCTCGTCGGCACCATCGCCGAATCCGACCCCGCGCGCGGCTACGCGATCATCGGCGAGAGCGCCGCCAACGCCAAGGTCTACGCCGTCGGCAAGACGATCAGCGGCGGCACCAAGCTGCACGCGGTGTACCCGGACCGGGCCATCCTCGACCGGGGCGGCAAGCTCGAGGCCCTGTTGCTGCCGCGCAAGTTCACGGGCGCCGGGCTCTCGCCGGTGGCCATGCAGGGGCCGCAGCAGGCCGACCCGCTCCTGGGCGACCGGTTGCGGAACCTCGCTTCCGAGAACCCGGCCGCCATCACCGAGATCCTGCGGCCGCAGCCGGTCTTTGCGAATGGCCAGCAGCGGGGCTACCGGGTATACCCGGGCCGCAATCGGGAGATCTTCACGAAGCTGGGCCTCATGCCCGGCGACCTCGTCACGGCGATCAATGGCACGCCGCTCGACGACCCGACGAAGGGCATGGAGATCATGCAGACGATGAACTCCGCCACGGACGTGACCGTGACCGTGGAGCGCAACGGACAGACGACCCAGATCAACATCAACAACGCCCAGATCGCCGCGCAGGCGGCGGCTGCGGCGGCCCAGCCCGAGGCGATCCCGGTGAGCGAAGCGCCGGAAGTCGCCCCGCGGCAGGACCTATCGGAGTGACGATGAAACCGAAGTGGCTCGATCGCATCGCCCTCACGATCGCCGGTTGCGCGGCGGTGGGACTCCTCGTGCTCGCGGCACCGTCCGAGACGATGGGGCAGGCCCAGGGCGGCATCACGCCGAACTACAAGGACGCGGACCTCTCGCAGATCATCGAGGCCGTGAGCGCGGTCACGGGCAAGAACTTCATCGTGGACCCGCGGGTGCGCGCGCAGGTCACGATGCTCTCGTCCACGCCGATGTCCGCCGACGCGTTCTACCAGGCCTTCCTGTCGATCCTGCAGGTGCACGGCTTCGTCGCCGTGCCGTCGGGCAACGTCATCAAGATCATCCCCGACGCGAACGCCCGCCAGCTGCCGGGGGACGACCTCCCCTCGCGCGTGAGCGCGACATCCGACGAGATCGTCACGCAGGTGATCGCGGTCAAGAACGTGAGCGCGGCGCAGCTCGTGCCGATCCTCCGCCCCCTGATCCCGCAGTACGGCCACCTTGCCGCGTACCCGGCCTCGAACATGCTGATCATCTCGGACCGAGCGTCGAACGTGTACCGCATCGCGAGGATCATCGAGCGCATCGACACTTCCGGCGACGAGGAGATCGACGTCATCCCGATGCAGCACGCAAGTGCCGCCGAGGTGGTGCGCATCGTGAACCAGCTGTACGTGACGGCCGCGGCCGAGGGCGGCGGCATGCCGACCGTGAAGATGGTCGCCGACGAGCGCACGAACAGCATCCTCGTGAGTGGCGAGCGCGCGCAGCGCCTGCGCCTGAAGGCGCTCATCACGCACCTCGACACGCCGCTCGAATCGGGCGGCGACACGCAGGTCCGCTACCTGCGCTACGCCGACGCCGAGAAGATCGCGGCGAAGCTGCGCGAGCAGATCACGGGAATCGTGGCCGCGGCCGCGCCGGGCGGTGGCGCCGGGGCTGCGGGGGCTGCTCCGGTGGCCGCCGTGGCGGTGGCACCGTCCCAGGCGAGCGACAAGAGCGTCATGATCTGGGCCGAGCCGCAGACCAACGCGCTCGTCGTGACGGCCCCGCCGAAGGTCATGCGCTCCGTGATGTCCATCGTGGACAAGCTCGACATCCGCCGCGCCCAGGTCCTGCTCGAGGGGATCCTCGTCGAGCTCTCGGCCGACAAGGCGATGGACCTCGGCATCAACTGGCTGATCGCGGACCGTGACTCGCAGGGCAACCTGCTCCCAGCCGGCGGATTCATCAACCCGGTCAACGGCACGGGCATCGGCGAGATCATCCAGGGCGTCCGTGACCCCGCGAGCGTGAAGCAGCTGCCGAGCGGCCTGACGCTCGGCGTCGGCAAGATCGTCGACAGCGGCCTCTCCTGGGCCGCGCTCATTCGGGCGATGCAGGGCCTCGGCAACACCAACATCATCGCCACGCCGTCGGTGATGACGCTGGACAACGAGGAAGCCGAGATCAAGGTCGCGCAGGAAGTGCCGTTCGTGACCGGGCAGTACACCAACCAGGGCATCTCGGGGTCCACCGGCGTCGTGAACCCGTTCCAGACCATCCAGCGCGAGGAGGTCGGCATCATTCTCAAGATCACGCCGCAGATCAACGACGGCGGCTCGGTGGTGCTGAAGATCTCCCAGGAGGTCTCGAACATCGCGAGCAGCGCCCAGGTCGCGGTGGACCTGATCACGAACAAGCGCACGGTCACGACCAAGGTGCTCGCCGAGGACGGCGGCATCATCGTGCTCGGCGGGCTGATCCAGGACGAGATGCGCGAGCAGAAGGCGCAGGTGCCGTTCCTCGGCTCGATTCCGCTGCTCGGCGAGCTCTTCAAGACGCGCAGCGTGGACAAGGTCAAGACGAACCTGATGTTCTTCGTCCGGCCGCGCATCCTGCGCGACGGCGTCGACGCGACCATCGAGACGAACGCCAAGTACAATTACATCCGCAAGCAGCAGGAGGAGATGTTCGGCGGGCGCGTACCGCTGATGCCCGGCGAACACCAGCCGACGCTGCCGGCTCCCGAGACCATCGTGCCGGCCGAATTGCTGGATCCGGCACTCAAGGCCGCTCCGCCGGGCACGACGCCCGCGCAGCGCGTCGAAATCACGCAGGGCACCGACCCTGCCGCGGCGCCGGCTGCGGCTCCGGCCCCGACCCCGCCGCCCGCCACCACTCCGTTCGGCA
>VEPJ01000161.1 GCA_012026925.1 Gammaproteobacteria bacterium | reverse complement strand
CAGCGCGCGATGGAGAACACTGGCCTCTTCCCGAACATGGGCGTGCAGATGATTGCCGTCGGTGAGGAATCGGGCTCGCTCGACGAGATGGCCGGCAAGGTCGCGGACTTCTACGAAGCGGACGTTGACGCCGCGGTCGACGGTCTGAGCAGCCTGCTCGCGCCGCTTATCATGGTCATCCTGGGCGTGCTGGTCGGCGGCCTCGTGATTGCGATGTACCTGCCGATCTTCAAGCTGGGCGCCGTCATCTGACGCTCGCGGAAGTCCTCGGTTCGAGCCCCGCGCTGCTCGTCGGCAGCGCGTTCCTGCTCGCGCTCCTCATCGGCAGCTTTCTCAACGTCGTGATCCACCGCCTGCCGGTCATGCTCGACCGGCAGTGGCGCGCGCAGGCCGAGGAAATGCTCGGCAAGGCACCGGAGAAACCCGCGGAGCGCTACAACCTCGTCGTCCCCCGCTCGGCCTGCCCGCACTGCGGCGCCGAGATCAAGGCGCACCAGAACATCCCTGTCGTGAGCTACCTGCTCCTCGGCGGCAAGTGCGCGAACTGCAAGGCGAGGATCTCGCCGCGCTATCCGATCGTGGAACTCGGCACCGCGGTCCTGTCGGCGGCGGTCGTCTGGCGCTTCGGCTGGCACTGGCAGTCGATTGCGGCGCTCTTCTTCACGTGGGCGCTCGTGGCGCTCACGGTGATCGATCTCGACCACCAGATCCTCCCGGACATCATCACCCTGCCGCTGCTGTGGCTCGGCCTCCTTGCGAGCCTCTGCTGGCACGCAGACCTCATGCCCCCCGCACCGGTCGACCCGCGGTCGGCAATTCTCGGCGCGGCCACCGGCTATCTCAGCCTGTGGCTCGTGTACTGGGCCTTCAAAATCGCCACCGGCAAGGAAGGCATGGGCTACGGCGACTTCAAGCTGTTCGCCGCGTTCGGCGCCTGGATGGGCTGGCAGATGCTGCCGCTCATCATCCTGCTCTCCGCCTTCGCCGGTGCCGTGATCGGCATCCTGCTCATCGTCCTGCGTGGCCGCGACCGCAACATCCCCATTCCCTTCGGGCCCTATCTCGCCGCCGCCGGCTGGATCGCGCTCATGTGGGGGCCGCAGATCGTCGGCGGCTACCTCTCGCTTTCGGGCCTGGACCGCTAGCGTCCGGTCCACGGAAGGCGACGCCATGACCGAGAGACCCTTCCGCGTCGCCCTCACCGGCGGCATCGCCAGCGGCAAGTCCACGGTCGCGAACCTGTTCGCCGCGCTCGGCGTCCCGGTCATCGACACGGACGTCATCGCCCGCGAGGTCGTCGAGCCCGGCCGCCCGGCCCTGGCGCAGGTCATCGCGACGTTTGGGGCCGACGTGCTCGACGCGGACGGCCACCTCGACCGCCGCCGCATGCGCGAACGGATCTTCGGCGACCCCGGCGCGAAGCGTCGCCTGGAGTCCATCCTGCACCCGGCGATCAGGACCGAGATGGAGCGCCAGTCGCAGGCCGCACAGGGCCCGTATCAGGTGCTCGTGATCCCGCTGCTCACCGAGGGCGGCAGTCGCGACCATGTCGACCGCGTGCTGCTCGTGGACGTGCCGGAGGAGCTGCAGGTCCAGCGCCTCATGTGGCGGGACGGCGTGAGCCACGACCAGGCGCAGGCCTCGCTCAACGCCCAGGCGAACCGGGCGCAGCGACTGGCGATGGCGGACGACGTGATCCGCAACACCGGCCGCGTGGACGACCTGCGGGAGCAGGTGGCGGCGCTGCACGAGAAATACCTGGAATCCGCTGCGGCAAGATAGGGGACACTCTCCATTTCCCCTGTCTCCGGGGAAATGGAGAGCGTCCCCGAGTTGTGCCGCCGCGCACGCCTAGAGCAGAATACGGCCATGAACGCGAACGAGGCCGTGGTGCCCTCGGCGGACGCGGCTACCCGCGTGATCGTCTACGAGCAGCCGCTCAACGAGCGGATGCGAAACTTCCTGCGCCTCGATTTCCTGTACCAGCAGGCCGTACACCACCACACGAAGGCGGACCCGTGGTCCACCCGTGCCGCGGTGTCGGCGCTCCTCGAGATCCTCGCCATCACGCAGCGCGGCGACATCCGCAGCGAAGTGCTGAAGGAACTCGAGCGGCAGATGAGCCAGCTCTCCTCGTACAACAGCCGGCCGGGCGTCGACGCCTCGCGGCTGCGCGTGCTGCTCACGAAGCTGCACCGCATGCGCGAGGAACTGTCAAACGTCGGCGCGCTCTTCATGCAGAAGCTGCGCGACAGCGAGTTCCTGAACGCGATCAAGCATCGCAGCACGATTCCGGGCGGCACCTGCGAGTTCGACCTGCCCGACTACACGCACTGGCTCAACCTGCCGGACGAAGTGCGGGGCGCCGACTTCGCGCACTGGCTCGCGATCATCCGGCCGCTCGGCGACGCGGTCGGCGAGCTGCTCTGGATGACGCGCGAGCAGGCCCGCTCGAAGCCCGAAGTGGCACCCGGCGGCGTGTTCCACCTCGCGCTCGACCGCGACGTGCCCGCGCAGATGATCCGCATCGCGCTGCCCGCGGGCACCGACATCTATCCGGAGATCAGCGGCAGTCATTACCGCTGCAGCATCCGTTTCCTCGTCTGGCAGGACGCGGGCAACCGCCCCGTGCAGACGACCGAGGACGTGCGCTTCACGCTCTCGACCTGCACCTGACCCGCACCCGCGGCTGCGCGATGGCGACCGTCCCCTGCCCCACCTGCCAGCGGCCCGTCGAGTGGTCGGCCGCCTCGCCGTTCCGTCCGTTCTGCAGCGAACGCTGCAAGCTCATCGACCTTGGCGCGTGGATGACCGAGAGGCGCGCGATCCCCGGCGAGGAACTGCCGCAGCCGGCCGACGGTGAGGGCGGCCCACCCGAAGAACGGTCGCGTCACTGAGCCGGGCCGGTCCCCTTGCATCACGACTTCTGGCACGAGCGCTGGCAGACCGGGCAGACCGGCTTTCACCAGTCCGCGGTGCATCCGTTCCTCGAGCGCTGGTGGCCGTCGCTGCGGGCCCCCGCGGGCGCCCGCATCTACGTGCCTCTCTGCGGCAAGAGCCTCGACATGGCCTGGCTCGCCGATCGCGGCCACACCGTCGTCGGCAGCGAATTGAGCCCGATTGCGATTGCCGACTTTTTCGCGAGCCAGGGCCTGGCCGCCACGAAGGCCCTCGCCGGGAAATTCTCACGGCATGCGGCGGGCCCCTTCGAGATCCTCGAAGGCGATGCCTTGCTGCTCACACCCGACCTCACGGGCCCGCTCGACGGGGTCTACGACCGTGCAGCGCTCGTGGCGCTGCCGCCCGACATGCGGCCGGCCTATGCCGCGTCGCTCGCCGGCCTCCTGCCGTCCGGCGCGCGCGGACTCGTGGTGTCGTTCGAGTACCCGCAGGAGATGAAAGGCGGCCCGCCCTTTTCCGTCGAGGCCGCGGAAGTGCGGCAGCTCTTCGGCGACTCGTTCTCCGTTCACGAGCTGGAGCGAGTGGACATCCTGGCGCAGAGCCCGAAGTTCGCCGAGTTCGGGATACCCGCGCTGCACGAGATCGCGTACGCTCTCGAACGCCAATGAACCCGAACGACAGCCAGGGGGAACTCGCCGACCACGCCAGCCCGACCGTGAAGAGCTGGCTGCCGTGGGGCATGGCGGCGACCGGCATGCTCGGGCTGTTCGTGTCGAACGGGCTCACGGCCACGGCGCTGTCGGTCTACGACGAATCGCTGCTGAAGGAGTTCCACTGGTCGCGCGGCGAGCTCAAGTTCCGCGACCTCATCACGTTCTGGCTCGTCGCCTGCATCGCTCCATTCGCGGGCGCGTTCATCGACCGGCTCGGGCCGCGCCGCATGCTCACGATCGGGTGCATCCTGCTCTCGATCGGCTACCTGCTCTACAGCCGGCTCGACTCGCTCGGCATGCTGTACGCGATCCACGTCATCCTCGCGCTCGGGCTCCTCGGGGCGAGCACGATGACCTGCGTCATCCTCATCTCGAACTGGTTCTACGCCAAGCGCGGGCTCGCGATCGGCATCGCGCTCGTCGGCACGAGCCTCGGCAGCATGCTGCTCTCGCCGGTGAACGTCGCGCTGATCGAGCGCTTCGGCTGGCGGCAGGCCTTCATGATCGAGGCCGCGGTCCCGATCGTGCTCATGGCCTTCATCCTCGCGGTCGTCAGGAACTCGCCGCGCGACGTGGGCGCCGTGGCCTACGGTCTCGACCAGTCCGTCGGGCGCGACCTGCGCCTCGAGGGCCTGACGCTGCGCGAGGCGACGCGCACGCGCACGTTCTGGGCGATCGGCCTGTCGGGCATGATGATCTATTACTCGATCCTCGCCCTCTACAACCACCTGTTCCTGCACATGCGGGGCCTCGGGTTCGAGCCGATGAAGGCAGGGTTCGCGCTCTTCTTCCTCGGGCTCATGGGGCTCACGGGCAAGCTCGTGAACGGGGCGCTGGCCGACCGCATCGACCGCCACAAGGTCTTCCGCATCTGCCAGGTCATCATGCTCGTCGGCGTCGGGCTGCTCGCGACGATGCGCAAGGACCTCGTGCTGGTCGCGATCTGCATCATCGGCCTCGGCTGGGGCGGCCTCTTCACGCTCTACAACATGCTCGCGGTGAACAACTTCGGGCTCAAGGCCGCGGGCAAGATCGGCGGCGTGATCAGCCTGATGGAGTCGCTCGGCGGCGGCCTCGGCATCTGGCTCACGGGCGTGCTCTACGACCGCACTGACAGCTACCAGCAGGCGTTCCTGCTGATCCTCGGGCTCGTCGTGGCCGGCCTGCTGGTCGGCACGCAGATCCGCAGCGAAGTGAAGGAACGCTAGCGCGCCGACGGGTCCACGCGGACGATCTGCTTGCCGGTGTTGTGGCCCTCGTAGAGCCGCATGAGCGCGCGCGGCATCTGCTCCAGCCCCTCGAGGATGTCCTCCATCGGGCGCATGCGGCCCTCGGCGATCCACTGCGCCATCTGCCGCTCGGCCCGCGGGAAGTGCTCGGCGAAGTCGTAGATGAAGAAGCCGCGCGCCGTCGCGCGCTGCGAACCGATGCGGTGCCAGTTGCGCAACCGGTAGGAGTCTTCCGGCGACTTCAGGTACTCCGAGATGCGACCGCAGGAAACGACGCGGCCGTAGCGGTTCAGCGCGCCGAGCGCGTGATCGAGGATCTCGCCGCCGACGTTGTCGAAGAAGACGTCGACGCCGTCCGGGCACAGCTCGCGGATCCGCGCAGGCACGTCGTCGATCCGGTAGTTGATCGCGGCGTCGTAGCCGAGGTGCTCGGTCAGCATCCAGCACTTGGCGGTGGTGCCCGCGATGCCGACGACGCGGCAGCCGAGATTGCGCGCGATCCAGCCGACGTTCGACCCGACGCCACCGGCCGCGCCCGACACGAGCACCGTCTCGCCGCGCTTCGGCTGGCCGACGTCCACGAGCCCGAGGTAGGAGGTGAAGCCCGTGAAGCCCAGCACGCCGACCGCCGTGGACAGGGGCACGAGACGCTGTCGGATCTTGTACATCATGTAGTACGGCGAGCCGTCGCTCACCGAGTACTCCTGC
>VEPJ01000220.1 GCA_012026925.1 Gammaproteobacteria bacterium | reverse complement strand
GGCGAGGCGCTCGCCGCCCTCCACGCTTTCCAGCAGGAAGCGCGGCCGGAACGGCTTCAGCTTGAGATAGGCCGAGACCGGCGTGTCGAGGTCGGCGGCGATGTCGAACAGACTGGTCGTCACTTACGGTTCCTCTGTCGCGAGGACCCGGGGACGCACAAAAAAACCCATCCCCGGTGGTTCGCGGAGATGGGTCCCAAGAATCCTGCAGACGAGATGCGCGTCCGGGCCCACTCCTAGGAGTGGCGCCACCACCAGCGGCGATCGAGCGAGTGTCCGGGGCGCGCATTCATGTTGCTTTGCAGTATCCACGGGCGGCCGGGAAGCGTCAAGGAACGGCGCTTGCGAGGGCCCGAGCCTACAATCCGGCCGATCCGGACTCCCGCAAGAAGGCCTTGTGACCCACTCCACCCTGGGCGGCATCCCGCTCGACCGCATCGCCGCCGTCTTCGATTCCGAACGCGCCGATTACGTGCAGAAGCACCCGCGTTCGCTGCAGCGGATCGGCAGCGGCATCGCCGGCTTCTACGACGGGGTGCCGATGCACTGGATGCGTGACTGGCCGATGCCCTTCCCTTTCCTCGTCGAGGAAGCGCATGGCGCGGTGTTGCGCGACGCCGACGGCAACGAATACGCGGATTTCTGCCTGGGAGACACCGGCTCGATGTTCGGCCACTCGCCGCCGGCCGTGGCCGAGGCGATCACTCGGCAGGCAACGCGCGGACTCACCTACATGCTGCCGACCGAGGATGCGATCGAGGTCGGGCGGCTCCTCGCCGAACGCTTCGGCCTGCCCCACTGGCAGGTCGCGACCACCGCGAGCGACGCAAATCGTTTCGCACTGCGCGTGGCGCGCGCCGCCACGGGACGGCCGAAGATTCTCGTCTTCAACGGCTGCTATCACGGCACCGTCGACGAAACCTTCGTGCGGCTCATCGGCGGGCGCGCTGCGAACCGCCCCGGACTGCTGGGCCAGGCGGCGGATCTGACGCAACTGACGCGTGTCGTCGAGTTCAACGACGTGGCCGCGCTCGCCGAGGCCCTGTCGCATCGTGACGTGGCGTGCGTCATCACGGAGCCGGTGATGACGAACTCCTGCATGGTGCTTCCGCAGCCGGGGTTCCACGCGGAGCTGCGCCGGCTGACGCGGGAGACCGGCACGCTGCTGCTCATCGACGAGACGCACACGATCTCGACCGGACCCGGCGGCTATACGCGTGCCCACGGGCTCGAGCCGGACCTGTTCGTCGTCGGCAAACCAGTCGCCGGCGGCGTACCCGCGAGCGTATGGGGGTTCTCGGAAGAGCTCGCGCGACGACTGGACGCGGTCCGGGCGCAGACGCCGCCGGGTCACTCCGGCATGGGCACCACGCTTTCGGCAAATGCGCTGTCCCTCGCAGCGATGCGGGCGACGCTCGAGCACGTCATGACGGCCGAGGCCTACGCGCACATGGAGCGGCTGGCAGTGAAGCTGTCGAGCGGACTGCAGGCGGCCGTGACGAAGCATTGCCTGCCGTGGCACGTCGTGCGGGGCGGCGCGCGTGTCGAATTCATCTGCGGCCCCGGCCCGCTGCTTAACGGCACGGAGGCGGAAGCGGCGCACGCGCCGGCACTCGAGCGCGCGATGCACCTCGCGCTCCTCAACCGCGGCTGCCTGATCGCTCCGTTCCACAACATGATGCTTTTGAGCCCTGCGACCAGGGATGCACAGGTCGAACTGCTCTGCGCTGCATTCGATGATGCGGCCGCGCAGCTCGCTGGCCGCTGAGGTGTGCATGCGGGTGTCGCTGGCCAGGAGGAGCACGAGTTGAACTACAACACGATCGTCGTCGCACCGCCGATCTTCCCGGACGTGCTCGAAGAGCTGCGACGCCATGCCCGCGTGGTCGACAACCAGTCGGGGACACCGCTCGATGCGATGACGCTCGCCGCGCGACTCGCCGAGGCGGATGGACTGCTGGCCTTCGCTCTCAATCCGGTGACCGCGGAAGTCCTCGCGGCAGCACCCGGGCTGCGTGTGGTCGCCAACATCGGCGTCGGCTACGACAACATCGACGTCGCGGCCTGCAACTCACGGGGCGTCATCGTCACGAATACGCCGGGCGTGGTGGACGATGCGACGGCGGATCTCGCATTCGGCCTGATGCTCGCCGCCGCGCGTCGCATCGTGGAGGGCGATCGATTCGTGCGCGAAGGAAGCTGGACCCCGAAGGCACAGTTGCCGATGGGCCTCGACGTCCACCACCGGACACTCGGCATCGTGGGCTTCGGACGGATCGGGCGCGCGATCGCGCGGCGCGCCGTCGGCTTCGACATGACGGTGCTCTACCACAACCGCCGTCGGCTGGAAGCTGGCGAAGAGACGACGCTCGGCGTCAGCTACGCGAGCCTGGAGGACCTGCTGGAGAAGGCCGATTTCATCGTCCTTCAGGTGCCCGGAACGGCCGAGACCCGTCACCTCATCGGTGCCGCGGAACTCGCCCGCATGAAGCGCACGGCGGTGCTGGTCAACACCGCTCGAGGTGGCGTCGTGGACGAGCAGGCACTGGTCGAGGCGTTGAAGCGCGGCAGGATCGCTGCGGCCGGCCTCGACGTCTTCGAAGGCGAGCCGGACGTGAATCCGGATCTGCGAAACCTGCCGAACGTGGTGCTGGCGCCGCACGTGGGCAGCGCGACGCTCGCGACCCGGCACGCGATGGTGTGGCGGGCTGCGCGAAACCTGCTGGCCGTGCTCGCCGGCCAGGAGCCACCGGACCGCGTCCGGTCCTGATCGGCGCGCGGCACGCAAGCGGACTCAACCGGCCGAGCGCTTCGTTCGAGGCCTACCCCGCCCGCGCCGTGGCTGCGCTGCGATCTGCGGCATGTATGTTTCCCGACTTTCCTGCACTGCCGCCCGAAACGGATCGAGCGCAGTGACACCCGAGTAGACACCGCCGTGCTGTAGATCCTCGGTCAGCAGCAGTGCGCAGCCCTGGGCATGGGCCGCGGCGACGACGAGGCTGTCCCACCAGCTCAGGCCATGCCGGACATGGATCTGGTGCCCGAGGTCCAGCACGCGCGCGTCGACGGGCTGCGGATTCCACTCCATGAGGGCGCTGACGTGATCCCAGGCTTCCTCGCGGCTGAGACCCGGCGCGAGGACGCGCGTCGTGTTGACGTAGAACTCGCTCAACACCTGCACACCGGTGCGCCCGCTGCGCTCCCGCCACAGGCGGTCCATCCAGTCCCGGGCGGCCAGGTGCTTCGACGCGTCGCGGGTGTCGACCGCGTACAGCAGGACGCTCGTGTCAACGAAGACGAGACCGGTCATGCAGAGCCTCGCGCGTCGCATATTCCTGGCCCTTCGCTCCGAGCGGACGTGGCTCGAGCGACACGTAGCGGCGCATCGCCAGCTCATAGCGCTGGTCGCCCAGCATCCGCTCGCGCAGCAGGTCCCCCACCAGGCTCGAGAGACTCATGTGACGCTCGACCGCCAGTCGCCGCAGCCACTGCAAGGTCGCCTGGTCCATGGTGATCGTCACGTTCTTCACGGCGGTTTCCACGATCGTACTTGTGATCAATAATACACGGCATTCGTGTATTTTGACGAAATGGGGCATGGCTCCCGCGGGTTTCGCTAACCTCTGGTGATGACCGGACGCTGGCAGACCCTTGTTCGTGGCGCGACCGTATTCGACGGCTCGGGCGCACCTCCCCGCCGGGAGGACGTGGCCATCCGCGACGGCCGGATCGCCGAGCGCGCGCCGTCGCTGGATCCGGCGCAGGCCGAACGGGTCGTCGATGCGACCGGCCAGTGGCTGATGCCCGGCCTGCTCGACATCCACACGCACCTCGATCTAGAGCTGGAACTGGCGCCCGGGCTCCCGGAATCGGTCCGTCACGGCACGACGACCGTGGTCGTCGGCAACTGCAGCCTCGGCACGGCCTTCGGATCACAGCGACGCAACGGCGACGACCCGATCCTCGACTGCTTCACGCGCGTCGAGAACATCCCGAAGCCCGTGCTGCGCAAGGTCGTGGACCGCATCGATTGGGACACGACGGCCGGCTACCTGGAGCACCTCGATTCGCTGCCGCTCGGGCCCAACGTCGTGCCACTCATCCCTCACTCGATGCTGCGGATCGAAGTGATGGGGACCGAGGCCGCGGTGACGCGCGTACCGACCGCACAGGAACTGCGCCGCATGGCGGAGTTGCTCGAGACGGCGATGCGCGAGGGATACGCGGGTTTCTCGACCGACGCGATCCCGTTCCACTACCTCGCGAACGACCCGCACAAGGGACGGCGCATCCCGACGCAATATGCATCGTTCGGCGAACTCAGGTCGCTGCTCGACGTGGTCCGGCGTCACGACCGCGTCTGGCAGTGCACGCCCGACGCCGCGCGTCGCTTCGCAACGTTTCTCAGATTCTTCTTCACCAGCGGCCGCCTGTTCGGCCGCCCGCTCAGGACGTCCGCGCTCACGGCCGTGGACCTGACGCACGAACGCCGCACCTGGAAGCTCTTCCCGGCCATCGCGAGCTTCCTCAACTCGTCGCTCGTGAATGGGCGGTTCCACTTCCAGGTGCTCGGCACGCCGTTCCGGATGTACTCGGAAGGCGCGATCTGCCCGATCTTCGAGGAATTCGACTCGACGCGGCAGCTGATGTCCTGCGAGATCGAGGACGTCGCCTCACGGCGTCGGATCATGGCGAGCGACGAGTTTGGATCCCTGTTCGTGAAGGAGTGGCACGACACGGGCGCGGTCTCGACGTTCAACCGCGACCTCGACGCATTGCGCGTGGAGCGCTGTCCGGTGCCTGATTGGTGCGGCGAGTCGTTCGGCGCAATTTACCGGCGACTCCGGCAGTTCCAGTCGGGCGATCAATCGGCGGCGCGCAGCGACGCCGAACGCGAGGCGCTGTCTTCCTTCCCGAGCCCGATCGGCCGCGAAGGATCGTTCCTGCTGCACCTGCTGCGCCGCTACGACCGGGACCTGCGCTGGTGGTTCGTCGTCGCCAACGACCGCCCGGAGGTCCTCAAGGAACTGCTGTTCCACGAGCACCTGCTGCCGGGATTCAACGACAGCGGCGCGCACCTCATCAATCTCGCGTTCTTCGATGGCAACCTGCTCACGCTGCAGCTCGCCGCGCGCGAGTCCGTCGACAAGGTCGCGCATGCAGTGCGCCGGCTCACTCGCGAGCCCGCGGAGTTCTTCGGCGTCGATGCCGGGCGCATCGACCCGGGCGCCCGGGCGGACGTCGTGCTGATCGATCCCGAGGCGCTCCTGCGTTACGACACCGACGCAAACCGCCGCATGATCCATCGCGACATCTTCCAGCACGAGCAGCTCGTGAACCGCTCGGACGGCGTCGTGACCACAGTCTTCATCGCGGGCGAGCAAGTCTGGGACGGCCGCGATTTCACGCCTGCACTCGGCTCGCGGAAGCTCGGCCGCGCGCTCACCGCCGGCGGAACCAAGGCCGCGACAGCAAATCGCGCCGCGTAACGGCAGCGCATGCAGCCTCGCCGTGCTCGGCGCGGTCGGGTTGATGGCTGCGGAGCCGTCCGCGACAGGGCGTCGCGGCCGGAGCCCCCATGGATGGGTT
>VEPJ01000192.1 GCA_012026925.1 Gammaproteobacteria bacterium | reverse complement strand
GATTTGTTGAACAGCGCGTAGGCACGCCGCTATTGCAGTTCGCAATTCACGAATCAACTGTCAGGTCGCCGCTGTCCCGACCGTTCGTTCCCGACTGGTCAGGTCCGGGTGCAGCATCCAGCGCTGCCGAGTGCAGCCGCAATGTCCGGCGTCGGCGCACCCTGGCATCGTGATGCGCTCTGGCCCGTGCACGCCCTTCCATTATCATGGGGCTTCCGGTACCAGGCGTGACGCCGCGAGAACAAGATGCTTCGAAACAAGATACCGGTTGCGGTCATGCTGCTTGGCACGCTTCCGGCCCTGGCCAAGGAGCCGACGATGGCACCTGAGTCCCGTATCGAGGCGATCCTCGAGGCAATGACGGTCGAGGAAAAAATCGACCTGCTGGCCGGCGTCGACTACCTGTACCTGCGCGGCGTGCCACGCCTCGGCGTGCCTCGCATGAGGATGATCGACGGGCCGATGGGCGTGCGCAGCGACGGTCCTGCCACCGCGTTTGCCGGCGGCATCGCGCTGGCTGCCAGCTGGAACACTCAACTGGCGGAACGCATTGGCGTCGAATTCGGCCGTGAGGCGCGCGCCCGAGGTGCACATTTCCTGCTCGCGCCCGGCGTCAACATCTACCGCGGGCCCGTCGCGGGGAGGAACTTCGAGTACCTGGGCGAGGATCCGTTCCTCGCCAGTCGCATCGCGGTCGGCTTCATCAAGGGCGTGCAGAGCCAGGGCGTGAGTGCCACGGTCAAGCACTTCGCAGCCAACAATGCCGAGTTCGATCGCAACAACGCCGACTCGATCGTCGACGAACGCACGCTGCGCGAGATCTACCTTCCAGCCTTCGAGGCGGCGGTCAAGGAGGCGCGGGTCGGGGCGATCATGGCGGGTTACAACCTGGCCAACGGCGAGCACATGTCGCAGCACGCCCGCTTCAACAACGACATCGTGAAGGGTGAGTGGGCATTCGACGGCGTGATCATGTCGGACTGGATCTCGACCTACGACGGGCTGGCCATGGCCAACGGCGGGCTGGACATCGAGATGCCCGATCCCACCCATTTCAATCGCAGGACGCTGCTTCCCGCCCTCGAGTCTGGCGCCGTCAGCGCCGCGCCGCTGGACGACAAGGTCAGGCGCATCCTGCGCGTGGCCGCGCGCTTCGGGTGGCTCGATCGCGAGCAGCTCGACCTCTCGATTCCCCGCTACAACCTGGCGGCACGACAGGCGGCACTGCAGGGCGCGCGCGAGGGCATGGTGCTCCTGAAGAACGACCAGTCACTGCTGCCGGTGGACCCTGGGCACGTCCGCACCGTCCTCGTCGTCGGGCCGAATGCGCACCCGGCGGTCGTCGGCGGCGGTGGCAGCTCGAAGACCAAGCCGTTCACCTCGATCAGTCTCCTGGAAGGCATGGTCGGCGTCGCGGGCACGGCGACGAAGGTGCTGTACGCACAGGGCATCCCCACGCTGGCCGAGATGGTGCGCGACTCGCGGTTCACGACGGACGCGTCGGGCACGACGCCGGGCATGCGCGCCGAATATTTCGCGAGCGACGACCTGTCCGGCGAAGCCGTGATCACCCGGGTGGAGCCGTTCGTCGGGATCGGGATCGAGTCGGGTTATCCCGAGTATCCCGAGAACACGGCATCGGATCGCTGGACGGGCTTCTACTCCGTCGCAGTCGACGGCACGTTCGACCTCGTGGTGGCGTCCGCGGGCGACGGGGGCGGCTACTACCGGGTGTACGTCGACGACACGCTGGTTCTCGACAGCTGGACGCTCAACAAGGCCATCGCCGACTACGTGACGCTGCCGCTTCAGGCGGGCACGCACAAGGTCGTGCTCGAGCAGCGGGGTCGCCAGAAGTGGCCGGGTGACCGCCTTTGGCTGGCGATCTCGCGGCATGGTAATCGCGTGACCGATGCGGCGAAGAGGATGGCCGCCGACGCCGACCTCGTGGTCGTCGCCGCTGGATTCGACGACGTGACGGAATCCGAGGGAGCCGATCGAACGTTCCGGCTGCCGCCTGGCCAGGACGAGCTCATTGCTGCAATGGCCGGCGCGAACGCGAAAACGGTCGTGGTCATGAACTCGGGCGGCGCCGTGGACATGAACGCCTGGATCGACCGGGTGCCTGCCCTGCTGCAGGCCTGGTATCCGGGCCAGGAGGGCGGCACCGCGATCGCGGAGATCCTCTTCGGCGTGGTGAACCCTTCCGGCCGCCTGCCCGCGACGTTCGAGCGGCACTGGCAGGACAATCCCTCGTACGATTCCTATTACCCCGAACCAGGCACCCTTGCGGTCCGCTACCGGGAGGGAATCTTCGTCGGCTACCGCGGCTTCGACGCGAAGGGCGTCGACGTGCTGTTTCCCTTCGGCCACGGTCTCGGCTACACGAGCTTTGCCTACGGAGCGCTGACGATTTCGCCGGCTCGCACACGCGACGGCACGGTCGAGGTCAGCTTCGACCTGACCAACACCGGCAAACGCGCCGGCGCCGACGTCGCGCAGGTGTACGTGGCCGACCCGCACAGCGACGTGCCCAGGCCGCCGAAGGAACTGAAGGGTTTCGCGAAGGTGGAGCTGCAACCCGGCGAGACCCGGCGGGTGAGCATCGGTCTCGATCGACGGGCGTTCGCGTACTACGACGTCGCTGCCAGGTCATGGCGGGTAGAGCCGGGCACTTTCGAAATCCTGGTCGCGCGCTCGAGCAGGGACATCGTGCTCAGGGGAAACCTGGCATACGCGCCATGAGCGGCCATGACGTCTGTTCGTGAGGCCGCAAACTCCTCGATCGTCCCGTCGCAGCTGCGATGACTGAAGGAAGAGACAACGGCATGGCAACGTCAGCGGCGGTCATGGTCGTCGGCAGCACGATGATCGACATGACCACGTACTCGCGCAAGATCCCGCACGCAGGCGAAACAGTCATCGGCGATGCGTTCACGCTCGGTCACGGCGGCAAGGGCGCGAACCAGGCCGTGATGGCGCGACGCCTCGGTGCCACCGTGCACATGGTCAACGCGCTCGGCGACGATGTCTTCGGCGACACCGCCATGGAGAACCTGCGGTCGCAGGGGATCGATACGTCCCTCGTCACGCGCGTCGCAGGCGCCAGTGGCATGGCCGCCATCTGGGTGGAGCCGGACGGGACCAACCGCATCATTTGCGTTCCCGGAGCGAACAATGCGATGACCCCGCAGCAGGCTCGGTCCGCAATCGAGCGCCTGTCTGGCACGGCGGTGATCATCGGGCAACTCGAGATCCCGCAGGAAGTGACGATTGCGGCATTCGCGGCCGCCCGAGCGCGCGGCATCACGACCGTCCTGAATCCCGCTCCGTTCGCGCCGCTGCACGCGGAGTTGGCGCAAGCCAGCGACTGGATCATTCCCAACGAAACAGAGTTCGCCGCACTACACCCCGGAGGCCTGGGTCCCGGCTCAGATTCGACGATCAGGGAGCTCGCCGAGTCACTGGGGTGCAGAGTCGCTGTCACCCTGGGCGAACGGGGCGCGGCGTACTGCGGGAAGTCGGGCGAGATCTCCCATGTGCAGGCTCCGAGCGCCCGCGCCGTCGACACGACCGGGGCCGGCGATGCCTTCGTCGGCGCCGTCGCATTCGGATTGGCGTCCGGGATGACGGCTGGGGATGCCGTGTTGCTGGGCTGTCTCTGCGCGTCCGACTCCGTCACGCGCCCTGGCGCGCAGTCCTCATACCCGGGAGAGGCTCAAGCTCGACGACTGCTTGCGCAGGTGCGCGGCCGCTGAGACGGCTTGCTGTTTCGCGCTCGACGGAGCCGACTGGCTCAGCCGGCAGCGCGCAGCGTCGCCACGAACTCGGCGTTCGCGCGGATCGCTCCCCAATCACTCGCGTCGATCATTTTCTCGGTCGCCACCCACGACCCACCGACACAGGCGACGTTGCCGAGTTCGAGGTAGCGTCCCACGGAGGCCCGGTCGATTCCTCCGGTGGGACAGAAGCGCACGCCCGGGAACGGCCCGGCAAAAGCGCGCAATGCCTCGGGACCGCCCGCGATGCTCGCGGGAAACAACTTGAAGCAATCGGCGCCGAGCGCGAGCCCGCGCATGATGTCGGACGCCGTGGCCACGCCCGGCAGCCAGGCCACACCTGCGGTGTCGACCGCCGCGGCGATCGCTTCGGTGAGGCCGGGCGAAACGATGCCGGCGGCACCCGCCGCGAGCGACTCCCGCACCTGCGACGCATGACACACGGTCCCGGCGAGCACGGTCATCGACGGGAGTTCGCGAGCAATGCGCTCGATGCACTCGAGCGACGACTCGGTACGCAGCGTGACCTCGATGACCTGGACGCCGCCCTCCTCCAGCGCGCGGGCCACCGGCACGGCCTTGAGCGCGTCGCGGATCGTCACCACGGGAACGACGGGAGAGATCGACAGCAGCTGATGGACGTTCATGACTTCAGTCCGCAAAGAGGAAGGAAGCGCCGCGCTCGGCGGGCCCGACTTCGCGCCGCATCAGCCCGAACAATTCCCGGCCCGTGCCCGACGCGGACTCGCGCGATGAACGTATTGCCAAAGACCGCGCCGCGAACGACTCCGCGGCAACCAGCACTTCGAGCGTTCCGAGAGCGGCATCGATGCGCACCACGTCGCCGTCGACGATCCGTGCCAGCGGGCCGCCGTCGAGCGCCTCGGGCGTGGCGTGGATCGCTGCGAGCACCTTGCCTGAGGCACCCGACATCCGCCCGTCCGTCACGAGCGCGACCTTGCGGCCCCGTTCCTGCAGCACTGCCAGCAGCGGTATCAACTTGTGCAGCTCCGGCATGCCGTTCGCGCGCGGCCCCTGGAAGCGGACGACCGCGACGAAATCCTCGTCGAGGCGGCCGGCGCGAAAGGCCGCTTCCAACTGTGCCTGATCCTCGAACACGCGCGCTGGCGCCTCGATCCGCCAGTGCTCCGGTTTCACTGCCGAGACCTTGACCACCGCCCGGCCGAGGTTGCCGTCGAGCACGCGCAGCCCGCCGTCGGCGGCGAAAGGCTCGTCGATGCCGCGCAGCACCGACGGATCGCCGGAGCGCGCGGGCGGATCGCGCCACACGAGGCGACCGTCGTCGAGATCTGGCACCTGCAAGCAACCGTGGAGTGGCGCATCCCACACCGTGCGTGCGTCGCCGTGGAGCAGGCCCGCAGCAAGCAACTGGCGGGCCATGAAAGCGAACCCGCCGGCCGCCTGGAGGTGGTTCACGTCCGCGGTGCCGTTCGGGTAGACGCGCGCCAGCAGCGGCGTGACCGCCGACAGTGCGGCCATGTCGTCCCAGGTGAGGGTCAGCCCCACGGCGCGGGCCATCGCGACGAGGTGCAGCGTGTGGTTGGTCGAACCACCCGTGGCCATCAGCGTGACGACGGCATTCACGAGCGAGCGCTCATCCACGGTTGCCGCGAAAGACGCCGCGCGCGCACCACCAGCCAGTGCAACCGCGCGCCATGTCGCTGCACGCGTCAACGCCTCGCGCAGCGGGGTGCCGGGATTGACGAACGCCGCGCCCGGCACCATCAACCCCATCGCTTCGAGCAGCACCTGGTTCGAATTGGCGGTCCCGTAGAACGTGCACGTCCCGGGCGCGTGGTACGAGGCCGACTCCGCTTCCAGCAGTT